>JAFLSM010000038.1 GCA_022510955.1 Ruminococcus sp. | reverse complement strand
TTATTTTTATTTTTGTAGGCTCTATTTGTTACCCCAACTTTTATTATAGAGCCTATTATAAAAGGCAACAGTTTTTATGCTGTTGCCTTTTTTGTTTGAAGATGTATTTAATTGTCATTCACCGACGATGTGAGTATCTCCGTAAATGCCTATGTAGGCGTTATTGTCAAGTATCATTCGTGAAATCGTGAACATATTTGAACACTTGTTATTCAAAGCATCAATATCATCCTCGCCCTTTGCATTTTCAAATTCTGTATATTCTCCCATGCCTGAATAGTACTTGCCGTTCTGTGAAATCCAACTGCGGTCATCAAACACCACAAAAGGATCTTTGCCGCCAAACACATCTGTGCCGATTAAAGTTCTGCTGTCATACTCAAAGCCGAGCATATTAAGCAGGGTCGGCAGAATGTCAAGACTTGAGCAATAGGTATCAACCTTGACAGGCTCTTTCATTGAACCGCTCCACAAAAGCCACGCATTTTTATATTTTTCAAAGGTTGTATCAACAGTATGACCTGCCAATTCATCAAGGCCGTTAAACTCGTCAAGAGAATAAGGATAATGGTCATCTGTAAGACAAATCAGGGTATTATCAAGCTTGCCTGCATCTTTAAGTCTGTTAATCAGATATTCCATTGCTCTGTCAAGCTCAATATTGGCGGCAAGATAACCCTTTACCTCATCACTGTAATTAAGATTCTCCACAAGTTCAAAATTGCGTTCGCTTATCGTATTATAGGAATATCCGCCGTGACCACTTACAGTCATATAATATACACTAAAGCTGTCCGAATTAATATAGTCATCAACAGTATGTTCCATCATCTTCAAATCAGAATTTGGCCAGACATTTTCGCCAAGGTCCAGTCCCTTGCCGATAGCCTTGTAATTATAACCAAGGTTGGTAAGGTACTGATCCCTGTCATAATAATCATAGCTGTGGTTGTGATAAGCGTTTACGGTTTTATAGCTATTATTTCGTGAAATCTCACCAAGTGAAAACGGAAAGCTGATGTTATTTTCTGCTGACTGAGAAAAACTCCATACACCCGATTTTGGAATTAAACCGAGGAGATTTGCATATTCTCCGTCTGTGGTGCTAACACCCCAACTTGGTGAATAGAAGTTTTCAAACTGAAAGCCCTCGCTATACATCTTGTACAGTGTGGGAGTTAAATCCTTATCAATACAATAATGTGAAAAACTCTCGGCAGTAAGAAAGATGATGTTGTAATCCTTGAATATTCCTGTGTACTTATTGGTCTTACTTGGTGTAGTTGTACTGAAATATTCATAAACAGTTTTAAGCTCATCATTGCTTTGCTCTGTTGCAAGCTGTTCAAAATCAGTATCAATAATTTGCGGTTTTATTTCTTTATTTGCATTATCATTTGGACCCTCCGTAGTTTTTTCTTCGGAAACAATGCTGACCAGGTTCTTATATCCGAATAAAAGATGATTAATATCTATTTTCTGCATTGTGAACATTCCGAAACGCTCGCACGCTTTTGCCTGTTGTAACTCGCCGTAATAAAGATTATAAGAACTTTTCGCATTATTTGAATTATTAGAAAAATTGATGCACACAAGGTCAAAACACTGCAAAACAATCATTGCGGCTATCAAAACCAATTTCAGTTTTAATTTTGTATGTTTGAAAGCAAAAATCTTATTACCTAATATAATTTGAAAAATCAACGGCACAAATATCATTATAAGAAAAAACAGCTTCCTCCCTATTGCCGTCATAATCATATCAAATGAATTAAAAGCCTGCCCTGTGCCCCCGTTCGTGATACTGCTCACCACCATAAATGTACCGAAAACATTGTAATAAAGCACCTGTGAACTGTACCATGTTGAAAAGACTGATGTAATGCCTAAAGCAATACCTCTGTTAAATCTGCTGTTTTTAGAAATTGTGCAAATCACAGTAAGCAGAAGTGAAAGAGGAAGAGTAAACATTACCGTGTAAAAAAATCCGCTAAAAATTGAAAGTCCCGATGCAAGTTTCAGAAAAAATTCCATCCATAAAATTACAATCGGGAAATACAGCACCGTAAGCCACGACGGCGCTTTTTTTATTGATGACTCGATTATGTCGATTGTCTTGTTGACTATATTATTTTTTCTTACATATGTATCATCATTAAATATATCATAATCATATGATTTAAGTTTTCTTTTACTCAAATCAATCGCCCTTTCACAAAATCATATATAATAAGCAGAAAAATCTTAATTAGTTATATTATTATAAATCAAAAGTGCATTATTTTCAATTATGACAAATACTATAAATTCTTTTATTGCCGTCAAAAAATAGTAGCTTAAACACAATGCAGTTTTTATATATTGAAAAAATAAGATTTTTGTAGTAAAATTATTGTTTAGGGAATAACATTCACTAATACTAATCGCCAATAAAAGAGTAGAATAGATTTTAGAGCAGATTTTGTGCTGTACAAGGACGACGACGCAGTACTGTGCAAAATATGGCAGAAAGATATCTACTATTTTATTGAAGATTAGTATAAGAACTGAAAGGAAGTAATCTTATGGCAAAAACAGAATTTAAGTCAGAGTCAAAAAGACTTCTTGACCTAATGATTAACTCAATTTATACTCACAAGGAGATTTTTTTAAGAGAAATTATTTCAAATGCAAGCGATGCCATTGACAAGCTCTGCTTTATTTCACTTACCGACGACAAGGTTGGAATGGATAGAAGCGATTTTAAGATTACACTTAGAGCTGATAAGGAAAACCGTACACTCATCATTACTGACAACGGCATCGGTATGGACAAGGACGATTTGGAAAACAACCTCGGCACAATCGCATCCTCAGGCTCATACAAATTTAAAAACGAAATGGAAGAAAAGCAGGACGATATTGACATTATCGGTCAGTTCGGCGTTGGCTTTTATTCAGCGTTTATGGTTGCAAAAAAGATTACCGTAAACACTAAAAAGTACGGCTGTGACACTGCTTATTGCTGGCAGTCAAGCGGTGCAGACGGATATACTATTGATGAGATAAGCAAGGACAGCTTTGGTACTGACATTATTCTTGAAATCAAGGATAATACTGATGACGAAAACTATGACGAGTTCCTTGAGCAGTACAGAATTCAGAGTCTTGTTAAAAAATACTCTGATTATATTCGCTATCCTATTGAAATGGATATGACAAAAAGCAGAATTAAGGAAGAAACAAAGGACAGCGAAAAGCCAGAATATGAGAACTATACAGAAACTGAAACTCTTAACAGTATGGTGCCAATCTGGCAGAGAAGAAAGCAGGATGTTGAACAGGAGGAATACGACAACTTCTACAAAGAGAAGTTTATGTCAATGGACAAGCCTTTGCGTACAATCGTAACATCTGTTGAAGGCGTTGTAACTTACAAGGCATTGCTGTTTATTCCGTCCTCTGCCCCATACGATTACTATACCAAGGAATACAAAAAAGGACTTCAGCTTTATTCAAGCGGTGTGCTTATCATGGAAAACTGCGAAGAGCTTTTGCCTGAGCATTTCCGCTTTGTAAGAGGTATTGTTGACAGTGCCGACCTTTCTCTTAATATTTCAAGAGAAATGCTCCAGCATGACCGTCACCTTTTGACAATAGCACAAAATATTGAAAAGAAGATTAAAAATGAACTCAATGCAATGCTCACAAACAACCGTGAGGATTACGAAAAGTTCTTTACAGCTTTTGGTAGACAGATTAAATACGGTGTTGTTGCCGACTATGGTATGCACAAAGAAGGTCTGCAAAATCTTTTGATGTTCTATTCTTCAACCGAGAAACAGCTTGTAACTCTTGACGAGTATGTTGACAGAATGAAGGAAGAGCAAAAGTTTATCTACTTTGCAACAGGCGAAAATGCCGCAGCTATTGATACTCTTCCGCAAACAGAGCTTATCCGCTCAAAGGGCTTTGAAATTCTTTACTGCACCGAGGATGTTGACGAGTTTACTATGCAGACACTTATGCAGTACAATGAGAAAAAATTCTGCTCTGCAACAAACGACGATCTGGGCATTGATAATGATAGCGAAAGTGATGAGAACAAAACAGAAAATGATGCACTTATCACCTTTGTTAAGGAAACACTCGGCGATAAGGTTGCAGAGGTTACAGCATCCAAAAAGCTTGTATCTCACCCTGTTTGCCTTACTGCAAAGGGCGGAATTTCATTTGAAATGGAAAAATACTTCAACGCTGTTCAGCCTAACTCAGGTATGAAGGCACAAAGAGTGCTTGAGCTTAATATGAATCACTCGGCTGTAAAGTCAATGGCTGCACTGATTGAAACAGATATTGAAAAAGCAAAAAAATATGCTGAGGTACTATATTGTCAGGCAATTTTGATTGCAGGATTTCCGCTCGAAAATCCGTCGGAATACACTGACCTTGTTTGCTCCCTAATGTAAACTTTTTTATAACGCTTCATAAGTTTAAATAAATACTATAATATTGCGACCCGAAGATTTACTTCGTCTTTTTGGTAACAATCCAAGCTTCACAATCACAACATTGTCAAGTTTGAATATTAACAATAAGCATAAGTTTATCTTCAGGTCACTTTAATTATATTTTTAACAAGAGTTGTAAAATGATTGACTCGTAAAAATGAGAATGGTATAATGCGGATATAAAAAATACATAAATTTGAAACTGTGGGGGTAATACTTTATGATTGAATGTATAATTGTTGGCATTGGTGGTTTTATTGGAGCCGTATGCAGATATTTAATTGGACTGATTCCCCTAAAAGAAGGAAGTATATTTCCGATTAAGACCTTCATAATAAATGTCCTGGGATGTTTTATAATAGGTATAATAGCGGCATTTGCAACAAAAAACAATTCGTTCAATCCAAGAATTGTTTTATTCTTAAAGGTTGGTATATGTGGCGGATTTACAACATTTTCGTCCTTTGCACTTGAAACAAGTGATTTGTGGAAAGGCGGAAATACAGGTATATCATTATTGTATATAATTCTTAGTATAACGGTTGGAGTTATCAATGTATTTGCAGGACAAAAATTTTATTTTACTTTCGCTACATAGATTTAATATCATTTATAATGCAGTGTCCCGAAATTTAAACTTAGGTTTTGTGCTAAACTTCGTTTTTTTACTTCCGCATTAGTGAGTTTAATAGAATTATGATGTTTACCTAACCCACGAAGTATATCTTCGGGTCGCAACGGTTACATATTAAAATAAAACTTATGAAGCGTAGTAAAAAATGGAGAGTAAATTGTATGATGATGCAAGAACCAACAGAAGAGCTTATAAAAGAATGGAAAGATATTTATTATAAGAATAAAGACAACTTGATACCGAATAAAAAAGAAGGTTTAAAAATAGTAGAATATTTAAAAGATAAATACTCAGTAATTGAAATTGAAAATCAAAAATTAGAAAAAGCAGTATATGAAAATATAACTTCTAACGAATATTCAAATAGTAAATTAAATGGAAAAAATCCTATAATAAAACTTTTTGAGATTACTGATGATAGATTATATTTAACACAAAATGAAGTGTTCAAAGGTATCAGGATTATAGTTGGGATTGAATTAAATTCATCATATATTTTTGTTGAAGGAAGCAGTATGTTATATGATGAACTACTTGCATTCACGGGGCTTGATAAAGAGGATTTAAAAAATTATTTTTTAGTTGCACAATATATAAAATGTAAAGAAAAATTTCATATATGATACAACCTCAAATTCAGCTTGTAACAATGCCTCATAAAATTTATCTTTGGAGCACAATAGTTAAACTATAATAAACAAATGAAAATAATTAAAATAAGGGTTACTCAAAATGAGTAACCCTTTAATAAATTTATGTATTAACTGCAAATCCCAACAAAATTAGTTGTTGATGAGCTTATCCTCGTCAGACCAGCTGTAAAGCTTTCTAACCTCTTCACCGATTGTTTCAGCAGGAACTTCAGCAGCGAGCTTTCTCATAGCCTTGAAGTGAACCTGTGCGCCTGCATCTGACATATCGAGAAGGAAGTTCTTTGCAAATGTACCGTCCTGAATGTCTGTGAGAACCTGCTTCATAGCCTTCTTTGTTTCGTCTGTGATAACCTTTGGACCTGTGATATAGTCACCGAACTCTGCTGTGTTAGAGATTGAATATCTCATACCTGCAAAACCTGACTGATAAATGAGGTCAACGATGAGCTTCATCTCGTGAATACACTCAAAGTAAGCATTTCTTGGGTCATAACCAGCCTCGCAAAGTGTTTCAAAGCCTGCCTGCATAAGTGCGCAAACACCACCGCAAAGAACAGCCTGCTCACCGAAGAGGTCTGTTTCTGTTTCTGTTCTGAATGTTGTTTCAAGAACGCCTGCTCTTGCACCACCGATACCGAGTGCATATGCAAGTGCAATGTCCTTAGCCTGACCTGTAGCATCCTGCTCAACAGCAACAAGACATGGAACACCCTTGCCTACCTGATACTCTGAACGAACTGTGTGACCAGGTCCCTTTGGAGCAACCATTGTAACGTCAACATTAGCAGGAGCCTTGATGCAGCCAAAGTGTACATTAAAACCGTGAGCAAACATAATCATGTTGCCAGCCTCGAGGTTTGGCTCAATGTCATTCTTATAGAGAGCAGCCTGCTTCTCGTCGTTGATAAGAATCATAATGATGTCAGCTTGCTTTGTAGCCTCAGCAGCTGTATATACCTTAAAGCCCTGAGCCTCTGCCTTTGCCCATGACTTACTTCCCTCGTAAAGACCGATGATTACATTGCAGCCTGATTCCTTAAGGTTAAGTGCATGTGCATGACCCTGACTGCCGTAACCGATAATAGCAATAGTCTTGCCGTCGAGCAAAGAAAGGTTGCAATCTGACTGATAATAAATTGGAGCCTTCATGTTTTCTCTGTAATCTTTCATTTTAAAATTCCTCCTTACCGAAAATTCGGTATATTAAAATATTAATATATGTTATGATGCTGTAAGATTAAGTAAGCACCGCAAACTATAATTTTGCGATATTATCTTAAACCGAAACCGCTGCTGTTCCTCTGTCAATAGCGATAGTACCGGTTCTTACAATCTCACGGATACCATAAGGCTTGAGTAAATCAATTAAAGTATTTACACGGTTGGCACATTCACAGTATTCAACTGTAACGCAGCTCTGAGCTACATCAACAATCTTTGCCTGCATAATTTCTGCCGTTTTTATAATTTCTGCCCTCTTGGAAGCGATACAATGAACCTTGATTAAAATAAGCTCTCGGCTTATAAAATCGCCCTCATTCAAACGCTTTACCTTGATGACAGGAATCAACTTGTTAAGCTGCTTTTCAAGCTGCTCAACCACATATTCGTCGCCGTTTGCAATAATGGTGATTCTTGACACATTAGGGTCGTTTGTCACACCGACTGCAAGCGAGTCAATATTAAATCCTCGACGGGAGAAAAGACCTGAAATCTTTGAAAGAACGCCCGCCTGATTTTCAACAAGAATAGATAATGTATACTGCATTTTCACACCTCATTAAATAGACGGAGTATCAGGGTAAACATTGCAAACCAATATAAACGGTTTGTCTGAATCAACAATACCCTTGATAATTTCTTCTGCTTCTTCATTTGAGTTTGCCTCGGCGTGGTCAATTCCATACGCATCCGCAATCTTCAAAAAGTCGGGATCGCCTTTAAGAATTGTGGCAGAGTGGCGACCGTTGTACAGATTGTCCTGAAGTTCTCTTACCATTCCGAGACGAGAGTTGCGCATAATGATGATTTTTATGTTAAGGTTATTTCCGGCAATAGTTGCAAGCTCGTTTAAGCTCATCTGAAAGCTTCCGTCACCGCAAATTACAATAACATCTCTTGTAGGTCTTGCAAACTTTGCACCAACCGCAGCAGGAATTGAGTAACCCATTGTACCCATACCGCCTGTTGTCAAAAATCTTCCCTCACGAATACGGAAGTTGTTTGCACACCAAATTTGGTTTTGACCAACATCGGCAACCAGAATTGCTTTTGAGCGGAACATTGCACTCAAATTGCGCACGAGTGAGCGAGGCTCAACAAATCCCTCAAACTTCTGAGGCTCTTTTTTAATATCCTTTTGCCATGATTTAACTGTTTCGCTCCACTGATTAGAAACCTCAAAATCGCCGATTTCATCACTTAATTTATTCATAACATTGCGCATATCGCCTACAATCGGAATTTCTGTCTTAACATTCTTTCCGATTTCAGCAGGGTCAATGTCAATGTGGATTACAGTATTTTTTTCACTCATCTGGTTTGGAGCAGCAACTGCTCTGTCACCAAGTCTTGCACCGCATACAATCACAAGATCAGCCTCATGGAGAACGCGGTTTGCAATGGCTGTGCCGTGAGTTCCGAGCATACCAAGATAAAGCTCGTTGTCACTTGGCATAATACCAATACCCATCATAGTTGAGATGAGCGGGATTTTTGTTTTGTCAACAAAGGCTTGAAGCTTTAGCTTTACACCTGAGCTTAACACACCGCCTCCTGCAACAATTACAGGACGCTCGCTGTTCTTGATTGCTTCAACTGCACGCTTAACCTGAACAGCGTGACCCTTTGTGTTTGGCTTATAGCCGATAATGTTAACGCTATCGGGATAAACAAATTCTTCAATCATATTCTCCTGAATATCCTGAGGAATATCAATCAGTACAGGACCCTGACGGCCTGTTGAAGCAATATGAAAAGCCTCTTTAAAAACTCGTGGTAAATCCTCGGTTTTGTTTACCAGATAACTATGCTTTACAAATGGCTCACACGCACCTGTTATGTCTGCCTCCTGAAAAACATCTCTGCCAAGCAAGTCAGACTTTACCTGACCTGTTATGGCAACCATTGGAATTGAATCCATATATGCGGTTGCAATACCTGTTATAAGGTTTGTTGCACCCGGTCCGGAGGTGGCAACACATACTCCCGGCTTTCCGCTGCATCTTGCATATCCGCTTGCCGCATGAGCCGCATTCTGCTCTTCACGCACAAGGATGTGCTCAATGGTTGAATCATAAATCTTATCGTAAAACGGACAAATTGCTGCACCCGGATAACCAAAGACGACCTTAACGCCCTCGGCTTCCAAACATTTTACCATAATTTCAGCACCGCTAATCATTATGTTTTTGTCCCTCCTATCCTTAATAATTATATGTTACACGGCGAATACACTTTTGCATTTTCGCTTAAACTATATTATACAATAAACATCAGTAAAAGTAAAGTTTATTTTTAGTTCGCATCATAAGTTTTCCGTAAAATGGTTTTGTCAAGATAGATTATTAATGTCAGACCACTTATGATTATGAAGCTCTCCCCTGTTCAAAAGTTCGGGAAAATCCCACTGTCTTAAAACCTCGTATGCAGCAACGGCAACCGAATTTGACAGATTAAGACTGCGTGCCTCGTCAATCATTGGTATGCGGAGCGTACTGTCGGGATATTTCATCAGAAGCTCTTCGGGAAGTCCCTTTGTTTCTTTACCAAACAACAGATAGCTGTTGTCGGGGTATTCTACATCGGAATATTTGTGCGTACCCTTTGTTGAGAAGAAAAAGTATGCACCACCCTTAGTTTTTTCAAAAAAATCGTCAATATTTTCATAATATGTAATATCAAGGAAATGCCAATAGTCAAGTCCTGCACGCTTTAACTTTTTATCATCAATCTTAAAGCCTAATGGCTTTACAAGATGCAGACTTGCACCTGTTGCGGCACAAGTGCGTGCAATATTACCTGTGTTCTGCGGAATTTCAGGCTCGACAAGCACTAAATTTAATTTTGCCAAAATTTTATCACTCCTGTTTTTCATATGTCTTGTTTATTATATTTTAAATCGTAAACAATAATATTGCAAGTATTATCTTGTAAGCAGCCAGTGGGCTGCACCTATCTGAGCAGATAGCATTTATTTTTTATAAATGTTTAGTGCCCGACTGTTATGTACAAGCAATTTTCTATAAATTAAAAAAGCAGCCCATGGACTGCACTTATCCGAGCAAATAGCGTTTATTTTTATAAACCGTTATTGCCCTACTGTTATGCACAAGCAATTTACTATAAAGTATTTGAAGGAGTGACAGATTTATGAGTTCAAGACCAATGATGAATTTGGTAAAGGGTGCTGCACTTGGAATGGCGGCAGGACTTGCAGTTGGTTATATGAGTAAAAAAACTATAGACGATAATCCAAAGATGAAACGCAAAGAACACAAAGCAATGCAGGCTTTAGAGTCGCTTATGGACACCGCACAGTATATGTTTAAGTAGTGACGGTGGGTTGCACCTATTCAGGAAGTTTCCTATAAAAACAAATAACCCCTGATTTTATAATAATCAGGGGTTAATCTATTTAATTTTATCAGCTTACAAACTGTAGAGGATCAGTTTGTACATCATTTACTCGGATTTCAAAGTGAAGGTGAGGGCCTGTTGAGTTGCCTGTTGAGCCGACATAACCGATTACTTCACCCTGTGCAACCTGTTGACCTGCATATACTGCAACCGAGCTCATATGACCGTAAAGCGTCTTATAACCGTTGCCATGGTCAATGATAACATAGTTGCCATATCCGTCTCCCTGATTGCCTGCAAGAATTACAGTACCGCTGTCAGCAGCAATAATTGACTGACCGTAAACTCCACCTGAGGCAATATCAAGACCGCCGTGGAGTCTGCCCCAACGAGAGCCAAAATCACTTGTGAGATTGTGTGTATACGGAAGAGGCCAAATGAATGAACCTGAGCCGTATGATGATGCGCTTGATGAACTTGAATCATCTGATGACGAACCGCCCTTAACAACAACCTCGTCAACGGCTTCTTTGATAATGGTTGAATCTGTTACATAAGCATCTGTCTGTACACCGTCAACATATACTGTTCTTACTGTTACCTGCTCTTCGCCGTTTTCACCCTCAACCTTGACTTTTTCATAAGATGAAGGCTGTGAATCGTCGTACTCTGTTGTAACATCATAAGCGATTTCCCTTGTATATATTATATCCGTCGCAAGTGCGATTGAAAACATTCCCTCTGCATCTGCAATAATTTCACTTACAGATTTGATTTTTGACTCATCAAACTTGCCGTTTCTGATTTCGACATCGTTTACAAATTCCGTTGTTGTTTCATCGTCATAACCCTCACGATAATCTACAAGAATCTGTTCAAGTGCTTCATTAAGTGCTTGTCCATCGCTTGTTGCACCGATAAACTGATTATCTATGTAAAGTCCGACACAAGCAGACTGTAGATTATCCTCAATTAGAGCCTTTGTGATTACTGTGCGTGCATTGCTGTTAAGGTCACTGAAAGCCTCATCAGCTGTTGAAACAGCACCAAGTTCATTTATGTCATAATTATCAACATACTTATTAAAGTAAGAAGGTGAAGACATATCTGCCGAGTTTGCTGTCTGTAAGCTACTACTCTGTATATCGACTGCACCTGCTACTGTAATGAATGAAAATACACCAACAAGGCCGAATACAGCAAATGCAAGTAATGCCTTTTTCCTTATTAAAGTATTTGTTTTATATCTTGTTTGAGATGTGTTTTGAGAATATCTTCTGCTATTAACTGAATTTGCATTTGAAATCTTTACCGATGATACATTTAAAAGTTTTTTGCTATTCTTCAATAATGACTTTAATGCAAACTTTGATACTCTCTTAACAAATCTTAATGTCTTTTGTGTAGTATTGAGCTGATTATTTTTTGTTTCTCTTCTTTTATAGGATCGAAGATTTTCGATTTCGCCAAGACCATCCAATCCAATGAACTTTGTCTCCAAAATAATTTCTCCTATCTAATTAACTATTACAATCCTGTAATGAAGTTGACTACACAATTATAACCAAATAATTCTTAAAATGCAATATGCTAACGAAAAAAGTGTCAAATCAGACAATTAATTCTAATTTGACACTAATATTGAAGACAAGACTCACAATAATTCTACAAATTAATTATACTTTAAGTTATCAACTGAACAATCAATCAACTTATTGTAATATTCGTTTAATGCTTTTACAGCACCTTCAAGGTCATGTTCCTTGTAATTTCCGCACTCTGCGGCCGTGTTTCCGGGAATTTCACCGATATGCTCTGCGCATTTTTTTACTGTTTCTCTTATGAAATCAAGTGCCTCCTGCTGTGACATATCCCTGACCAAAAAGTAAAAACCTGTTCGACAACCCATTGGACCAAAGTAAATGACTTTATCAGCATATTTGCTGTTGCGAGCATAGGTAGCAAACAAATGCTCAATAGTGTGCATTACAGGATTTGGCAAAAAAGGTGGTGTATTGGGCTTGATAAAACGCAAATCATATGTGGTAATATCGCCGTCAATTCGAGAAACATATACCCCCGGCAATAATGTGTCATGATTCACTGTAAAGCTTGCAATTTTTTTCATTATACATACCTCTCAATTTATATAAATAGTATACATAAATAATATCATTCAAAATCTTGTATGTCAATTTTTAATTGGCAGTAAGTGGACTGCGCCTGTCCGAGCAGATAGATTGTATTTACAATAGAAGCATTAATGCCTGACTGCAATGTGCGCGCAATCCCCTATAATACAAAAAACACGAAAACAAATTAACTGTTTATAGGATGTTATGATGTTAACCAAACAGCATGAATGCACCTTCGGGTCACATAGGTTACATTTTTTGCTTGCTTATGAAGCGATGAAAAAATAAAAAGGCACGCATATGCGTGCCTTAAATATAATAATTATTATTTATTCTTGCTAAACATTGCGATAAAATCAATTTTACCAATGAGCGGAAGCTCTTTGCATTCACCCTTGACAGCATTTACGATACCGATAATAGCAACTACAAAGAAGAACACGTTGAGGAAGTTAAGAATACTTGAAATCGTTCCGAAAAGTGCAAGTGTACTCCATGTTACAGTAGCTTTAAGAATACCGTTGATAATAGCTACAAAAATTGAATAAGCTACTTCAAATACGAAGAGTGTTAAACCCTGTTTTGCATGGAACTGTGCAAACTTTGACTGTTTTGCAGCAAAGAGTGGAACAAGGAACAAAATACCGATATAAGCAAGTACGCCCATAAACTTGTTGTCCTGAGCATCAGCAACATCATTATTCATTGGCTGCTGGTTAGGAACCTGATACTGCTGTGGCTGAGGATTTACAGACTGCTGATTAGCTGTTGTCTGAGCTTCAACCGGTGTGCCGCATGATGAACAGAATGTTGTACCTTCAGGAAGATTTGAACCGCAATTTTTGCAAAATGACATAACTTTTTCTCCTTTTATATTATAAATATAGATATGAACAATTCAGATTTTTTATTCATCTGAATGCAAAATAATTATATAGTTTTAGGATGATATTGTCAATATTTCTACAAAAAATCAGCATTTACAACAAACTATACTTTTCACACAATATACACATTTGTTATTTTGATGAGCGATAAAATATAATAGTGAAAAAACAGCAAAAAAACACAGCAATACGCCGTGTTTTTGAGTAATTTTTTATATTTGCGTTTGGTATATTATTTGCCTAATACCTCTTCAAATGACTTCTTTAATCTCTGAAGACCTTCAATTAAAAGTTCATCTTCGATTACAAGCGGAGGCATCATCTTTACAACAGCACCTTCTCTGCCCGCACATTCGCAGATGAGATTCTTTTCAAAACTTTTTTCAATAATCTGCTCCGAAAGTTCAGGATTAATTTTGCCGACATCAATACCCCAAATAAGACCAAGACCCCTGAGTTCAAGGCGTGAATCAAGAGGAAGAATCTGAGTTTCAAGGAAGTCTCTGATAAGTTCACCCTTTCGCTTTGTTTCAGCCTCAACATTGTTTTCTGTGAGATAGTCGATTGCAGCCTTACCTGCAATGAATGAAAGCTGATTGCCTCTGAATGTGCCGTTATGCTCGCCCGGTTTCCAGTGGTCAAGCTCGGCTGTGTGAAGTACTATTGCAAGAGGCATACCTATACCACCGATTGACTTTGACATTACAACTATATCTGGTTTTATACCTGCACGCTCAAACGAGAAGAATGAACCTGTTCTGCAACAGCCAACCTGAACATCATCTATAATCATAAGAATACCGTTACGAGTACAGAAGTCTCTGACATCTCTTAAAAATTCATCAGAAAATACTCTGATACCGCCCTCTGCCTGAACAGTTTCCATAATAACTGCCGCAGGCTTTTCAACTGCTGAGTGGTCATCATCAATAAGCATCTGCATATAATCAATTACATTCATTCCCTCAACCATATATGGAGCAGGAATATGCGTTACATCAGTAAATGTTGCATTTGCAGCATTGCGTGCATACATTTCTGATGTAAGTGAAAGGGCGCCGTGTGTCATACCGTGGAAGCAACCCATAAATGCAAAGATATTTCTGCGTTTTGTTTCCTTGCGTGCAAGCTTAATTGCAGCCTCTATACCGTTTGTTCCGGTAGGACCCGTAAACATAATTTTATAGTCGTAACCTCTTGGCTTTATAATCTTCTGTTCAAGAGTTTCAATGAACTCTCTTTTTGGAACAGTATACATATCAAGAGCATGAATAATGCCGTCAGTCATAAGGTAGTCAACAACCTTATTCTTAATGTAGCTATTGTTGTGACCGTAGTTTACGGCACCTGCGCCACAGAAAAAGTCGATATATTCTTTACCGTCTTCGTCCTTCATTACAGCACCCTTGGCATCTGTAAATATTGTTGGAAAATGCCTGCAGTATGAACGAACTGATGATTCATACTGTTCAAAAGTGCTTGTTTTCATAAATCTATACCCCCATAGTTTCGGTTAATAAATATTTGCCAAGAGTACCCTGCATAATTTCTTCAATTTGTGCGGGTTCATCCGGAAGCAAAACGAGCACTTGTGGGCCGCATTTTACAACATATCCGTCTTCGCCTTGACTATTTTTTAATTTGTAGCAATCATCAAACTCTGTGTTTTCAAGAGCATTTGAGATGATATTTTTTATACCTCTGTTACCATCAATTCCTAATCCACCAATTACAAATACTATGTTGAATTTTTCAAAAGCATTAATAAGCTGTTTTCCGAAATCCATACTGTTATTTGCAAATGTTGATTCAATAAACCCCAAAGAAAGCTGTGAAAAGCTTTTTTTAAGTGTGCGTTCACAGAACGAGGTCTTGCGTGCAGAGTAAAAAATCACTTTGCAATCCACCCGCTTGTTAACCTCCGTTCTGATATTCCGGCTTTAATTGCCAATCAAATTTTGGTGCTATTACCATATCATACTTAACATTATCAAACTCAAGTTCCCAACCTTTGAAAGTGTAGTCATAATATTCATCACTTGGCTTAACAGGGTCAGCAGGAGCCTTTGCGGCCTTTCCATCCTCAACCTGCTGTGTGCTGATTTCGGAACCGTCATAGTTTATAAATTTTACTGTATGATAGACAACCTGTCTTGTTGCAGGCTGACGTGAGTTTGAGCCTGAACCCGACGAACCGCCGGATGAACCTCCTGAACTCGAACCTGAGCCGGAAGAACCTGAGCTTGAACCCGAAGATGAAGAAGTACTTGGATTTGAATTGTCCTCAACCTTTTGGTCTTTAAAGTCATAGTCACCTGTATACCAGTCGATTTGTTTTGCCTCATAAGCAGTGCAAAAATCTGTTACGGTCGGACGAGTGCCGCCATAAACCGAATAATACACAGCAGGCCATACTGCATTCTTATTGAGAGATGCCTGTGATGTATCAATCTTTGCAGATTCACCGTCACGCACCTTGCGGGCAACAATAACTGTTCTGAAGTTAGTAAATTCATATGAACAGGTTGAAAGCGTAAGAAGCTCGTCATCCTCGTTAACATCAACAGGACAGTTTATAAGAGAACGAATGCGGACATTATAAACATAGTTCATAAAATCTTTTTCATTCTGGAAATTGCCGATCATATAGTTAAAAAACTCACCGTGACCCGAGAGTGTGTTTGTCTTAAACACTGAAATAATTTTGTATGTACCGTCACCGTCAGGAGTGTCAAACTTTATTGTAGGTGCTTTCTTATAAAAATCAAGGTTTCCCGAAGTTCCGCCGTATTTTAAAAGATCACCAAACATTGAGCCGTCATTCATATGATGACCGTGAAGTACAAGGTTTTTGCTGTCTGTACCCTCGGTACAGCGATAGTCAACAAAAATACTGCCATAAGAGTCATATCCGCCTGTATAGTTGTGCGACAGATAGAACTGATAATTTCTGTTATCATCCTTGTTCCAAAGAACAGGGTAATCAATCTTTGTATCGTTAATCTGTATCCAACCAACAATTTCGTCGTTTATTTTCTTAAGCTTTTTCCAGTCAATACTATCATCAACTTCCTTATTATCGGAATTATCATTTTTCTGCTCAGTTCTGTGTGCGATTTTTTGAATTTCGCCGTTAAGCTGAGCGTTCTGCATACTCAGGTAAAGCATATTGTATGCCAAAAATCCGATTGCAGCCAGGAAAGTCAGAAAAGCCACAATTACAACAAGCTTTCTTCCAACCTCATTTGCTCTGTCTCCGGGCAATGGGATAAATCTGTTGGCAAATCCCGTTTTTTCAGGAACAAATTCCCTTTTGCTGAATCCGTTTGGATAATCGTCTGCCGATTTTTCAAACACTTCGTTTACTCTTCTTGAGGCAAGAGTAATGACATCAGCAATATCCTCACCTACAAGAACAGCCCATGGAAGAACACCGACCTTTATGCCCTTATACATAAAGCAATATCCTCGGTATCCGTTACCAAAGTCACCGAGATTAAAAATTCTTGACTTTTTTCTAAACAACAAGAACTCGTCATTAAGCTCTTCAATCTCACTTTGAGAGGCATTGCGTTTTTTTGCTGCCTTAAACGCCTTATTACGCTTTTTCCAATAATCCTTTGGAACAGGCTTGTTTTCAGCTCGCTCTGCACTTGCAACGGTTTCGGCAAAGTTCTTTCGGAAACAAGAACTGTCTGTAGTTGTGAGTGCATCAGCAATCAAAATCATCTCGGGCTTTGCATTGTCTGACGCAATAGCATCAACTGCCTTTTGGATTTTGGTTGGATTAAAAGAAACCGTTTTAACAGATGAAAGGCTATATCCGAGCTTTTTGAAATTCTGCCTGATTTCATCTGTCTTTTGAGTAAGCGTTAGGGAGTTATTTTTTTTATTTATAGATAAAATACTAATATCCACTAAAATTCATCCCTTCAAAATCAGTCGTCGTTTGCTGAAATTTTTGTTACCTTCAAGTCGCTAAGAGCCTCAGTTACAAGCTCGTCAAAGCCTGCATTTTCCTGAGCCTCCTTAACATATTTGAGTACCGGACGGGTGCGTGGATGTTTGGGAGTAAACACCGTACAACAATCCTCATAAGGTTCTATAGAGGTTTCATATGTATCAATTTTATATGAAATATCAATAATTTCCTGCTTATCCATACCGATTAACGGTCTAAACACAAGCATATTTGTTGCATCATCCGTACATCCGAGTGCACCAATCGTCTGACTTGCAACCTGTCCAAGACTTTCACCTGTTATAAGAGCCTGACAGTCATTGTCATTTGCAATCTTCTCGGAAATCTGCATCATAAGTCGTCGCATAATGATTGTAAAAAGTTCTTCGGGACAATCGTTTTTGATTTTTTCCTGCAACTTTGTAAAAGGCACCGTGTACATTGTCATTGAACCCGAATATTTGCTGACCTTTTGCAAAAGCTTTACAACCTTTTCCTCTGCTCTGCGGCTTGTGTACGGAGGACTTGCAAAGTGAATTGCAGTAAGCCTTATTCCACGCTTTGCCATCATATACGCCGCAACCGGAGAGTCAATTCCGCCGCTGATTAAAATTGCGGCTCTGCCTCCTGTACCTACAGGGATTCCACCCGCACCCTTTTCAGGATTACTGTGAATGTAAGCACCAAAATCACGAATTTCGACATAAACAATAAGGTCGGGATTGCGAACATCAACCTTTAGATGAGGAAACGCTTCAAGAATCTTTCCGCCAAGTTCTCTGCAAATTTCAGGAGATTTAAGCGGAAACTGCTTATCGCTTCGCTTTGCCTCAACCTTGAAAGTCTTTACAGCTTTAAGCTGTTTTTCAAGATAAACAGGAGCAGTTGCAAGCACCGAGTCCATAGTTTTTTCTTCACATACAGCTGCCTTGCAAAGAGCCACAACACCAAAAACTCGTTTTGCTCTTTCAAAAGCCTCGTCAAGGTCGCAATCCCCAGACATCGGTCGAACATAAATTGTTGACTGTGCCGAGGTAACCTCATATCTACCTGTACCTTTGATGGCAAATTTTATATTCTTTTTTAATACATCTTCAAATGAACGGCGGTTTAAACCCTTGAGGACAATCTCTCCGTCTTTGAGAAGGATAATCTCTTTCATATTAGTTCCTATTCCCTATCTGTGAGCCAGCACATCAAGACCCGTCTTGATGCCACTGTACAGAGCATCTATATCTTCTTTCATATTGAACTTTGAAAAGCTGATTCTTATTGCACTGTCGGCACGATTTTTATCAAACCCCATTGCACCAAGCACATGACTTGGCTTTCCTTTGGCACATGCACTGCCCGATGACACAAACACATCAAGCTCTTCAAGGAAGTGGAGCATTGTTTCACTCCTGACCTTACCTGTCGAAATATTAAGCACATACGGCAGATGATTTTTTGGTGAGTTAAGCTTTACTCCATCAATACTCAAAAGCTTTTCCTTTGCATATTCTGAAAGCTCTGACGCTTTATTATAATTTGCGTCAATATCAAATTCACTGCACGCAATACCAAAAGAAACAATTAACGGAAGTGCCTCTGTGCCGGGGCGGATTTTCTTTTCCTGCTCACCGCCATACTGATGAGGAATAATCCTCGCACCCTTTTTTATAAACAAAGCACCGCACCCCTTTGGAGCGTGAACTTTGTGGGCACTCACACTAATAAAATCAGCGTTAAGTTTTTTAGCATTTATTTTTAGCTTGCCAAATGCCTGAACTGCATCTGTATGACACAGAACCTCACTATTCTTTTCTTTGACAGCAGAAAAAATGCTTTCAACAGGCATAACAGCACCTGTCTCATTGTTGACCATCATAACCGACACCAAAACAGTGTCACCATCAACAGCCTGTGCAATATCATCAGCGTGAATAATTCCGTCGCTTTGCGGAGCAACTCGCACAACTTCAAATCCGTCTTTTTCAAGCTTGTCGGCACTCTCAATTATGCTGCTGTGCTCAACGGAAGAAATAACTATCTTGTTTCCTCTGCGTTTTTTAGCCTGTACAGCACCGAAAATGGCAGTGTTGTTCGCCTCTGTACCTCCGCTTGTAAAGAATACTTCCTCAGGCAAAGCACCAAGTGCCTTGGCTACTGTTTTACGAGCCTTTATAAGCTCTGATTCAGCCTGCATACCCTTGAGGTGAAGTGACGACGGATTGCCGTAGTTCTGGGTCATCATCCTGAGGGCAGCCTCTGCCGCCTTTTGAGAAACCACAGTTGTGGAACTGTTATCAAGATAATGTTCCAAATCGTTTTCCTCCATTGCACATAATGTATATAAATATATATTAAACATTATACAACATAACTATAAAAAAATAAAGTGAAAAAATTAACATAATTAAGAAATTTTCGGCAAGAATAAAGTCAACAAGTAACAACAATTTAAGAGGTTTTAATTATGGTTTCACAAAAACAATATGACAAAATGGTAAAAAAGAGTTCACCCAACAGCAAAACTTCCACAAACTGCATAAAGGCATTTTTAATCGGCGGTTTAATTTGTGCCGTCGGTCAAGGATTTATGGATTTGTATAATTTTGCGGGTCTTGATGAAAAATCAAGCAAAACGCTGACATCTGTAACATTGATTTTTCTCGGTATTTTTCTGACGGCAATCGGCGTATATGACAAGATAGCACGCCACGCCGGCGCAGGTACGCTTGTACCGATTACAGGCTTTGCAAACTCAATGTCATCACCTGCTATTGAGTTTAAGGCAGAAGGCTTTATAACAGGACTCGGTGCAAAGCTGTTTATCATTGCAGGCCCTGTAATTGTATACGGCATTTCAGCATCAATAATTTACGGTGCGGTGTTATGGATACTCCATATGTTCGGAATAACACTCTTTTAAATTTTTTTACTTTCGCTTCATTTTTTTACTTTCGCTTCATAAGTTTAATATTAATTATAGTGCAGTATCCCGAAATTCAAACTTCTATTATATGTTAAAGTTCATTTTACTTCTGTTCTATAAGTAATATATAAAAGCGACCACTGTCGTCCAAAATTCAAACTTTCATTTAATAGTAGACATCATTTTACAACTTTTCTATAAGCAAGATATAAAGACGACCACTGTCGTACTAAATCCAAAATTCCATTTAATAATAGACATCACTTTACATCTATTATATAAGCAATATATAAAAAACACCTCGGTCATTGTAACTGAATCTGTCAAGTAAAAGTAGACAATAAAAAAGTACAATTAAGCGAACCCCT
>JAFLSM010000037.1 GCA_022510955.1 Ruminococcus sp. | reverse complement strand
TCAATCCTCCGTCACGCAAGCGTGACACCTCCTTTTCTAAGGAGGCTTTTTTTACTACGCTTCATAAGTTTGTTTTCATATGTAATCTTTAAGACCCGAAGGTAAACTTCTGTTGTATGGTAAACATTATAAATCTCTATCAAAGTTTGGATAGTGATTATGGATTGTCACCGAACAGAGGAAGTATTCCTTCGGGTCACTACATTTTAATTTATATTAAACTTATGAAGCGGAGTTAAAAGCTTTGAAATCTTCAATAACCTGCTCACGATGAGTATAGTTGTCGTCATCTGTCTTGCTTTCATCAATGCTTGCGTCACTGTAAACCATCATATATTTGCCGTTATCAGAAATATAAGCTTTAACAGGGTCAAAACCAAGGATTGAAAATGTGCCGTCCTTCTTAATTGACTCAATAATCTGCTTTGCAGTGTCATTAAGCTCTGAAGTATTGTAGCCGTAGAGTTCAACCGTAATGCTCTTTCCGTTATAGGATGTGGCAAATTTTTTGCCGTTTTCAGCACCAACAAGAGCAGAGTCCATCTCGGTCACTTTCTTTTCGTCAAGCTTATCTCCTGCCTTTGCAACAGTATATCCCTTTGCAACAAAATAGTCACAAAGTCCGTCAAAATCGTTATTGAAATCGGTATCTTTAACGCTTGGTTCGTTTTCCTGTTCGGAAGCCTGAGTTGTATTCTCAGTATTTTTTGTCTGAGTAAGTGCGTCGGAAACTCCGCAGCCTGCAAGCAAAGCGCCGATACAGCAAGCAGACAGAATTACAGCAATAATCTTTTTCATAAATCTAATTCCTTTCGGGATAAATTTTATTTTATCATATCATTAAATTTTATTATACCATAACCGCTTTGCGTTTATGGTATAATAAGCCATCGCTCGTTGCCGTAAAACGGCAAACTGAGCGGGCAATATAAATTCGTTGGTATAATAGTCGAATTTCATGAGACTATTATACCTTATATCCTCAAATAAATCAATGTTTTTTATAACGCTATTTTATATCGTATAATGAAAAATCGGGCGTACAATAAGCACACCCGAAATAATATATTAACAAAAGTATTGCGTTGATATGATATTTTTAACAGTCCGAAAACGCTGAAAAATCATAATTCTTTTAATATTTTGACAACCTCTTCAAAGTTCATTGAGTGGGATGCCTTGACAAGCACCGTGTCACCATTATGAACAAGAGTTCTTATCATTTTTTCGGCATTTCCTATTGTGTCATACCAAATGCCGTTCGCACCCTTAGCGAGCTCCTTTGCAAGAGGCCCTATCGCAATGACGAGGTCAACTCCCTTTTGTTTAGCGTAGTTGCCTGTTTCCTTATGAAATGCCAGCTCGTTTGCACCAAGCTCCTTCATATCACCGAGAATTGCAACCTTTCGTCCGTTAAAATTCATAAGTGTGTCAAGCGACGCCTTAACGGAAGTTGGGTTTGCATTGTAGCAGTCATCAATAATGCGAATTTTACCCGTGTTTATGACATTTGCACGGCTGCCGACAGTTTTGTATGACTGAACGCCCGCAATAAGCTGTTCGTCGGAGAGTCCAAGTAACCTGCCTGCCGCAACAGCCGCAAGTGCATTGCTGACCATATAACTGCCGATTGCAGGAATCGTAACGGGAAGTCGTGTGTTATCAAAGCAAAGCGTACAGTCAATTCCGCCCTCACCGTTGTTTTCAATGTCCTCAGCGTGATATTCGTTGTCTGTTGCAAAGCCAAAGAAAATCGGCTTTTTGCCACGAACATTATCAACTGCGAATAGCTTGTCATCGTCACCGTTTAAGATATAATCGGCATTTTCTGAGGCAAATTCAAACATCTCGGTTTTTGCCTTTAACACACCGTCACGGTCACCAAGATTTTCAAGATGACATTCGCCAATAATTGTAAGTACGCAAATTGTCGGCTGAACCATTTTTGAAAGTCGGCTCATCTCACCAAAATCGGAAATACCCATTTCAATTACAGCGCACTCGGCATCCTCAGGCATTGAAAGCAATGTGAGCGGTACACCAAGCTCGTTATTAAGATTTCCCTGTGTTTTGTGGGTTTTATACTTTTGCGAAAGCACGGCATAGAGCATTTCTTTTGTAGAGGTTTTGCCCACACTGCCTGAAATACCCACAACGGGGATATCAAATTTATTTCTGTATTCCTTTGCAATCAGCTTGACTGCCTCAAGAGTTGAGTCAACAAGAATATATGGCTTAGTTGGATTTTTCGGTGCAGTTTCGCATATGGCGCATATTGCACCTGCATCATAACACTTCTCAATAAAGTCATGACCGTCAACCCGTTCGCCCTTGATAGCCAAAAACAGTGAGCCTTCCTTAATCTGGCGACTGTCACGCTCGACAGAGGTAATGGTGCTTTGACTTAATGCCTTGTCACCTACATATTTACCGCCGCAGGCTGATGCAATTTCTTCAAGAGTAAAATTTTTCATAATATCTCCATATTACTAAAAACCGTTTTTATTTTCGGTTTCGTACTTATTAAGCGAGATTTCAATAATTTTTTCGCAAAGCTCGGGATAGTCAATTCCCTCTACAGCCGCCTCCTGAGGAAGCAAACTTGTGGGAGTCATTCCGGGCAAGGTGTTTGCCTCAAGGCAATATTCAACGCCGTTTTCGTCAAGCAAAAAGTCAATTCTTGCGTAGCTTTCAAGATTAAGCGCTTGGTATGCTTCCTCAGCTGCACTTCTGAGCTTTTTGTCGGTTGCCTCATCAATGTCGGCAGGACAGGTTTCAACAGTTGCTCCTGCCTGATATTTTGAAGTGTAGTCATAAAAGCCTGACTTAGGAGCAATCTCGATTGGCGGGAGAGCTTTGCCGCCGAGCAAGCCGACAGAAAATTCTCTGCCTGTTACAAACTGCTCAACGACAATTTCTTTTTCAAAACTGAAAGCATCCTTAACTGCAATAACATATGCATCCTTGTCCTCAGCCTTGGCAATGCCAACGCTTGAACCGCCGCAGCATGGCTTTACAACGCAAGGGAATACATTCCAATTCATTGCATCTTCAATATTTTTGAAAACTTCGCCCTTTGGCGTATTGATTTTATTCTGAATAAGCACACCCTTAGTAATTCCCTTATTCATTGCAAGTGCAGAACCAAGATATCCCGAACCCGTGTATTTAATTCCAAACAAATCAAGAGTTGCCTGAATCTGACCGTTTTCGCCCTCTCCGCCGTGAAGTGCGAGGAAAGTGATATCTGCCTCGTTACAAATTTCAATTACATTTGTGCCTATGTATTTATTCGATTTATCAAGTCGGTTTTCAATAACCTCGCTTATATCAGAGCGATTTTTCTCAACCGTGTAGTTATCAGTAAAGCTGTAGTTTTGCTTGAAAAGTGCGTCAATGTCGCAGATGCTTTCCTCATATCCTGTGAAAACATCAAGTAAAACTACATTATGTCCTTTTTTACGAAGAGCCTCGGCAACGAGAAACCCTGATGAAATTGAAACATCACGCTCTGTGCTGAGTCCGCCTGCAAGAACCACAATTCTCATAATTTTTCCCTCTTTATCCCAAAAATGATAAATATATTATTGGTATTATTAATGTAACACCACTCAATTAATTGCGCAGTGCTGACCTATACTAATTTATCTAACTAAAAGCTTTAACCAGAAATTAGCATTAAAACATAAACCCATTCATACCCCAGTTATCTGTTTCAAAAAAGCTTACATAGCAGTTGTCGGTAATTCCTGCATCTTCTGCAAGAATTCTGCAAATTTCTTCTGTTAATTTTTCGTATGCACTGCGTGGGGCACTGTGAAGTACACTTACGCTGACATATGCAACAGGCTCATCCGCCTTGCCGCCAAACATCATAGAAACATTATCCTCAACAGCCGACATAATATAGCCCACACTTTTTCCCGGGATTAGTGTGACAGCCTGTGTAAGCTTTTGATTCAGAGCCTCTTTTTTAGCCTTATCCAACTGAACATTTGTTTTTAAATTTATAAAAGGCATTTTTCCGCCTCCCAATTTTTTTACTTTCGCTTCATAAGTTTAGCCAAATGTATAATGCAGTTTCCCGAAATTTAAACTTCGATAAATTTGTAAACTTCATTGTAAATCTATTCTATAAATTAGATATAAAAGCAAACCTTTTGTAGTGGTCGGTTTCATTTTCAAATAAGCATATGAAGCAACTAAAAGATTTATGTATGAAGATGAATTTTCAGAAGTCCTTTTTCAGAATCAACAATACCAAGTCCCAAAAATCGGTTATCCTTTGTCTTGACTCTGTAAATTTCTTTGTCCTTAACATCCACTTTAGCAAGGTATGTTCTGCTGATATCAAGCGGACCTCCGTTTGAAAAACGCTTTGCCTGTGCATCTGTAACGGCAACATAACCGCACTCCGCAAACATACTTTCAACGGAGCGAATGCATTCTTCAAGCGCTCCGTCCTGTGCAAGCTGTTTTGCCCTGTCAAGCGTAATACAATCTTCAATCGAAAAACCGCAAGCCTTTGTACGCCTGAGTTCTGTCATTACTGCACCGCAACCAAGACACTTGCCAAGGTCATCAATTATGGTACGAATGTATGTACCCTTTGAACATTCAACCGCAAGCTTGCCCTCTTGTGAATCTTCATCAAAGCTTAAAAGCTCAAGACGATAAACAGTAACCTTTCTCGCCTCACGCTCTACCTCTATTCCCTTGCGTGCAAGGTCATAAAGTCTTTGACCGTTTTTCTGCACGGCTGAAAACATCGGGGGAATTTGTTCAATTTCGCCAGTAAATTTCGGCAAAATCTCAAGCAAATCTTCCTTTGCGTGATGAGATTCACATTGTGATGTGACACTGCCCCAAATGTCGAGCGTATCACTTGTTAAGCCAAGCCTGAATTTTGCCTCATATGTTTTGTCGTGATTCAAGATTAAGTCCTGCGCCTTTGTGGCTGAGCCGAGAAGAACGGGCAACACACCCGTAGCATTCGGGTCAAGTGTGCCTGTATGCCCCGCTTTGCGTTGTCCTGTAATTTTGCGAATAACTGCAATCACATCAAAGGAGGTAAATTCCTGCGGCTTGTCAATTACTAATATTCCATTCATTTGAGTACTTTTTCTGCTGCCTCAATCAGCTTATTTCTGACTTCATCAAGTGTACCTTCAATCGCACAGCCTGCTGCGGCAGGATGACCGCCGCCGCCAAACTGACTGCAAAATTCGGAAGCATTGATTCCGTCATTTGTGCGGACGGAAATTTTAAAAAATCCGCTTTCTTTTTCACGCATTGTAATGCCCATAAGCACGCCCTCAATCTGACGGGGAATTGATGCAAGGCCCTCCATTTCGTCGTCGCCCACATCAAGTGATTTGAACATATCAAGCGTTGTATAAATGATTGCACATCTGCCGTTTGCACAATATGTCATAGTGTCATAAACAGCCTGCTCAATCTGAATTTTTGTCTTTGATTTGGTTTCAAACATCACCTTGTTTATGTATCCGGTGTTACAGCCAAAATCCATTAACTGTGCTGCAACACGCATTGTTTCTGAGGTGGTGTTTGTGTATCTAAAACAGCCTGTATCTGTCGATATGCCTGTGTAAAGGCAATCGGCAATCTGTTCTGTTATTTTGATATTCATACGCTGAAACAGCTTATAAATAATCTCGCAGTTTGCAGCCGCAAAGCGGTCAACAAACTTTTCTTTGGCTGTGATTGTGTTTGAGCCGTGGTGGTCAATGCACATATCAATTCTGCCAATGTATTTTTCCATATTTGAGCCAAGCAGTGTGTCAGCAGCAACATCAGTGCTGATAATGACTTCTGCCTCAAAATCCTGTTCCTTAACACCATTTAGCAAATAGGTAAACTTTGACGGAACATTTGTGGTGATAACTCTTGCATTTTTGCCGATTTGCTGGAGTGCAAGACAAAGTGCAAAACCGCTTCCAAGGGTATCACCGTCGGGATAGGCGTGTGTCAGAATTTCATAATTGTCGTGTGCCTCGAGATATCTTGCAAGCTCATACAAATTAATCATTTTCTTCCTCATCCTCCGAAATATCAAGGCTGCCCAAAATACGGCTGATATTTGCACTGTATTCAATGCTGTCG
The DNA here is from genome assembly GCA_022510955.1 of Ruminococcus sp. Taxonomy (GTDB): domain Bacteria; phylum Bacillota; class Clostridia; order Oscillospirales; family Acutalibacteraceae; genus Ruminococcoides. Next base: position 14,691 of record JAFLSM010000037.1, on the reverse strand, counting down.
GTTGCATTAAACAGCAGTTCGGGTACATGCCTCAACTTTAGTCTGTGACCAAGCTCACGGCGAATGAATCCTGCTGCCGATTTAAGCCCCTTAACAGCCTCTTTTGCCTTGTCAAGCCCCTCAATGGCACTGACCTGAACCGTGCAGTATGAAAGGTCATTTGTAACCTCAACACGCACGATTGACAGGAAAGTGTTCTGCACACGAGGATCCTTTAGCTCTCTGAAAATTGCAGTCAATTCTCTTTTTATATCCTCTGTTGTTCTTTCTATTCTGTGTCCGGACATAATACACCTCCGCACTTTATTCCAATTTACAATTTACATATATTATTGGATACAATCATTAAATAATACCTATTAATTGTCATTAAATTAATCACGGTACTCCTCGATTGTATAAACCTCGAACATATCGCCCTCTTTAATATCGTTGAACTTTTCAAGACCGATACCGCACTCATAACCCTCGTTTACTTCCTTTACAGCATCCTTGAATCTCTGGAGAGAGCCGATAGTATCATTTGCAATAACAATACCGTCACGAATAACTCTGACGCTTGCACCACGCTGTATTTTGCCGTTCTTTACATATGAACCTGAAATTGTGCCTACTGACTTAATCTTGATAACATTACGGCATTCAGCCATACCGAGGACAACTTCTCTTGTCTTAGGAGCAAGCATACCCTTCATAGCAGACTCAATCTCTTCAATGCAATCATAAATTACGCTGTAAAGACGCATATCAACGCCTGAACGGCCTGCGTTTTCAGCAGCAACAGAATCAGGACGAACATTAAAGCCTACGATAATTGCATTTGACGCCTCAGCAAGCATTACATCTGATTCATTGATTGCACCTACTGCACCGTGGATAACATTTACTCTAACTTCATCATTGGAGAGCTTTTCAAGTGACTGCTTAACAGCCTCAACAGAACCCTGCACGTCAGCCTTAACAATAATCTGTAGCTCCTTGATGTCGCCGAGCTTCATCTGGTCAAACAGGTTGTCAAGAGTAACCTTTGTCTGAGCATTGAAGATTTCTTCTTTCTTAGCGCTCTTTCTCTGCTCAACAAGTGTGCGGGCAAGACGCTCATCACTTACTGCGTCGAAAATGTCGCCGCCAACAGGAACTTCATCAAGACCTGTAATCTCAACAGGAACAGACGGACCTGCCTCCTGAACTCTTTCACCCTTATCGTTTGTCATAACTCTTACACGGCCAACGCAAGTGCCTGCAATGATTGTGTCGCCTTTATGAAGTGTACCGTTCTGAACAAGAACAGTTGCAATAGGGCCTCTACCCTTGTCAAGACGAGCCTCAATTACAGTACCCTTTGCGGCTCTGTCAGGATTTGCCTTGAGTTCCTTCATCTCGGCAACAAGCGCTACCATTTCAAGAAGGTCATCAAGACCTTCCTTTGTCTTTGCTGAAACAGGAATACAAGGTGTGTCGCCGCCCCATTCCTCAGGAATAAGCTCATACTCTGTAAGCTGCTGCTTAACCTGCTCAGGGTTAGCACCAACCTTATCCATTTTGTTGATTGCAACAATAACAGAAACACCTGCAGCCTTTGCATGGTGAATAGCCTCAACTGTCTGAGGCATAATGCCGTCGTCAGCCGCAACAACAAGGATTGCAATATCAGTAACCTGAGCACCTCTTGCACGCATTGTTGTGAACGCCTCGTGACCGGGAGTATCAAGGAATGTAATAGGCTTGTCGTCAATCATTACTCTGTAAGCACCGATATGCTGTGTAATTCCGCCTGCTTCTCCTGCTGTAACATTTGCGTGACGAATAGCGTCAAGGATTGAAGTTTTACCGTGGTCAACATGACCCATTACAACAACAACAGGAGCTCTTCCAACGAGTGCGTCATCATCATCTTCACTGTCATCAATAATTCTCTCTTCGATTGTAACAACAACCTCTTTTTCAACCTTTGCATGGAACTCCATTGCAATAAGAGAAGCTGTATCAAAGTCGACTGTATCGTTCTGAGTTACCATTGAACCCATTAAAAATGCCTTTTTAACTACCTCTGCAACAGTAGCCTTTAGTCTTAAAGCAAGCTCAGAAATGCTGATTTCGTCAGGAATCTGAATAGTAATCGGCTTTTGCTTGCGTTCAAGAGCAATTCTCTTCAAACGCTCTGCCTCAGTTTCACGTCTGCCTTTTCTGCCCTTCTGACGCTGTGAGCGATTTGAGAACTTCTGCTTTTTCATTGTGTTGTCGTTGTTTCTGCCCTTTGAGCTGTCGTTTGCCATATCGTCATACTTTGCATTGTAACGCTCAACATCAACATTGACAGCACGAGTGTCAATTACACGACGACTGCGTGTGCGGGTTTCGTCTACACTCTCTGTGATTACAGTCTGATTTTCAGCCGCTTTTGAAGTATTAGCAGGCTTTACAGGCTTTTTCTGCTGTTTCTCAGTGGTTTTCTCAGTAGATTTCTCTGTGGATTTTTCTGATTTTTTATTACCCTTTGCAGGCTTGTTTTCAGCCTTAGGAGCAGGCTTTTCTGATTTTTGAACCTGCTTTTCCTCTGTCTTCTTTTCACGGGAAGCAAGGTATTTGTCAAAGTTTTCAACCTGTGTCTGCTGTGTTATTACATCAATAACAATACCCACCTCGTCGTCAGTAACAGCCGACGCTGTTTTCTTTGACACACCGCAATATTTTTCGAGAATTTCTGTAACTTTCTTATTTGAAACGCCTAAGTCATTCGCTATATCCTTAACCTTTAGTTTAGCCATGTAAATCTCCTCCCAATTCGTTCTCGTTAAGTAAAATCAATTTATTTGCAAAGCCGTCATCCTCAACTGCAACCACTCCGCAAAGCTTGCCGAGCGAGATGCTGAGTTCATCTTTGCATCTGTTTATTGTAATAGTTTTTACATTATGTGAATGTGCCGCCTCTAAAACCGGCTTTGCACTGCGCTGTGAAAAATCATTTGCAAAAATTATGAGCCTTGCTTTATGTGCGTTTATTGAGTCAACAGTCGGCTGTGCACCTATTATCAGTCTGCCTGCACGGCGACAAATACCGAGCAATGACAAAATCCTGTCGTTCATCAGTCCGCCTCCTTAGCGCTCTCTTCAAGCTCACGCTGCATCTGCTCATAAACCTCATCAGGAATTTTACAGCTGAATGCACGCTCAAATCTGCGGGCCTTTTTTGCCATTTCAAAGCACTCAAGACTTTTGCACAAATAAGCTCCTCTTCCGGGCTTTTTGCCTGTGAGGTCAAGAGAAATTTCACCGCCTGACACAACATTTTGAAGCTCATCTTTTGTTTCGGGAGCTCTCACCACACGAATAAGCTCACGCTTTTCTTTCATTTGAGAGCAGCCACTGCATTTACGCATTGGTTGTTTTTTTTGTTTCATCTGCAACTCCTGATTCAAGTCAATACGGAATTGACTTAAAAAATTATTCTTCTATTTCAATCTCATCAGCAGACTCAACTACATCGTCCTGCTCGATGATTTCTTCCTGTTCAATGATATCGTCCTGCTCTATAATATCTTCATCCTCGTCCTCTCCGTAAAAACCGCTTGCAGGACGAATGTCAATTTTCCAGCCTGTAAGTCTTGCCGCAAGACGGGCATTCTGACCCTTATTGCCGATTGCAAGTGAAAGCTGACCGTCAGGAACAGTAGCACGACAGCTTTTTGCCTCTTCGTCAAGAATTTCAACGCTGTTTACAGTAGCAGGGGACAAAGCCGCTGAAACATACTTTACAGGGTCTTCGCTGTATTCAATAATATCAATCTTTTCGCCGCCAAGTTCTTCAACAATGCCGTTTACACGAGCACCCTTAGGTCCGATGCAGGCGCCGATTGCGTCAACATCTGCATTAACACTTGAAACAGCCATTTTTGTACGAGAGCCTGCCTCACGGGAGATTGACTTAATTTCAACCGTACCGTCATAAATTTCAGGCACTTCCTGTTCAAACAAACGCTTTACAAGTCCCGGGTGTGAGCGTGAAATAATTGCGTGCGGGCCTCTGCTCTTGTCTTTTATGTCCGCAATATAAACCTTGATGTAATCGCCGACAGCAAGATTCTCTCTGCCGACCTGCTCTGCCTTTGGAAGCATAGCCTCACTCTTGCCGATTTTGATAAGTGCCGCACCTGACTGAGGGTCAATTCTCTCAACCAGTGCTGTAACCATTTCGCCGAGTTTGCTCTGGAACTCAAGCAAGGTCTGACCCTTTTCGCCGTCACGAATTCCCTGACGAATTGCATTTCTTGCGGCAGAGATTGAAATTCTACCGAGCTTTTTGGGGTCAAGGGGAATTTCAATTTCATCACCGACAACAAATCTCTTTCTCTTGTTAATCTGCTGTGCCACCTCAAGAGTTACTTCGTAATCAGGATTTTCAACCTCATCAACTATTGTTTTAACCAGCTTTACATCAATCATATTCTTATCCGGATTTGCTGTAAACACAATGTTGTCGTTACCGTCATAGTAGTTTTTGCACGCAATTTGCATTGCCTTTTTAATCTGTTCGAGCATATAGTCCACAGGAATATTTTTTTCAGCCTCAAATGCTCTTAACGCCTCAAATAAATCCTTGTTAATCATTTTTTCAATCATCCTTTTCTTTATATATTATATATATTATTCAAAATCGTCGAGTTTTATCCAAGCAGCGTCCTTTTTGCTGATTGTAACCTCATTTTCACCGCTGTGGTCGGTAATAGTAATCATACCGTCATTGTATGATGTAAGCACGCCTGAAAATTCCTTGCCGATTCCCTCTATCGGGCGACGCATTTTTACCATAATATCGGCACCGATAAACTGCTCAAAATGCTCATCACGAATAAGCTCACGCTCAATTCCGGGTGAGCAAACCTCAAGACAGTACGCACTATCGATTGGGTCAAGCTCGTCAAGCGGGTCATTGATTGCCCTTGACACCTTTTCACAGTCAGTAATGTCAATACCCTGCGGTTTGTCAATATACACACGCAAAAACCAGTCTGCTCCCTCTTTGACATAACGCACATCCCAAAGCTTAAGTCCAAAGCCCTCAACAATAGGCTCGCACAGCTCCCATACCTTTGAAACGGTTACACCGCCCTTGCTTTTAGCCATTGTATACCTCCTAAAACTATATTCAGTGACAAACACAAAGGAGCGGGTTTGTTGCCCACTCCTTTACAATAAAAATTCTTTAATAGTTATTATACTACGCTGATTCTGAATTTGCAAGAACTTTTTTTATTTTATGAATTATTTATTCCGCTGTCAATGAATAAATTATCCTTTTAATTCCGCAAACTTTGACGCCATTGTAGGATTATTGCGAGTTAATTTCTTAATAGATAAATCTTCTGCTTTATTATTGGCTAAGCGGAGATTGTTTTCGGAAGACAGCAAAGCGTCCTTAGTTTTTTGCAAATGAGAAATAGTCTTATCTATTTCATCAATAGCTTTTTTAAACTTTTCACTTGCCAAACGGTAATTTCTGCTGAACTTTTCCTTAAAGTCATTCATATCCTCCTCAAAATGGGTGATATCAATGTTCTGACTGCGTACCAAGGCAAGTTCCTGTCGGTACTGGATTGAATTTAATGCAGCATTTCTTAACAAAGTTATCATTGGAATAAAAAATTGCGGACGAATTACATACATTTTTTCATATTTATGCGAAACATCAACAATGCCTGAATTATATAATTCATTGTCTGATTCAAGCAAAGAAACAAGCACGGCATATTCACAATTCTTTTCTCGTCTGTCTTTATCGAGCTCCTTAAAGAAATCTTCATTCTTCTTTTTTGTTGCTGTTGTATCCATTTCATTTTTCATTTCAAACATTATGGATATAAACTCAACACCGTCTGTTGTGCTTTCTCTGAATATATAATCGCCTTTGCTTCCTGTGCGGGCATCGTTATCTTTTTCAAAATATGCGTTTTGAAATCCGGTAGAACGCAATTTGTTGAACTCAATTTCACAATGCTGTTCCAAAGTTTCGCCAATCATTTTAGTAGACATCTTTGTCTTTAAATCCTTGTAAAATTCAATGGCCTCATCTTTTGCCTTTAATTGTGCGTCAAATTCAGCCCTAAGAGTTTTTTCTTTGATTTCGATATCCTTTTGTGCCGATTTAATTTCGCCTTTAAGCGCAATAATATCAGATTCCTTATCTGCAATTTCTCTGTCTTTTTCAGCAACTGCTTTGTTTATTTCAATAGTCTTATCTTTTTCATTTGCAGAAATTTGGGCTTTCAGCTGTTCAATCTCCCTGTCTTTCTTAAAAACTATGTCCTTTAATTCAATATCCCTATCTTTTTTATCAGATTGTATTTGAACTTTTAGCTTTTCTATTTCCTGCTTTAACTCAGCTACCGAACGCTCTTTTTCCTGTGTTATTTCTGCTTTAGCAAGTTTCACTGCTGTTTCTTTTTCCGTTTCAAAAAGCTTTTCTCTGGACTCTAACTCCGATTGAAACTCAGCATCTCTTACCTGCTTAATAATTGCCGCATATGCCGTTTCATCTATTTTAAATACTTCTCCGCATTTAGGACATTTTATCTGATTCACAATTAACCACCTTTTCTATATCTATTAAATATTAGCATTAATCAACCGTATGTAAGATAATTATAAATTGATACTGTGCAAAAAGCAAGGCGAAAAGAAGATTAAGTTTATGCCAATTCCTGATGTCAATATGTTTTTTATTTCTTCAATCATTTTTCAATCTTTTATGGTATAATAGTCTCATAAATTTCGACTATTATGCCATTGAATTATAGTGTTATCAATGATATCAATCGGAGGTGTCAAAATGAGGCTGTTGCTTGTAGAAGACGAAAAGCGAATGGCGCAGGCGCTTTGCGAAATTCTGCGTCTTGAAAAATATGAAGTCGACCATTATGCCGACGGGCTGTCCGGCTTAACTGCAATAGAAAGCGATATTTATGACATTATCATACTTGATGTAATGCTTCCCGGAATGAACGGGTTTGAAATTGTAAAAAAAGCAAGGCAGAAAGGCATTCGCACACCTATCTTGATGTTGACTGCCAAAAGCGAACTTGAGGACAAGATAACAGGGCTTGACGGCGGAGCGGACGATTATCTCACAAAACCTTTTATGACAAAAGAGCTTCTTGCAAGGCTTCGGGCATTGGGCAGACGAAACATCAATACCCCTGACGGAACACTAACTTTCGGAGATATTTCTCTCGATACGAATACTTTAACACTTACCTGTACTATTAACAGACAAAGTGTAAGACTAAGCGAAAAAGAGTACCGTATTCTTGAATATCTTATTGCCAATCAGGGACAGATACTTACTCGTGAACAGCTTGCCGTTAAGATTTGGGGCTTTGAGAACGACACCGAGTATAACAATGTGGAAGTATATATGTCCTTTACCAGAAAGAAACTGACATTTGTTGGCGCCAAAACTGAAATCAAGGCAGTTCGTGGTATGGGCTATAAGTTGAGGTGCGACAATGTTTAAGAAATCAAGAAGAAAGATTGTTGCCGCAATTATGTCCATATTGGTACTGCTGTTTCTCGGAACTCTTGCGGTAATTTACAGCTCAAGTTATTTTGAGGTGTCTTCGAGAAACTATGATATGCTGGAAAGACACGCAGAGCTGTATTCACTGCGTGGTTTTTCAGAAGATACATTTGGCGGCAGATTTTCCGATACTATGGAACCTCTCATAGAAAACCCGAAAAACAAACCGAACGATTCTCGTTTTGAAGACACCCCCACATTCCAGCTTTCTACATTTTATTCTGTTGCAATCTCAAAGGACGGAGATATCCTTGAGATTGATAACAGAAACGAAACTGTTTATACTAAAGAAACGCTTGAAAAGTACGCATCAGATATTTTGAAAAGCAACAAAAACAGAGGCATCAAGAACAGCTTGATGTTTATTGTTTTAGACAAAGGAAAATATACGCTGGTTACATTTATGGATAACACAGTAATGCAGGAGAGCATGACAACACTTTTCCGCTATACCCTTGTGTTTGGCGGAATTGCTATCATTGCACTGTTTTTCCTTGCCGTTTATCTTGCAAAGCGTATTGTAAAACCGCTTGAAGAAAGTTATCAAAAGCAAAAGCAGTTCATCTCGGACGCAGGACACGAGCTTAAGACACCTGTATCGGTTGTAAACGCCAACGCCGAGCTTCTCTCAAGAGAAATCGGAGACAATCAATGGCTTACTAACATTCAGTATGAAAATGAGCGTATGGGAAAGCTTGTCAGTCAGTTATTGGAACTTGCACGAACTGAAAATGTAACTCCTCAAACTGAGCATTTGGACCTCAGCCGTCTGGTTATCGGCGGAGCGTTACCGTTTGAAAGTGTTGCCTTTGAAAAAGGACTTGTCCTGAATATGGATATTTCAGACGGCATATTTGTAGACGGAAACAGCAGTCAGCTCAGTCAGCTTGTTTCAATTCTAATTGACAATGCTATCCGTCACGGACAGGACGGTAAAGAAGTCGGTTTAACGCTGAATGAAAATCGCAATTCTGTAATACTGTCAGTCACAAATGCAGGAAAGCCTATTCCGCAAGAAGAAACCGAACGGTTATTTGAACGCTTCTATCGTGCTGACGAAACACGCAACGGCGAGGACAAACATTACGGTCTTGGACTTGCCATTGCAAAGTCGATTGTTACTGCACATAAAGGCAGAATAGAAGTCAAGTGCTACAACGGCATTGTAGAGTTTAGGGTTGCGTTACCCAAAGCATAAAAAATCGAATATAAAGTCACATAATTGTGAATTTTTTGTGATTTCAATCAAACTTCAATATTCCCCCTGTACAATGATACCATCGAAAGTACAGGGGGTTTTTTATGGCATTTCAGACCGTATTTAAACGATACGAACTTAAATATATGATTACGCTTGAACAAAAGAAAAAATTGTTGCAGGCTATGAAACCGTATATGACATTGGATAAGTATGGCAGAACTACCATTCGCAACATTTATTTTGATACAGATAATTATCTGCTGATTCGTCGTTCTATTGAAAAACCGACATACAAAGAAAAGTTACGAATCCGAAGCTACAGTCAGGCTGATTCGGACAGTACCGTGTTTGTAGAACTGAAAAAGAAATATAAACATGTGGTGTACAAGCGACGCATTTCTCTGCCTGAGAAAGAGGCAATGGAATGGGTAAACGGCGAACAATCTTGCCATAAGCATACACAAATTTCTAAAGAGATAGATTATTTTCTCGATTACTACAAAACCTTACATCCGTCAGTTTTTCTTTCCTATGAGAGAGAAGCCTTTTATTCTAACGATAAATCCGATTTCCGTGTGACATTTGATGATACGATCCTGTGCCGTCAGGAGGATTTGTCGCTTAAATCCGAAGTATACGGTACACCCCTTCTTCCAAAAGGAATGGTACTTATGGAAATCAAGTGCTCCGGGGGTATCCCATTGTGGATGACACATACTCTCTCGGAAGAACATATATATAAAACATCGTTCTCAAAATACGGAACGGCATATCGCACAATGATTTTTCCGCAACTGCAAAGTTCAGCGGAGTACAATATTAAGGAGGTAGCTTTACATGCTTGAAAATCTATTTAAAGGATTATTTGACTCTGAACTCACTACTGTCATCAGCGTGACCGACTTTATGCTTTGCTTAGGATTCTCGCTGGTACTTGGCTTGATTATGGCTCTATGTTATATGTACCGCACCCGTTACACCAAAAGCTTTGTTGTAACACTGGCACTGCTTCCGGCAGTTGTCTGCATTGTAATTATGTTAGTCAACGGAAATGTGGGTACAGGTGTTGCAGTTGCAGGTGCATTCAGCCTTGTTCGTTTCCGTTCTGTTCCGGGAACTGCAAAAGAAATCTGCACACTGTTTCTTGCAATGGGCGCAGGTCTTATCGCAGGTATGGGATATCTCGGCTTTGCAGTGCTGTTTACTGTCGTGATGTGTGCCATATTCATACTTTATAACCGTCTTGATTTTGGTTCCAAAAAGAACTCTGCAACCTATAAGACATTTACCATAACAATTCCCGAAGATTTGGATTACTCCGATGTCTTTGATGATATTTTCAAGGAATATACCACCTCTTACGACCTTACTCGTGTTAAGACCACAAATATGGGAAGTATGTTCCGCCTTACATACAATGTAACACTTCGTGATGTAGCCAAAGAAAAAGAAATGATTGACAAGCTCCGCTGTCGTAACGGAAACCTTGAAATCACTGTATCTAAACAGGAAACCACTGTGACAGAGCTTTAATTTAGGAGGCTTCATTTTATGAAAAGACTTTTACCCATATTGTTGGCACTTGCTTTGATGTGCAGTATGCTTGCAGGCTGTGAAAAGTCAGGCAGCGGCGACGAAACAAGCAAGAATAACAGCTCGAACAATACCGACAGTACTACCGATTCCGAAGAGGTTGGTTTCACAAAGACAGATTCGGATATGTTTACCGATAGGGACTTTAAAACAGATTATGATGAAAAAAACAGCATTCTCATTCAGTTAAACGGCAGCTCCGCAACAGCAAGCTCTAAGAGCGTTCAGATATCGGGAAGCACAATTACCATTACCGAAGATGCAACTTACATCATTTCAGGCACTCTTGATGATGGTATGATTATTGTAGATGCTCCTGATACCGCAAAAATGCAGATGGTGCTTAACGGCGTCAATATCAACAGCAAGACTTCTGCTCCGATATATATTCTCGAAGCAGATAAGGTGTTTATCACCTTGGCTGACGGAACAGAAAACACACTTTCTAACGGCGGTACCTTTACTGCTATTGATGAAAACAATATTGATTCTGTCATATTCTCAAAGCAGGATCTTACAATAAACGGTTCGGGCAGTCTTACGGTAACTTCTCCCGCAGGTCACGGAATCGTATCTAAAGATGATCTCGTTATTACTGGCGGAACATATAATGTTGCTTCTGCTTCTCACGGTCTTGACGCCAATGACAGCGTAAGAATCGCAAAAGCTTCACTTACGATAGACGCAGGAAAAGACGGTATCCATGCAGAAAACTCAGATGATGATTCACGTGGCTTTGTTTACATCTCAAGCGGTACAATAAAGGTAGAATCCGAAGGCGACGGCATCAGTGCAGGCGCATATATGCAGGTTGAAAACGGCACCATTAATGTGGTTGCCGGAGGCGGAAGTGAAAACGGCTCTAAAACTTCTTCCGATTTTTACGGCGGTTTTATGGGACGAGGAAGACCCGATAAAGCTTCATCTTCAACAACAACTACCGACGACAACAGTACCAGCATGAAGGGCTTGAAGTCTGCCGACAAAATGCTCATTTCAAACGGAAATATTACTATTAACTCCGCAGACGATTCCATTCATTCTAATGTTTCTGTCACCATAAATGGAGGCACTTTTGAACTTGCCTCAGGTGATGACGGTATCCATGCGGATGAAACACTTACTATTACGGAAGGTAAAATCAACATTACTGAAAGCTACGAGGGCTTGGAAGCTTTGCATGTTGATATTCAGGGCGGAGATATTAAGCTTGTAGCTGACGATGACGGTATCAACGCTGCGGGCGGCACCGATTCCAGCGGTACAACAGGCGGCAGAGACGGTATGTTCAGCAAGCTCAACGATGCCAATAATAATGCTCCGGACAATGTCCCAGGGGATATTCCTAACGATGCCCCGGGTAATGCTCCTGACGGCGGTGCAGGTGGCGGTCCGGGAGGCAGACCCGATGGTGGTCCGGGCGGTAACCGAGGCGGTATGGGAGGAGGAATGTCCTCATCTTCTAACGGCACCATTGTTATCTCCGGAGGTAATATCTATGTAAAGGCTTCTGGTGACGGTATTGACGCAAACGGTACACTAACCATTAGCGGTGGATACATTGTTATTGTCGGTCCAACACAGGGAGATACATCAACTCTTGACTATGATGTCAGCGGTACTATCACGGGCGGAACATTTATCGGCACCGGTGCTTCAAATATGGCGCAGAGCTTCAGCGACTCCGAGCAAGGTGTAATTGCTATAAGCGTTGGCAATCAAAATGCCGAAACCCAAATAACGATAACAGACAAAAACGGTAAAGAAATCATTTCTCATGCTCCCGAATTACCGTTCCAGGTAGTTATTGTCAGCAGTCCCGATATCGTATCAGGCGATACCTACACAGTTACTGTAGGCTCACTTTCAAGCGAAATTGAAGCAAGTTAATTAAACACTTATTAAATCATTAGGGGTGTATCGCATTTGATACACCCCTAACTTATTTTTATCATATAAAACTTTTATTTTTTTGACATTTCTTCAAAATCAGCCTTGACCGCCTCAAACAACTGTACGCTGTTCCAATCCTTGTTGGTAGGAGTTATAACCGCTTTAAGCGGAACTCTTCCAACTCCGCACTTATTTAGTGCCTTAATAAGAATGTCAACCGTTTTGCTTGTAAAATTATGCATTACAATCATTTCTTCGTCAAAACCGGTGCCGTCAAACTCTGTTTCGACAGGCTCAATCCCCTTTATGCCTGCAATATAGCCGAGAGGTTGATTGTACTCTGACTTGCTGACAATCTTTGTTTTGATTTTGAGCGGTAAAAGTGCAAATCTTGCCTTTCGCATTCGCTCCTCGCTAAAATTATAAAACAACGCAATTTCATTCATAAAATTCAAACCTGCTTTTAATTAAGTAAGCACCGACAGCCGTCAAGCATGATTTATTCAGTGTTACTTTTAATGATATTAGTCTGTATCAAGCTTAAGCACAGCCATAAATGCCTCCTGAGGCACTTCAACCGAACCAAGCTGACGCATACGCTTTTTACCTTCCTTCTGCTTTTCAAGCAGTTTCTTCTTACGGGTAATATCACCGCCGTAACACTTTGCAAGCACATCCTTACGCATAGCCTTAACAGTTTCTCTGGCAATAATTTTACCGCCTATGCAAGCCTGAATAGGCACTTCAAACAGCTGACGAGGAATTTTCTCCTTTAGCTTTTCAGCCATTTTTCTTGCTCTGCCATACGCCTTGTCCTTGTGAATGATGAACGACAGTGCATCCACCACATCACCGTTAAGCATAATGTCAAGCTTTACAAGGTCGCTCTTGACATACTCTTTCATCTCGTAGTCAAATGAGGCATAGCCCCTTGTGCGTGATTTAAGTGTGTCGAAAAAGTCATATATAATCTCGGCAAGCGGCAACACATAGTGCAAATCAACTCTGTCCGCATCAATGTACTGCATATCAATAAATGTACCTCGTCTGTCCTGACAAAGCTCCATAATATTGCCGACATAGTCCTTTGGGCTGTAAATATGTGCGTCAGCCACAGGCTCTTCGGCAAGTGCAATGAGTGCAGGATCAGGATAGTTGGTCGGGTTGTCAATCATTTGCACCGTGCCGTCTGTAAGTGTAATTCTGTAAATTACGCTCGGTGCAGTTGTGATGATATCAAGCTGATATTCACGCTCTAAACGCTCCTGGATTATCTCCATATGCAAAAGTCCCAAAAATCCGCAACGATAACCAAATCCGAGAGCCACAGATGTTTCAGGCTCAAATGAAAGAGCCGCATCATTAAGCTGGAGCTTTTCGAGTGCGTCCTTTAAATCACCGTATCTTGCACCGTCAACAGGATAGATACCGCAGAACACCATAGGCTGTGCCTCACGGTAACCGGGCAAAGGTTCATCGGCAGGATTTGATGTGAGTGTTACGGTGTCGCCCACCTTTGCATCAGCCAAGGTCTTGATTGAAGCGGAAATATATCCAACCTCACCTGCATACAGACCGTCTGTCTTTTCAAGAGAAGTTGCGTGCATAATTCCGCATTCAACCACATTAAACACACTGCCTGTTGCCATCAGTTTAAACTCATCGCCAGGATGAATCTGACCCTCTTTTACTCTTACATATATAATTACGCCCTTGTAGCTGTCATAATAGCTGTCAAAAATAAGGGCACGCAACGGTGCGTTGATGTCACCACTTGGTGCAGGAACATCGGTCACTACCTTTTCAAGCACATCGTGAATATTGATGCCTGCCTTTGCCGAAATCCTCGGTGCGTCCTCGGCAGGAATACCGATTATATCCTCAATTTCATTAATAACCCTGTCAGGGTCAGCACTCGGCAAATCAATCTTATTGACAACGGGAACAATTTCAAGTCCGCTGTCAACTGCAAGATAAGTATTTGCAAGTGTCTGAGCCTCAATACCCTGTGACGCATCAACAACCAAAATTGCGCCCTCGCACGCCGCAAGTGAGCGGGACACCTCATAGTTAAAGTCAACATGACCGGGTGTATCAATCAGGTTAAAAAGATATTTTTCGCCGTCGTCGGCATTATAGGTAACGCTGACAGCACGAGCCTTAATTGTTATGCCTCGCTCACGCTCAAGCTCCATATCATCAAGAAGCTGTGCCTCCATATCTCTTTGAGAAACCGAGTTGGTCTGCTCTAAAATACGGTCGGCAAGCGTGCTTTTGCCGTGGTCTATATGAGCAATAATGCTGAAATTTCTGATTTTATCCTGTGGAAAAGACAATCTAACTCCACTCCTTTTCTTTTTACATTCGCTTTTTTTACTTTCGCTTTTTTTACTTTCGCTTCATAAGTTTAGTATATATTATAATGCAGTGT
>JAFLSM010000036.1 GCA_022510955.1 Ruminococcus sp. | reverse complement strand
TCAATAAAATAGTAGATATCTTTCCGTCATATTTTGCACTGTACTGCGTCCTTCTCCTTGACAGATGTCATCCTGTCGGCGTAGTCCTTGTACAGCACAAAATCTGCTCGAAAATCTATTCTACTCTTCTATTGGCGATTAGTATTATAAATATACCCTTACGGAGGTTAATATGGATAACGCAAATCTTTCTATGCTCTGCGATTTTTATGAACTTACAATGTCAAACGGATATTTTAAAAACGGTTTTTATAAAAAGAATGTTTACTTTGACCTGTTCTTTCGCAAAGTTCCCGATAACGGCGGATTCGCTATTGCAGCAGGACTTGAACAGGTGATTGAATATATAAAGAATCTGCATTTTGATGAAAATGATATTTCATATTTAAAAAGCAAAGGAATTTTTGATGAACAGTTTCTTGATTATCTGAGAAACTTTAAATTCAGAGGTGATATTTATGCCGTTCCCGAGGGTACTCCTGTATTCCCGAATGAGCCTATCCTCACCGTAAAAGCTCCTGCTATTGAGGCACAGTTGATTGAAACTTTTCTTTTGCTCACAATAAATCACCAAAGTCTAATTGCCACAAAAGCAAACAGAATTGTTCGTGCGTCACAGGGAAAAACAGTGCTTGAATTTGGTTCGCGTCGTGCACAGGGTGTAAGCGGAGCAGTTGACGGTGCAAGGGCGGCATTTATCGGTGGTTGCCTTGGCACAGCATGCACACTTACAGATGAACTGTATGGTGTTCCTGCCGGAGGTACAATGGCACATTCATGGATTCAGATGTTTGACAGTGAATATGACGCATTCAGAACATACTGTGAGCTGTATCCTGATAATCCTACACTGCTTGTTGATACCTACAATACATTAAAAAGCGGTATTCCAAATGCAATCAAGGTGTTTAAAGAAGTGCTTTTGCCTCAGGGGAAAACAGATTTTTCAATCAGACTTGATTCGGGTGATATTTCATATCTTTCAAAAAAGGCACGAAAAATGTTGGATAACGCAGGACTTACAAACTGTAAAATTACGGCGTCAAATTCGCTTGATGAGTACCTGATTCGTGACCTTATGATGCAGGGCGCCCAGATTGATACATTTGGTGTGGGTGAAAGACTAATCACATCATCCAGTTCACCTGTATTCGGAGGAGTTTATAAGCTTGTAGCTGTTGAAAACGAGAGCGGGGAGATTGTTCCGAAAATCAAGGTCAGTGAAAATACAACAAAAATCACAAATCCACATTTTAAAAAGGTTTACCGTTATTTTGACAATGAAAGCGGAAAGGCTATTGCAGATGAACTTTGCCTTTATGATGAGACAGTTGACACCTCAAAGCCACGCACGATTTTTGACCCTAATGCAACATGGAAAACAAAGACAATAACTGATTTTACAGCAAAAGAGTTGCAAGTGCCAATATTCAAAAACGGCGAGTGCGTATATGACTCACCAAGTATTACCGAGATAGCAGACTATTGCAAAGAGCAGGTATCTTTGCTGTGGGATGAGGTAAAGCGTTTTGAAAATCCGCATACCTACTATGTTGACCTCTCAAAAAAACTTTATGAAATCAAAAACATTCTTCTTAATATATACGGAAATTAAAATTCTTTAATTTATGAAACTAATACCTATACAAAAAACGCAGAGGGAAAATCTCTGCGTTTTTACTATATAGTAAATTATTTACACTTAACAGTCGGGCATTAAAGGTTTATAAAATATAAACTTTATCTGCTCGGATAGGTGCAGCCCACGGGCTGCTTTTTTGCTCTATGGGAAATTTCGTGTACTTAACAGTCGGGCATTAAAGGGTTGTAAAAAATAAACTCTATCTGCTCGGATGGGTGTAGCCCACAGGCTGCTTAATATTTGGCTGAATAATTATGAGCCTTGTCAAGCAACATATCTTTGACTTTCATCAGTCTTGTTCTGCTGCTGCGGTCATTTTCTTCAAGCTTCATAGAAATATATTTAATTGTTTCCTGATATCTTGGTATCATAACATGCTCAAGCGAGTTTACTCTGCGACGCGTCTTTTCAATTTCTGCTGACATCAATTCACAGCTTTTTTCAATTTCTGCAAGCTTTATAAGGTCAGGCAAAATCTCATTTAGCGACATCACTGCATCGTCAAGCTCAAACGAGGTGAACGCAAAGCCGTATGGAAAAATATCACCCTTGTCAGCAGTGCGAGTTGAAGCGGTAAACTCGGGAATGTTTACGCTCATAACATTTTTTGAACCGACATCAACGCTTACCTGTTGTTTTGGCGACATCAGCGATGCATCAAGTGCCTGCTTCGACATTACAGCACTTGCATTAACAAAGTGTGAGTTGCATTCGGAAAGCTTTTGCTCAACCTTGTCACGCAGTCGTTTGTTCTCCTGTACCAAGTCGATAAAGCGTCGCATAAGCTCATCACGCTTGTCTTTTAACATTTTGTGTCCTCGCACAGCAGTGGCAAGTTGTTTTTTCAGCTTTGTCAACTGCATTCGTGTGGGATTAACATTCATAATAGCCATTGATAAGCACCCTCAAGCGGTTATTCTTTGCCGTAATATTTGTCGAGCATATCGTCCTTAATACGCTTTAATTCACTTCTCGGAAGAATATGAAGAAGCTTCCAGCCGATGTCGAGAGTTTCTTCAATAGAACGGTTAGTATTGTAGCCCTGAGAAACATATTCTCTTTCAAATTCTTCGGCAAATTCAGCGTACTTTTTGTCCATATCGGTAAGTGCTGCTTCACCCAGCACAACCATAAGCTCTCTTGCATCCTTGCCTCGTGCATATGCGGCAAAAAGCTGGTTCATCGTTGCGGCGTGGTCTTCACGGGTACGGTCAGGACCAATACCCTTGTCCTTAAGACGAGAAAGCGACGGCAGAACATCAATAGGCGGAGTTACGCCCTTTCTGTAAAGCTCACGGGAAAGAATAATCTGACCTTCTGTGATGTAGCCTGTAAGGTCAGGAATCGGATGAGTTTTGTCATCCTCGGGCATAGTAAGGATTGGAATAAGCGTAATTGAGCCGTCTTTGTCCTTTAGTCTGCCTGCTCTTTCATAAAGAGTAGCAAGATTTGTATACATATATCCGGGATAACCTCTGCGGCCTGGAACTTCTTTTCTTGCGGCGGAAACCTCACGCAATGCGTCGGCATAGTTTGTGATGTCAGTCATAATGACAAGTACATGCATTCCCAAGTCGAACGCAAGATATTCAGCGGCAGTCAGTGCCATTCTCGGTGTGGCAATTCTTTCGATTGCAGGGTCGTTTGCAAGGTTTACAAACATAACTGTTCTGTCAATAGCGCCTGTTTCTCTAAAGGACTGAACAAAGTAGTCAGACTCCTCAAAGGTGATACCCATTGCGGCAAAAACAACTGCAAACTGCTCATCTTTACCACGAACAGCAGCCTGACGGGCAATTTGTGCCGCAAGCTGTGCATGAGGCAAACCTGAAGCTGAGAAGATAGGCAGTTTTTGTCCTCTTACAAGGGTATTAAGACCGTCAATCGCCGAAACTCCTGTCTGAATAAATTCCTGTGGATAGTTTCGTGCGGCAGGATTCATCGGCGTACCGTTAATGTCCATACGCTTTTCAGGAATAATTGAAGGGCCTCCGTCAATAGGATTGCCCAAACCGTCGAATACACGGGACAGCATATCGGGGGATACAGGCAGTTCCATGGCTCTGCCCAAAAAACGAACCTTTGAGCCTGCAAGGTTAATTCCTGCTGCTGAATCAAACAGCTGAACAAGGGCATTACTGCCGTCAATCTCAAGCACCTGACAACGACGAACCTCGCCGTTAGGAAGTTCAATTTCACCAAGCTCATTATAGGTTACGCCCTCAACATCGCTAATCATCATAAGAGGACCTGCAACTTCTCGTATGGTGCGGTATTCCTTTGGCATCAGTCGTCACTCCTTTCAAGCACATCTTTAATATCACTGTCGAGTTTTGCCTCAATAGAGTCAAACTCTTCATAAATTTTTGCCTCTTCAACATATTTGAATCTGCCGATTGTTTCACGAACAGGCATATTGACAAGCATTTCAATGTCTGCGCCCTTTTTTAGTGCGTCAATAGCCTTGTCGTAAAAGTTCATAATGGCACGCATCATAAGCACCTGTTTTTTAAGTGAAGTATATGTGTCAACCGAGTCAAATGCATTTTGGTGCAGATAATCTTCACGGATTGAACGGGAGGTTTCAAGCTTTAATCTGTCAGGAGCAGAAAGTGCATCCATGCCGACAAGATTTACAATTTCCTGTAACTCAGATTCGTCCTGAAGCAGAGACATAAGTCTTGCTCTAAGCTCCATAAAGTCAGGAGCAGCATTTTCCGAGAACCAATTTGCAAGCTGGTCAGTATACAGTGAATAGCTTGTCAGCCAGTTAATAGCAGGGAAGTGTCGTTTGTACGCAAGATTTGCGTCAAGTCCCCAGAATACTTTTACAATTCGCAGTGTAGCCTGTGATACAGGCTCGGAAATATCACCGCCCGGAGGAGATACTGCACCGATTACGGATAATGCACCCTCTGTATCATCCTTGCCATTGACAATTACACGGCCTGCACGCTCATAGAACTGTGCAAGACGGCTGCCAAGATATGCAGGATAACCCTCTTCACCCGGCATTTCTTCCAGACGGCCTGACATTTCACGCAAAGCCTCTGCCCAACGCGAGGTTGAGTCAGCCATAAGAGCAACTGTATATCCCATATCTCTGAAATACTCTGCAATGGTGATGCCTGTATAAATTGAAGCCTCACGGGCCGCAACAGGCATATCTGATGTATTTGCAATAAGAACTGTTCTTTCCATAAGTGAGTTGCCTGTGCGGGGGTCTTTAAGCTCAGGAAACTCGTTGAGAACATCTGTCATTTCGTTGCCACGCTCACCACAACCGATATATACAATGATGTCAGCTGCCGCCCATTTTGCAAGCTGGTGCTGAACAACCGTTTTGCCCGAACCGAAAGGGCCGGGAACGGCCGCAACGCCGCCCTTGGCAAGAGGGAAGAGTGTGTCAATAGGTCTTTGACCTGTTGTAAGCAAAACATCAGGCGACAGCTTTTTCTTGTACGGTCTGCCCACACGAACAGGCCATTTTGTCATCATTTTTACTTCTACATTACCGCTATTGCCTTTTAAAACAGCAACAGTTTCATCAATAGTAAAATCGCCTTCTTTAATGCTTTCAACAGTACCTTCAACCTTGTTTGGTACCATAATTTTGTGCAGTACAGCATTTGTTTCACTGACTGTACCAATAACATCACCGGCACTTACCTTGTCTCCAACTTTTGCAGTTGGTGTGAAGTGCCATTTTTTATTGTGGTCAAGAGAGGCAACCTCAACACCTCTTGTAAGGTTTGTGCCTGCTGCTTTCATAATTTCGTTCAGCGGACGCTGAATACCGTCATAAATTGAGCCGATAAGACCGGGACCAAGCTCTACTGAAAGCGGAGCACCCGTTGACTCAACGACTTCGCCCGGACCAAGCCCCGAGGTTTCTTCATAAACCTGAATTGAAGCCCTGTCGCCGTGCATTTCAATTATTTCACCTATAAGTCGCTGACTGCTTACACGCACAACATCAAACATATTTGCGTCACGCATACCGTCTGCAATAACAAGAGGTCCAGCAACTTTTGTAACTATACCTGTTTTCAAATTATACACCTCATAACAATCGGTTTACTGAAAGAGAATATCAGAACCGACAGCTTGTTCAACAAATGCCGAAAGTCGTTTTGAACCGATTCCTGTGTTTCCTTTAACTCCCGGCAGAGGAATGATTGCAGGTGTAAGCCTGCTATCATAACGAGTTCTTTCTTTTTCAACAAGCTCAAAAAGCTCTTCTGTCATATAAATTACTGCATAATTATCGCCGTCTGCAATTTTTCGCAGTAGATGAGCGGCATTTTCAAAATCATCGCAGGGATAAATATCAAGTCCGATTGCACCAAAGCCTTTAATGCTTTCGCTGTCGCCGATTACAGCGATATTTTTAGCCATAGATTTCACGCAGCCTTTCTCTGATAATATCCACAGGGGTTTGTGTTCTTAATCCGCTTGCAATAATGTGGATTACCTTCTTTTCAGCTTCACATCCAAGGTAATATCCCATAATCGGCTCTGCACCGCTGCTTGCTCTTTTGCAGTTTTCCTTTGTGAGTGACATAAGCTTGTTGTCAACAAACTTTTCAAATGCAGACGGAGAGATGCTAAATTCCTCCATTGCTTTGTTGCAATCATACTCACTGAACTTTGTAAGTGTTTCAAGCAGTGCATCATACCCTTTAATTGCGGCTGAAATCACCGCAGACATTCTAAATTCATCGACCTCACATAAAGCCTGCAAAAGATAATCATTGCTTACTCCTGTGCGTGAGGCACGAATTGCAATTTTAATATTGCTGTAAAAAACAACCGTATTAAAATATTTTTTCAGAAAATCCGAACCTGATTTTTTACCCTCGTCAAGCATTTTCTGCATAACAGCTTTGTCGATAATCGCATCACTGAGTTTTGCGTCACTTGTGTGTGCAAGCGTTTCATATGCTCTGTCGGCGGCCTGTGACAGCCATTCTGGCAAAATTCCAAATTTTCTGTTTTCTACTGCGGTTTTCAAAGTGTCTTTATCTATTGTGCAAGGCATAAGAAGCAGAGAATCATAATCTCGCTGTGCCATAATGCCCTTTAGTGTAGCTTTTAGATTATGGATATCATTTTGATGGAAGAAAGGACTGAAAATTCCGAATTCAGGAGTTACGCTCCTGATGTATTTCCACATTTCGTTTGTGTGATTGTTTAATATTGCATCAATCGTATTGCCTTCGCCATAGTCCTTTTCATTAAGGAATCTGATAAGCTCGCTTTCATTCTTGCAGGCAAGCATTTGTTCAACTTCTGCATTTGTGAAAAGAGAGTTTTCTTTGGCACGCACAGAGCCAATGGAAAATTCATATGATAAAGCCATAGATTTCCTCCTTACTCTGCAAACAGCTCACGATTTATCAAATCTTCAATTTGCTCACGCTTGTCTGAAAGCATAGAAGAAAAACTCATATTTTCCTCTATATCGCCGCATTTCAGGATGAATCCGCCTGTGATGTCGGCTGTGTTTTTGCTGACTTTTGCGTTAAGCCCGGTCTTTGCAAGCTTTGCTTCAAAATCTTTGGGAAGCCTTTTAAGGTCTTTGATGTTAAACAGCATTTCGCCCTGCTTGCCCGAAAGCTTTGAACACAGCTTGTATATTATGTTAAAGTATTTTTCACCGTCAAGATTAATCAGATAGTTATAAATTGCATCCAATGTGATATCAATTTCTTCTCTGCGTTTTTTCAGCAAAGTGTTGCGTTTTTCAAGCTCTGCTCGGCTTTTTGAGGCTGCTCTCATTTGTGCTGCCTTCTTCTGTGCCTTTGCATTTACCTCTTTTACTGCATTTTCTGCGTCGGCCCTGCCCTTTGCAAGAATGTCGTCGCATACCTTGGCGGAGTCTGCATTGATTACGCTGATAATCTTGTCACAGTCACTTTTGATACTGCTCAATATCTTATCACCGTTGTTCATCAAAAGCCCACCTTTCTGTTCAAGTTATTTCTTCTTGGATTATACATTTATGTTTGGAACTGTAATTACAACAAGAAGAGAAACGATGAATGAAAGAAGAGCATAAATTTCAACAAGTGTAATTGATACCATTGCTTTTGAGAAGTTTTTGTCATCCTTGGCACTCATTGCAATACCCGAAACAGCGGCTCTGCCCTGTGCAAAGCCTGAAACCATACCGCCGATGCCGATTGCAAGTGATGCACCTAAATAAGCAAGACCTTGTCCTGCTGATGGAAGATTTCCGCCGAGTACACCGCAGTTTACAAGGATAAGGAAGCCAACGATAAAGCCATAAAGACCCTGTGTGCCCGGAAGAAGTGTGAGTACAAGCATTTTACCGAATTTTGAAGAGTCCTCAGAGAGAACACCCATTGCTGTCTGTGCAGCACTGCCAACACCCTTTGCAGAACCAAAGCCTGCAAGTGCAGTTGCGATTGAAGCACCTAAAAGTGCAAAAAACAGTCCGTTCATTTTTTACCTCCTGAACATAACAAAGATTAGTCGTCGTTGCTATTCTTTGTCTTAAAATATTTACTGTTTAGTGTGAATGGCTCAAACGGTTTTCCGCCGCCATCATAGAATTTACTGAACATCTCAACATATTGCAAACGCATTGTGTGTACATAAGAGCCGAGTGCGTTCAGCCCGATTGTTACGGCATGTCCTATAACGAAAATAATTATCATAAAGATTATGCCGATAATATTTGTGCCAAGCATTGTTGCAAGCATATTGAATACCTGTGCCATAACGCCTGTTGTAAGACCTAAAGCAAGAAGTCTTGAATAGCTTAAAAGGTCACTGATATAGCTTGTAATGTCATAAAGTGACGCCAGACCGCCGATAGCCTTGCCGACAATGCCTTTTTTACCTCTTCCTTGTGTAAGTATAAGACCGACTGCACACGCAATAGCAATTCCTGCACCTACATACATAAGGGTTGGAGTTGTAATCATACCAACAGCCAAAACAGCAAAGCCTACAAGCATAAGCATCCATAATCCCGTGTCAAACAGGGCGGCTGCATAGTCTTTTTGTTTCCAGCAAATATAGAATTTACATCCCATACCAATCAAGATGTGTACCATACCAAAGGCAATGGATATTACCATAAGCATTAGTGCGTCTTTTTGCGGGTCAAGCGTCGGCCACGGAAGAATTTCTTTCATTGTAAGGTCTGCACCTGTGAATACATTGTAGATTGCTACAGGGGCATCACCAAATATACTGCCGAAAATCAAGCCCCAAATAATCGTTGAAACACCGCAATACTGAAACAACTTTAAGTTGTTTCGCATATTTTTATCTGGTTTGAAAATTTTGAGTACAATTCCGATAGCAACAACCATTAATAATCCGTAGCCTGCATCAGAAAACATCATTCCAAAGAAGAAGTAGAAGAAGAATGCAAGAATCGGCGTAGGGTCAATGTCTGCGTGCGATGGGGTAGAGTACATATTAACAATACTCTGTGCAGGCTCTGCAAATTTGTTATTTTTTAGCTTTACGGGAGCCTCTTCATCGTTTACATCACTAAATTCAATATAGCATGATGCTACTCTGTCACAAAGCTGTGTTAGTTTTTTGCAGTCCTCTTCAGGAATGTATCCGTTAATCACGAATACATGCTTTGTCTGGTCAAGTTCACTTATTACATTGTACTTATCAGCTCTTATCCTGAAATAATCCTGAGTACTGCAAATTTTATCTCTCATCTCAGCATACGAGATGATTTCATTTTTTATATTTTCAGTTTCTTGACTAAGTTGTGCACTCCTGTCAATGAGCCTTTTTGTCTTAACCTTAGGAGTATGACTTGTCGGGCTCATGGGCTTTGCAAATCCAATATTTCGCAGTACATCCTCAGCCATTTGCTTTTGAATAATTGGAACAAAGAGTACCAAGCAAGTCATATCTTTTGATGAAAACTGAATTTCAAAGTCAAATAAAAGTTCAGAATTCTGCTGAGCAAGCTCCTCAGATAGCGTAATGTCCGAATAATTTTTTGGCAGTGTTCCGATAAAAACTGCCGTAGTTTTTGTGTCCCCTGTGTTTAGGGGAATGTCAAGATTTTGCCAAGGTTCAAGTTGTGCAAGACTTGTTCGGATTCTTACCTGTTCAGCGGCATTGTCAGCACGCACTTTGTTAAGTTCCGTAATGCGGTTGCACACATCAATTACCTTGCTTGCGTCTGCTGCAATAACGCCGATTTCATCAGGGTCGATTACCCGTCTGCCGGCAAGTGAGGATAGCATGCTCTTTTTCTCAGGGACAAGTTCATCAAGTACATTAAGTGCCTGCTGTGTCAAAGTCACATTTCGCTCAAACACCTGCATCTGAGAACTCATATCAATTTTTGAAAAGCCCTTTTCGGATTTTTCAGTTTTCTTGATTTGCACAAGTGCGCTGTTTTGCAGATGCTCTAAAAGCCGCTTTCGATCTTGTCGCAGGGCGATAATCCTGACAGATTTCATTTTTAGTTTTGCCAAATTAATATCACCACACTTATTTAGCTTTTGTTGCAGATCAATTTGTCAACAAATCTACAACATCATTAATTACTTTACTGCGGTTTTTCTCTGCTGTTTTAGAAATGCTCTCACATTCAGCTTTAGCGTCAAGTCTTGCATTTTTAAGCTCTGTGTCGCTGTCGGTTTTTATGCTGTCATAAAGCTTTTGAGCTTCATTTTCGGCATTAAGTACGGCTTGTTTTACAAGGTTATCGGCGTCCTTTTGTGCCTGCTCCTGACTTTTGACTGCATCAGCCTTAGCCTGTGCCTCACGCTGTTTACATTCCTTTTCAGCTTCAAAAATGGCGTTCATCATATCTTTTGCCATGTTTCAGCTCCTTTAATCATCATTTTTTACTGATTTTTTAATACTTTAACCACATAAAATATAGTTAAAGTATTAATATATTATATCCTTATTTTACCAAAAAATCAAGAGACGCGATTTAAATTTTATTAAAAAAAACGAAGAATTATGTCGGATAAATGCCTTTGAGTGTAATTTGTTTTTCAATAAAACATAGTATTAATCAAAAAAATGTTGACAAGATAGTGTTTTGATGATATTATTAAATTGTATTAATTGAGATAATACAATGAATGTTATTAATTTGGAGGTGTAATATGGTTCAAATTAATTTTGCATCCCGAATTCCAATTTATGAGCAAATTGTTCAGGGATTTATTAAGTTAGTGTCAGCCGGTGCTATGAAAAGCGGTGACAGATTACCGCCTGTGCGAACACTTGCAACAGAGCTCGGAATTAATCCGAATACAGTGGCAAAGGCATATCGTGAACTTGAAACCTGCGGATATATTTATTCATCCGTTGGCAGGGGGAGTTTTTTGACCGACAAGCTTGAAAGCTCGGCACAAAAGCTGATTGCACTTGACAAATTTGCCGAATGTACCAAGGAGGCTCATATGTACGGGGCAAGCAGAGAACAAATGATTGAGATTATAGACAAGGTATGTAAAGGAGGGAAAACTCTTGATTGAAATCAGAAATCTGACTAAAAAATTTGATAAGTTGACTGCTCTTAATAATATCAGTTTTAATGTGTCTGAGGGCAGTGTTGTTGGACTTGTAGGCAGCAACGGAAGCGGAAAATCCACACTTTTGCGTGTGCTGTCGGGGGTTTATCAACCTGACGGAGGAGAGATTATTGTTGATGGCCAAGAGCTTTTTGACAACTACATAGCCAAAGGCGAGTGTTACTTTATTCCTGATTTTCCGTATTTTTATAACAACAGTACACTTGAAAATACGGCATTCTTATACAGAAAGCTCTATCCAAATTGGAGTGAAGAAATTTTTAATAAATTTTGCTCTGTTTTTCCGATTAATCGCAAGCAGAGGATAATTAATATGTCAAAGGGTATGCAGAGACAGGCGGCATTGATTCTTGCGCTCTCAACCTGTCCGAAATACTTGTTTTTGGATGAGATTTTTGACGGACTTGATCCTGTTGTTCGTCATCTTCTAAAGAAAATTTTGATTGATGCAGTTTGTGAAAAGGGTGTTACGGTTATAATAGCGTCGCACAATCTTCGTGAACTTGAGGACTTGTGTGACAGAGTGTGCCTTATGCACATGGGCAATATGTTAATGGAGAGTGACATTGATGCATTGAGACAGAAAATGCGTAAGGTTCAGGTTGCATTTACGCAGATTCCTCAAAGACCAAATCTGTTTGAGGGCATAAATGTGGTCGATGTCTGGCAGAACGGCAATGTATTTAACCTTACTATAAGAGGTACGGAGGAAAGCTTTATGCCGCAGCTCAATGCGCTTGAGCCTGCGTATATTTCTGCTTTGCCGCTTACACTTGAAGAAATTTTTATCAGCGAAATGGAGGTAGCAGGATATGACATCAGCAATATCGTTAAAAGATAAATTTAAGCAAGCGTTTTCATTTTTTCAATGGGAACTCAAATCCTGTGCAGGTACGCTGACAATTTATTCAATTCTGACAGCGGTGTTTATGGTAATTATACTGACCCTATGCCTTGTATTCGGCACAATGGCAGACAATTCAACGGCAGCGTCAGGTGTATCCGGTGATGTGAATACTGTAGGATTTTTTCCTTTTACAGGTTTAATCTTCCCCGAATTGGCAGAAGGAGAAATTAATTCGGGGTTTGCTTTGGCAAGAGTAATTTTTCAGTACTTATCATTTAGTATGATTTCTTTTATGACTGTAATCTTTACAATAGTTTATACGATTAAAGTATTTGGTTATCTGCACAACAAAAGACAAACCGATATGTACGGCTCAATGCCAATAAGCAGAATTACTCTTTTCTTATCAAAATCAGCAACAGCATTTGTATTTTCTGTTGTTCCTGCATTGGTGTTTTTAGTCATTGCAACAGTTATTTCACTTATACTTGGACAGCCGTTGTTAGCTGGAAATGCAATGATGTATGCAAAGATTGTTATGGGCTCGCTTGCCTGTATTTCAGCTTACGGACTTATTGCAGTATGTTGCGGCACGAGCATAAATTCAGTTCTTATGTTTATTGCAGTAAGCGTTGCATATCCTATGTCTGCATACCTTGTAAGAGGAATAATGGACAGCTTTTATATCGGTTCAAGCAGTGAATATTTAAACAACAGCTTCATTATGAAAGCGTTCAGCCCGTTGAGTGCATATGACGGAAACAATATTATTTATTGGCTTGTTTTTACAGCTGTTTGCTTGGTTGCATCAGCGTACCTTGTTAAAAATCGCAAGGCTGAACGAGCTCAGTCATCTTTTGCTTATTATTTGCCTTGCCACATTGTAAAGGTGCTTGTTTCATTCCTTGCAGGAATGTTCCTTGGAGTAATTTTCGGTTCATTAAATGTTTTCGGTTTCGGATTTGTAGGTTTTGTGTTCGGCTTTATCCTTGCAAGTGTTCCGGCATTTATTGTATGTCATCTGATTTTTTACCACGGTTTTCAAAAGCTTGTAAGAACCAGTATTTTGCTTGGTGTTTTAATAGTTGTGGTTGTTGGTGGAATGGCATTTATCAACTTTGATGTTATGGGATACAACAAGTTTGTCCCGAGTGTTGATGAAATTGAAAGTGCAGGCTTTATTGACAGTAATAACTGCTATTACAATTCCGACGAAACTTGTTTGGACGATGTAATCAAAAATTCAAATGCCGATTTTGACGATGAACAAAGGATTTCATCTGCTATTGCGCTTCATAAGCTTATACTTGAAAAAATAGACGATTCATCATTATTAAAATTTAGAATGACATGGGTAAATACATTAAACTCAGCAGTTGATTTTGACTTTTTTGAATATGATGCGTTCAGCTATAAAATGAAGAACGGTCAAATTGTTACAAGAAAGTTTGATACTTCTTTTTTGGAATGGGATGATACATATTCCGAAATGGAAGATGTCTATTATGAAGACGATGATTATGAGCTTTTCTCCGTATTAATCAGTAAGCTTGTATGTACAAAGGAATATCAGCAAAAATATTCAGCGTTTATCAATGCTGACCTTGATGAAATTGACTCAATGTATATGTATGCTACGCAAACCGATAAAAACGGCATAACAACATATTATGATTATTGTCTTGATGAAGATACAGATAAAACAAAAAAGTACATAGAAGACCGCAAAAAAATAATAGAGGCATATAGAAAAGATTTTGAGGCAGATACCAAGGATATCAGCAAAGCCATGTATTATATGGGAGATTACTTTATATATAATGATTATGACGGTGATGAATTCAGTGATTACGTATGTAAAATAGAAGTTGGCTATTCTAATTTTAATTTTTCGTACGGATATTTATCCGAAGAACTTGTTGTGCCGGAAAGCTATACAAATACAATACAGGTGTTAAAAGATTTAAATATATTAAGATCAGACGGTACTCCTAAAAAAAGCGGTAAGTATTTTTGGAACTCATATGATGATTCTGACGAAGAAGATTCATATGATTATGTCAACAGTTATGTTTCATAAGTTTCTTAAAACTTTAGGTTACATAAATTAGCATTGACTAATAAATGTGTATTGGAATAGAATATATATCATATTATTATGATATTATAAAGGAAGAATTATTTTGATACACACACTTACACGGCTATTTATAAAAAACAGTGACGATATTACAAATCCCGAGGTCAGGACAGCATATGGCAATATGTCAGGCGTAATCGGCATTATACTAAACCTTTGCTTGTTTTTATCAAAGCTTATTGCAGGCATAATTTCATCATCAGTGTCTGTAATTGCCGACGCATTCAACAATCTTTCCGATGCAGGCAGTTCGGTTGTTACCTTTATCGGCTTTAAGCTTGCTCGCAAGCCTGCCGACCGTGAACACCCGTTTGGTCACGGAAGATATGAATATGTTGCCGGTCTCGGGATTTCTGTGGTTATTTTGCTTGTAGGATTTGAACTGATAATAAATTCTGTTCAAAAAATTTTTACCCCAAATGTGGATACTGGATTTAGCGTTATTTCGCTGATTATTCTTATAGCTTCTGTCTGCGTTAAGGCTTGGATGTATCTTTTTAATAAAATTCTCTCAAAGAAAATTAATTCCAATACATTAAGAGCAGCCTCACTTGATTCCTTAACTGACTGCATAGCAACATCTGTTGTAATCCTTGGTCTTGTTATTTCGTACCTTTGGGGAATAAATATTGATGGTTATCTTGGCGTTGCCGTTGCACTTTTTATCTTGTTTACAGGTGTTAATACAATGAGGGACAGCATTTCTCCCTTGCTTGGAAATCCTCCTGATGAAGATATGGTCAGTGAAATTCGTGATACTGTCCTTGCTGAGAATGAAATTATCGGTGTGCATGACCTGATTGTTCATGATTATGGTATCGGCAGGTGCATAATTTCACTTCACGCTGAGCTTTCTGACAAGATGAGTCTTATAGAAGCCCACGATGTTATTGACCGCACCGAAAAGCTATTGGAACAAAAATTCCGCTGTATGGCTACTATTCATCTTGACCCGATTGCCGCCGATGATATGGAGTTTTTAGCCCTGAAAAATGTTGTTGCCGACAAGTTGTGTGAGATTGATAATGCCTTTTCTATTCACGATTTTCGTGCGGTAAGAGGCGAGAGGACAAAACTGATTTTTGACCTCGCTGTTCCGTATGAATGTAAAATATCAGACGAAAAAATTCGTATGCTTGCAACCGACAAAATAAAGTCTATTAATCAAAATTATGAACCTATAATTCAGATTGAGAAACTGTATTCAGGTTGTCTATAATCTATTCTACTTTTCTATTGATGATTAGTATTGTTTGTTAAAATAGCACAAAAATGATTGCAAAAAATTAGTGAAAAAGTTAAATTTATAATTGAAACTCCTTTGCAAAAATGCTATAATATGACAGGTAGTCATATGACAGCTTGTCATATGTTGCAAAGGAGTGTTTTTTATGATAAAATCTACTTTTTATAACCTTCCTGAAGAGAAGCGAAACCGTATAGTAGATGCTGTAATAAACGAGTTTGCAAGTGCGTCAACCGAAAAGGTAAGCATTAACCGAATTATTAAGGCTGCAAATATTTCCCGCGGAAGCTTTTATCAATATTTTGATGACAAGGTTGACCTTGTTGAGGTGCTTGAAAAAACTCTTGTGAATACCTTATATGAGGAATTTCGCACGGCACTTGCAAATTCAGATGGGGATATTTTTTCTACATATATCCACATTTTTGAATTAATAACAAAGTGTAATGCCGACAAGCAGTATAAAAATGTTCTTAAAAACCTTTTTAAAAATTTAAAAGCAAATGACAATTTAATTTCTGATTATCTGATAAACAGATTCGAGGGAATTTCCGAAAATTATAACGGTTTTGATTGTATTATAAAGGATAATATGAGATTTAAAAATCCTGAGGAAATTAATTCCCTTTCGTTAATTTTAAAACTTATTGTAAAAAATGCAGTGTTTAATCTTTTTGTTAAAAATGAGGATCCCGAAAAAGTCAGAGAAGAATTTTTGAGAAAAATTAAAATTATAAAACAAGGGGCTCTAATCTATAATTCAGATTTTGAATAAAAATTTCAATCAGAAACACATAAAAAGGAGTAACATATGTTAGCAAAATTCAGTGTTAAAAAGCCAATGACCGTGTTTGTTAGTGTTGTCATTACAATCGTGCTTGGTGTGGTTTCATTTATGAGAATGACGCCTGATCTGTTGCCGAATATGGATTTTCCGTATGCAATTATAATGACAACATATGTTGGTCAGACCCCAGAAACGGTTGAATCAACAGTAACCAAACCGCTTGAGCAGTCTATGGCAACTATTGACGGTGTAAAGGAAATTACATCAAACTCTGCCGATAACTACTCAATGATGATGATTGAGTTTGAGGACGGAACCGATATGAATACCGCAACGGTTGATATGCGTTCCGCACTCGACACAATTTCAGATGCTTGGCCTGATGGCGTCGGTTCGCCGTATCTTATTAAAATCAACCCCAATATGCTGCCTGTCGAAATGGCGGCAATAGACTACTCTGACAAAGACCAAGCAGAAATTTCCGACTTTGTCAGCGAAGAACTTTTGAATAGGCTTGAGGGTATTGATGGTGTCGCGTCTGTTTCTACAAAGGGTATTTTGGAGCAGACCGAAAATGTAGTAATTTCACAGGAAAAGCTTGATAAGCTGAATAAAAGGATTAACAAGGCTCTTGATTTGCAGTTTGCTGATGCCGAAAATAAACTTAAAGATGCAAAAAAGGAGCTTAATGACAATATTGATGCCGCCAAAGAGGGCGCAGGAACAATAAACGCTTCAATCGAGGACATAAACTCACAGCAGGATGAGCTTGCAAATCAGCTTGCAGATGCTCAGAAAAAGGCAGACAGCGGAAAAACAGAAATTATTTCTGCTAAAATGGAATTGCTTGTGCAGAAAAGTGCGCTCACAGAAACCAAGGAGCTTCTTGAAACAGCCTACAAAACCTTGCTGTCACTTAAGGACACATATTCACAGCTTTCAGAACAAAGTAACGCCTTGAATGATAAGCTTAATGCGATTATTCCAATCAATGAATCTTACACAAAGATAAAAGCAGAGATGGAGAAGCTTTCCCCCGACAGTGACGAGTATAATGCTTTTATCAAGCAAATTGAGGAAATAAATGACAAATTAAAGCCTTACGGTCTGTCAGTTGATACCTTAGAGGAGGCCCTAAAAGCGACTCAAGAGGCAAAAAAAGTTGTTGATGAAGGACTTGCTGAAATTGAGGAAACTCTTAAATCAATGAATATTTCAAGCGGTACGCTTGACGAGTCACTCAACAGTATGAGCGAAAAGATTGCACAAATCAATGCAGGTATTGAGCAGATTGATAATGCAATCGACGGACTTGATGAACAGTCCATTTCAGTCAGCGAAGCGCTTTCAACCATTTCAAAACAGCAGTCAAGTGCTGATTTTAAGCTTTCATCAGCACTTTCAACGCTTACTTCAAAACAGACCGAGGTAAATGGTGCTCTCACTCAGCTTGAATCTGCACAAAAAGAAGTTCAAACTCAGATTGACACACTTTCCGACACAAAGAATCAGGCAAAAGACAGTGCAAATATGAATAATACTGTCACCATTGACACGGTGTCGGGAATTTTGACTGCTCAGAACTTTTCTATGCCGGCGGGTTATGTTTCTGACAAGGAAAACAACAAGTATATGATTCGTGTCGGTGATGAAATCAACAGTGAAAAAGAAATGAAAAGCCTTGTGCTATTTGATACGGGAATTGACGGTATCGGCGTCGTAAAACTTGAAGATGTTGCTGATGTTTTTGTTGCAGACAATTCAAATGAAATTTATGCAAAAATCAACAATCAGAACGGAGTAGTATTAAGTTTTTCAAAGCAGAGTGACGCTGCAACCTCAACGGTATGTGAAAATATCAACAGCACCTTTGAACAGCTTGAAGCCGAATATGACGGCCTGCACTTTACAAATCTTTACAGTCAGGGCGATTATATTGGTATTGTAATCAACAGCGTGCTGCAAAACCTGCTTATAGGTGCAGCGCTTGCTATTATTATTCTTTTCCTGTTCCTGCGTGATATTAGACCTACAGTGATTGTTGCCTGCTCAATTCCAATCAGTGTAATTTTTGCCATTGTGCTGATGTATTTCAGCGGCGTAACAATGAATATGATTTCACTTTCAGGACTTGCAATCGGTGTTGGTATGCTTGTTGACAACTCGGTTGTTGTAATTGAAAATATCTATCGACTGCGTGGACTGGGTTATTCTGCAATCAGGGCGGCTGTAAGCGGAGCAGGGCAGGTTGCAGGTGCAATTACTTCATCAACTCTGACTACAATGTGCGTGTTCCTGCCAATCGTATTTGTAGAGGGCATTACCCGTCAGCTATTCTCTGACATTGCGCTCGTAATCGGTTATTCGTTGCTTGCAAGTTTAATTGTGGCACTTACACTTATTCCTGCAATGAGCCAGCGAATGTTGCGCAAAACCAAAGAGCAAAAAGATAAAAAGAACAGCAAAATTTTGAACGCATATGAAAAGTCGCTCCGATTTGCATTAAGGCACAAGGTTGTTACTCTGCTTGTGGTTGTAGCAATTCTTTTTGCAAGCGTTGCAGGTGCATTGGCGAAAGGCTTTAGCTTTATGCCAAGTATGAGTAGTACGGAAATTTCGGTTACAGCTCAGCTTGAAGATAACGCAACCTTTGAGGAAACAGTTGAAACTGCCGAAAAAATTAACAATATAATGCGTGAATACAAGGAATTTGACACTGTGGGAGTGCTTGTAGGTTCAACCTCAAGCTTGCTTGCAATAAGCGGAAGCAGTAACAGTACATCAAATGATGCAGGCTATGTTTCAGCCTATGGTGTTCTTAACGAAAGCTACGCAAAACAGAGCGAAAGTATTTCCGCAAAGCTTGAAAAATCATTTGAAGGTATAGACGGAGAGGTTACAGTCAGCGGTGGTTCCGCAAGTTCAATGACATCAATGCTCGGAAACAATACTGTTGACATTGTTCTTTACGGCGATGACCTTGACACTCTTAAAAACACTGCAAACGATATTGCAAAAACTCTTGAAGATGTTGACGGAGTCAGCAAAGCTGACAGCGGAGTCGGTGCAACCTCACCTGAACTCAGGGTGTCTGTTGACAAGCAAAAGGCTATTAAAAAAGGACTTACCGTAGCCCAGGTTTATCAGCAGGTTGCAGCAGCGATTTCTGACAAAACAACATCAACAATACTCACAAATGATGATGGTGAGTCAATGGATGTTGTGGTTGTTAAGGATAACAAAAAGAAGGTATCTTCCGATGATATCGGAGATATCAAGCTAACCTATACCAATAAGGACGGCGAGCAAAAAAGCGTTGCGCTTTCAGAAATTGCAACAATATCTAAGTCAGAGGCAATGGATGTTATCAACCGTCAAAATCAAAAGCGTTATCTTACAATATCTGCTTTTGTGGCTGATGGAAGTACAGTTACGGTCGTGTCAAACAATATAAAATCAGCACTTGACAAATATGACCTGCCAAAGGGCTGTTCAATCGAATATTCAGGCTCTGATGCCACCACAATGGAGGCAGTAGAACAGCTAATGATGATGATTTTGCTTGGCGTAATACTTATCTATCTCATAATGGTAGCTCAATTCCAGAGCCTCAAGTCACCGTTCATCATTATGTTTACAATACCTCTTGCATTTACAGGCGGTTTCCTCGGACTTATTATTGCAGGATTTGATGTCAGTGTAGTATCGCTTATCGGCTTTGTAATGTTGTGCGGTATTATAGTAAACAATGGTATTGTGCTTGTTGATTACATCAATAATCTGCGTGCAAATGAGGGCAAGGAAAGAGTTGAGGCAATCGTTGAAGCAGGCAGAACTCGTATGCGTCCTATTTTAATTACAGCACTTACAACAATTCTGGGACTTTCTGTAATGGCATTGGGAATAGGAACAGGTGCTGAAATGATGCAGCCAATCGCCATTGTCTGCATTGGCGGTCTTATATATGCAACATTTATGACGCTCTTTATTATTCCTGTAATCTATGATATTTTCAGCAAAAAAGAACTTAGAAAAGTAGATGAAAAGGACCTTGAACTTATTGACGAAAGTACATCAGTGATGTAAAATAGAAATAACTTAATCAAGCTCAGTGCTTGAAATATTTTGGGGGATAAGTTTATGGTATTAGTAACAACAGAAACAATTTCAGGAAAAAATCTTGCTACTCTCGGTCTTGTAACAGGCAACACAATTCAGTCAAAGCATATGTTTAGTGATATGGGACAGGGATTTAAAACAATGGTTGGCGGTGAGCTTAAGTCATACACCGAAATGATGTCAAAGGCAAGAGCCATTGCAACACAGCGTATGATTGACCAGGCAGCTCAGATGGGTGCAGATGCAATCGTAAACGTACGCTATACATCAGCTTCAGTTGCTCAGCAGGCTGCTGAGGTGCTTGCATACGGCACAGCTGTTAAGTTTGTATAATTTGTTGCATATTCATAATTAGTATTAATATCTGACCATTGCTATTTTGTAAAATATAGTGAATGAAAAACACCGCCTGCATTTGCATGAATCTGTCAAGTAAAAGTAGACAATAAAAAAGTACAATTAAGCGAACCCCTG
>JAFLSM010000035.1 GCA_022510955.1 Ruminococcus sp. | reverse complement strand
CCATCGCTTGTAAAATTCTTTTTTCGGGTTTACCCCAACTATTGACACAGAGCCTTTATTTAAAATGTTTTTTTGTTTTATTGGCAATCCTCACAAGGAATAGCATTACAGGCACTTCTGTAAGCACACCGACAGTTGTTGCAAGGGCCGCAGGGGAAGTTGTACCAAACAAGGCTATAGCAACAGCTGCTGCAAGCTCAAAGAAATTTGACGCTCCGATCATTCCTGCCGGAGCTGCTATGTTGTGTGGCAACTTCAATAGCTTGCAAGCTAAATACGCTATCGCGAAAATCAGGAATGTCTGCAAGATAAGCGGAACAGCAATCAATATGATATGCAACGGATTTTCAAGAATTACTCCGCCTTGGAAAGAAAATATTAAAATCAAAGTGAGAAGTAATCCTATTGTTGTAATTCCGTCAAATTTCTTTACGAATGTATTCTCAAAGTAATCCGTGTCTTTTTTCTTTATTACAAGAAATCTTGTCAGCATACCGCCTATAAGCGGAATTACCACGAACAGAATAACGGACAAAATCAATGTATCCCAAGGAACAGTTACATTTGATACACCTAGCAGGAACTTTACTATCGGAATAAAAGCTACAAGTATAATTAGGTCATTTGTCGCAACCTGAACTACTGTATAAGCGGGATTGCCCTTTGTAAGTGAACTCCATACAAACACCATTGCGGTACAAGGCGCTGCTCCGAGCAAAACTGCTCCCGCAAGATATTCTGTAGCAAGATTTGGTGTGATGAAAGCTTTGAATATCACAAAGAAAAACAGGCTTGCAATTCCATACATTGTAAATGGCTTTATCAACCAATTTGTTATCCAAGTTACAAACAATCCCTTTGGATTTTTACCGACATTTTTTATACTCTTAAAATCGACCTTCATCATCATCGGATAAATCATTATCCAAATCAGTATCGCCATAGGAATAGATACTTTGGCATATTCAAATTGATTCAGAAAATCAGGTATCTGCGGTAGAAACTGACTGATTAAAACGCCGATAATTATACAGATTATAACCCATACAGTCAGGTATTTTTGAAATACGCTGATGGAGCTTTTCTCCTTACTCATATAATTCACCCCTTTAATAATTCATTTAGTTTTTCTCCCTTTACTTCATCAGCATTCCACGGAATAACAGCGAAGTTACCGTTTGAGTGTTCAGCAACCTTGTTAATCCACGCTATTTCGTGATTAGCTTTTGCGTTCAGTAAAGCATTGAATGTTTCAGTCAGATAGAAAGATGAATTTATAATCCACCATTTTGAATCAATCTCTGCACGCTTCAAGTCCTCTTCAAGTCTCATTGCTTCAAAAACAGGAGTAGTTTCCGCAAGTGTTACAATCAATACTTCAGTTTCGTGAGAACGAAGTCTCGGAAGTAAACGCTTGACAGAATCGGGGATTTCACCGCCCTGTGTACGCTTTACCTCTTTATGATAGCTTTGTGTGAAATCTAAAAGCAGGGGAGTGTGTCCTGTCGGTGCGGTATCAATAATAACCATTTGATTTTCAGCCTTATCAACAATTTCTGCAAACGCACGGAATACGGCGATTTCCTGAGTACACGGAGAACGCAAATCTTCCTCAACATAAGCTATATCTTCTTCGTTCATTGTTTCTCTTGCTTTTGAGAGAACTTCTTCTTGATACTTTTTTAATTCCTCTTTTTCGTCTATATGGCTCATTGTTATTCCATTAGTTTCAGAGACAACATATTTTAGATGAGCAGCAGGATCGGTAGTAGCGAGGTGTACCTTTTGTCCTTTTTGAGAAAGACCGAGTGCAACTGCGGCAGCAATGGTTGTTTTACCTACGCCGCCTTTTCCCATAGTAAAGATTACTTTTTTATTTGTAGACGCAATATCGTCGATTACATTCTTCAACTTCGGAATGTTTGTAACGATGATTTTATCGGTTTCAAAAGAAGTGTTTTCATTAGTAAGCAACGCACGAATATTATCAAGACCTGTTACATTGTAGGCTCTTAGAGGAACAGAGTATGTCTGTATTTCCTTTAATGAATCAGGCATAGAAGTGAGAGCTGATTGTTGCTTTTCATATAGCTTTTTAGATGCGTCATCATCGCAATCAGAAAGTACGCCGTTTAATACCATTATCTGATTGAGAATACCAAGCTGTGCTAATTCACCTGATGCACGTTCAGCCTCCTTCAAAGGAGTGGTCTCAGGTCTTGAAACGAGAATTAAAGTGGTTTTACTGCCGTCAGATAAAGTTTCAACGGCTTTTATATATATTTCTTTCTTGCTTTCCAAGCCTGAAAGCTGACCGAGACAGGATGCACCGTGAGTGCTTTCGCTGATAAAGTTACTCAGCAGAAAGTCCGAGGAGATTTAATATTTCCTCATTAGTAGGGTACCTTCCACTGATAACGATTTCGCCGTCTACTGTTACATAAGGTAAGCTCTCGACGCCCTTGCTGTTCAGATACTCGTTTACAGTATTGTTCTTTACAAATTCCATAGGAGCGTTGCTGAGATTATAGCGATAAATCATAACTCCTCTTTCTTTCATAGTGTTTATTACTGTTGAAATACGAAGAAGCTCGGTATCAACGCTTACTCCGCAAAGTTCTGTTTCACAGCACATAGCAGGCTCATAGATACAAAGTTTTTTCATAATAAAAATCGCCTTTAAAAATAAATATATAGAAATTATTCTATGTGTTATTTTGAATAATAGCCGAGTTCCTAAAATGAAATTTATGGAAATCGGCTTATTAACATCCTTTGTTTGTTTTTCTATTACAAATACAATCAGGTTTATTGTTAAAAATCTTTTCTAACACCCCAATGAACGATTGCAATTTGTCCTTATTTAAGGAATAGAAAATATTCTTGCCGTCACGCCTGAAATTAACGATTCCTGCGTCAACCAACACCTTCATATCGTGCGATAATGTGGGCTGTGTAATATGGAACTCTTCAAGAATATGACATGCACAAAGTTCTCCGCAGGACAGCATATCAACAATTTGCAAACGCTTTGGATCAGAAATTGATTTTAATACTTTGGCGGTATCGATATACAAAGATTCCAACGAATTCACCTCACATAGAAATTTTTCTATATGTTATTATATGCACCATCTGAAAATATGTCAATACTTTTTATTAATTCCTGACTTAAAAGTTATAACATTAGCGACTTATTGAATTATAAATCAGAAACCAATTAATTTTTATCGAAATTTATTTTATATTTTGAGTGAAATAGTGCGTCAGAACTGATATGGAAGAGCCTGCTCTTAAAGTTAAAAAAAGTAATAAGGATATGTATGAAATAATCCCTATGAGTAAGCTGATAGAACTTATTATACTGACGTCCAACCGAAATTAAGCAGAAAACACAAACAAGAGGTTTTCGCATTACAAAAAATAAAGCTCAATGATTGAGCCTAATTAAGATGAATTAAGCCGACACGAGTGTTTTTTTAGTTTCTATTTTCAGAGATTTTGGAAATGTTCGTGTCGTTTTATTGACCTTTTTTATTTTTAAAACAGTTGAATTTTACCTTTGCCCATTCCTTTGTATATGGATGAGCTAATTTCCAAACCTAACCTATTGTCCGTTTGCTGTACTTTGATAATTAGATATCACTTAATAAAAATCACTTTTATTTAATCTCATAAGTAAAATTTATAATAAACCTTTGTAACTTTGATTGATGTGTACAGTTTTTGTTATAATAACCTTACAGTGTTACCAAAATCAAAAAATTTGACACCTGAGAGAACATCGAAACATAAATTTAAAAGGATTGTCACATTTTTGCAAGCTTTGTTAGTTTGCTGTGATTTTCACAGCATTTATGTTATAATATAATCAAATAAATCTATTATGGAGGAAGCGTAATGAGCAGAACTTGGTTAATTACAGGAGTAAGCAGCGGTTTTGGTAATGAGATGACAAAGCAACTTCTTGCAAATGGAGATACGGTTATCGGAACAGTGCGCAGTACGGCAAAGGTTGAAGAACTTATAAATAAATATCCCGACACATTTGATTGTCAGTTGCTCGATGTTACGGAAATGGATAAGGTACATAGCCTTGTAAAAGAAATGTTTGAAAAGCACGGCAGAATTGATGTTATTGTAAACAACGCAGGCTACGGCTTATTCGGTGCAGCAGAGGAGCTTGACGAAGAAAACATTAACAAGATTATTGCTACAAACCTTACTGCTCCGATTATGATAATTCACGATAGCTTGCCATATCTCAGAAAACAGGGTGGAGGCAGAATTATTCAGCTTTCAAGCTACGGCGGTCAGGTGGCGTTTGCAGCTAACTCAATGTATTACGCTACAAAGTTCGGCATCGAGGGATTCTGTGAGTCTGTAGCTCAGGAGGTTGCAAAGTACAATATAGGTATTACTATTGTTGAGCCGGGCGGAGCAAGAACAGAGTTCCGCTATGGAAGTGCTCACGTCGCAAATCTTATGCCGGAGTATGACCATGTTCACGGATTCCTTAATATGCTTGATCCTACAAAAGGGCTCGCACCCGGAGATCCTGCAAAAATGGCACAGCGTATGATTGAAAGTGTTGACAAAGAGCCTGCACCGTTGAGAATGGTGCTTGGTTCACAGGCACTCAAAGTAACTATAGAGCGACTGGAAGAAAGAGTTGCAGATTACAAAACTCAGATTGAGCTTGCGGCATCAACAGATATTGTGGAGGAATAACTATGGATATTTCAGATTTTTCAAAAGATTATCACGAGAAAATGTTTCCTGGATATGTTTCGGATTTTATGCGAACTGATCCCGAATTTATTGAGCGATTTGACAACTTTGCCTTTGATGAGGTTATAAATCAGAATGGCGTACAACTTGACGATAAGACAAGGTTTCTTGCTATTCTTGCGACACTTCTCGGCTGTCAGGGAATTGATGAGTTCAAGACTATGTTGCCTGCGGCTCTTAACTTTGGTGTAACTCCTGTTGAGGTTAAGGAAACAGTGTATCAGGCTGTGGCTTATCTTGGAATCGGCAGGGTATTCCCGTTTTTAAAGGCGACTAATGAAATCTTTGAAGCAAGAGGAATAGAACTTCCTCTTGAAGGTCAGGCGACAACTACTATGGAAAATCGCAGAGAGGCAGGCACACAGACACAGGTTGATATTTTCGGCGAGGGTATGCGTGATTTCTGGAAATCGGGTCCTGAAGAAAGTCGTCATATCAATCTCTGGCTTGCTGACAACTGCTTTGGTGACTACTACACAAGAATGGGACTTGATTATAAACAGCGTGAGATGATAACCTTTTGCTTTCTATCGGCTCAGGGAGGTTGCGAGCCACAGCTCACCTCTCATGCCGTGGCTAATATGAGAATCGGTAACGATAAACAATTTTTAATAAGTGTAGTATCGCAGTGTCTACCATATATCGGTTATCCGAGAAGTCTTAATGCTCTCGGTTGCATTAACAAAGCATTTGATGATATGAATCAGAAAGGATAATATTATGAAACTCAAAGAACTTTTTGAAAAAAGCATTTTTCCTGTTGGTGGTGAAAATACCGCTTTTAAACAGTATTTTGACGGCACAAGTTACCTTAATATGCTCTCTGTGGAGCAGGTTGTTATAGGTAATGTAACTTTTGAAGAAGGATGCCGTAACCATTGGCATATTCACCACGCTGAAAAAGGCGGCGGACAGATTCTTCTTGTTACAGCGGGAAGAGGTTATTATCAGGAATGGGGCAGTGAGCCGAGAGAGCTGAAGGCAGGCGACACAGTAAATATTCCTGCAAATGTAAAGCACTGGCACGGAGCAGCACCCGACAGCGCCTTTCAGCACCTTGCCATTGAAGTTCCTGGCGAAGGAACAAGCACTGAGTGGTGTGAATCGGTAGACGAGAGCGAGTATAATAAGCTAAAATAAAAGGAGAACTTGCTATGCAGGATTTTATATTCAGCAACAAAACTAAAATTTATTTCGGTAAAAATCAACTTCATAATTTAAGCGAAGAAATTAAGAGATTCGGAAAAAAAGTTTTGCTTGTATATGGCGGCGGTTCTATTAAGAGAATCGGTCTTTATGACAAGGTTATTGACGAGTTAAACAAATCGGGAGCGCAGTTTTTTGAACTTGCGGGAGTTGAGCCTAATCCGCGTCATACTACAGTAAACAGGGGTGCCGAAATCTGCAAGAAAGAGAATGTAGATGTTCTCCTTGCTGTCGGAGGCGGTTCGACGATTGACTGTACAAAGGCTATTGCTGCTGCGGCAAAGTATGACGGTGATGATTGCTGGGATCTTATTACACATAAGGCTGAGGTCAACGAAACTCTGCCGATTATCTCTGTCCTCACTCTTTCTGCAACAGGCTCTGAAATGGACGGCGGCTGTGTAATCAGCAATGTGGATACCAACGAAAAGTACGGTTACTTTGCAGTTGACAATAACCCTGATGTTTCTTTCCTTGACCCGACTAACACATATACAGTAAATGCTTATCAGACCGCAAGCGGAAGTGCGGATATTATGTCGCATATTTTTGATGTTGCTTATTTCAGCAAGCAGGACGAAATGGATATGCTTCTTCGTATTCAGGAGGAAGTGCTCAGAACTGTTGTAAAGTACGCTCCGATTGCAATAGAGAAGCCTGACGATTATGACGCAAGAGCTAATCTTATGTGGGCGTCATCTTGGGCTCTTAACGATTTTCTTTATGACGGCTTGTCTCAGGAAACAGCATGTCACAGAATGGAGCACGAGCTTTCAGCATTTTATGATATTACTCACGGTCACGGACTTGCTATTCTCACTCCAAGGTGGTTGTCCTATATTTTAGACGAAGAAACAGCTCCGCGTATCAAGCGTTTCGGCGTAAATGTATTGGGTGTTGACTATTCACTTGGTGAAATGGACGGAGCAAAAGAGTCTATCAGACAGATCGAAAAGTTCTTCTTTGAGGAACTTAAATTGCAGAGCAAGCTCAGCGACCTCGGTATAGGAGAAGAGAACTTCGCCTTAATGGCAAAGAAGGCTTGCCGTAAGAAGGGCAAAATCGAAGCCTTTACAACTCTTTATCCCGAGGATGTTGAAAACATTTTCAGAATGTGTCTGTAATACTATGTGCTAACTAAAAATCTCCCCAGCTTAAAGGTTGGGGAGATTTTGTTGTGCAACGCCCCCCCGATTATATCGAGGGTTCAAAAGAGCTTATACTAATACTCCTTGGAAAATTTATTTCGCTTTTTTCATCACTTCTGTGTATAAATTTACCTAAACTGAAAAATTTTGTGCTTGCTTGACAAAAGTTGATTCATCTATTATAATAAATATAGTTTACAATGTGAACTATATTTAAAAAAGCGACTATTAAAAAATTTATGTTTATTTAATCTTACAGGAGAAAGCAACTTTATTATGAAAGATAATAGCTGGATTGATATGATG
This sequence comes from Ruminococcus sp., assembly GCA_022510955.1. GTDB lineage: Bacteria > Bacillota > Clostridia > Oscillospirales > Acutalibacteraceae > Ruminococcoides. The sequence continues at coordinate 13,943 of JAFLSM010000035.1, read as the reverse complement.
GAAAAAATGCAGGATATCCGACTTTTTGCAAATCTTAATGTAAGACGGATAGAAAAAGGAAGTATTATATCTTCTCAGGAATTAGATATGTTGTCCCGAATAGGATTTTCAGATGTGCCGAGAATGCCTCTTGAACTGGCTGAACAGACAGGTCTTAAGAAATCGGCAGTGAGTCGTTTAATAGAAAATTTGGAAAAGAAAGAATTTATCATAAAAGAATATAGTCTAAAGGATAAGCGAAGCTATACTCTAAAAATTACAGAAAAAGGCAGTCAGGCACTGGAGCAGACCTGTCGGTATTATCTGGAACCAATTTATGAACTCAGAAATGCTCTTGGAGAGAAACGCTTTGAAGCCTTAACAGCACAAATCAAAGAAGCTGATAATGTGTTGCAGAATAGGAGGCAAACAAAATGACATTTTCTTCGCTAATACTTTTATGTAGCATTTTGTACCATATAATGTAATGTGTCTTTGAAAAATATTAAAATAAAGGTGAGAAGTTTTGTCTGTTTTAAAGTGTCCTGTTTGTTCATTAGATTTAATAAAGAACGAAAAATGTTTAAAATGTAATAATAATCATAGTTTTGATATAGCAAAAGAGGGTTATGTTAACCTTTTATCTGCTCACAAAAGCGGTGATAATGTTGGCGATAACAAAGAGATGGCGCGCTTTAGGCGTGATTTTCTTAATAAAGGCTATTACAGCACTCTTGCGAATGCAGTAGGTGATTGCCTTGAAAAATACACAAAAGAAAGTGACATCGTACTTGACATCTGCTGTGGTGAGGGGTACTATACCGAGCAGTTGACAAAGAAATACAATCGTGAGTATTACGGCTTTGATATTTCAAAAAATATGGTGCGTCTTGCTGCCAAGAGAAAGTGCAATGCAGATTTTTTTGTTGCCAATATTTCCTCAATTCCCGTTAAAAGCGATAGTGTTGATTTTGCTTTTCATCTATTTGCACCTTTTCACTGTGAAGAGTTTTCAAGAGTATTGAGCAGAGATGGCGTGATTGTAACAGCAATTCCGGGAAAAGAGCATTTGTATGAATTAAAAGAAGTTCTTTATGACAAACCGTATTTCAATGACGAAAAGCCTCCTCAGGCGGGAAAGTTAGAGCGTGTTGAAAAATTGCGTGCGAAAACAAAAATTGACTTAACATCAAATGAAGATATTATGTCGCTGTTCAGAATGACGCCTTACTTTTATCATACTCCAAGCGAAGGCATTAACCGCCTTGAAGAATGTAAGAATTTGACAACGACAATAGATTTTGTTTTGTTGGTATATAAAAGACAATTTTTTGAATAAATATTAGTATTAATACCATTAAAATTGCATTCGAAAAACAAAATTAGACAAATTCTGAACAAAAACTAAGTAGAAATGTTACTCTAAAATTATATAATAATATATGTATTTATCATCTGTTAATCATTTGGAGGGGAATAAAGATGATTAAGGAGTTAAAGCCTACAGATGTTGTAAGTGGTTTTAAAGTTCGTCCGGGTTACTATTTGATAAATGGTGCAACACCTGTTCTCGGTGGTGTGAATTTTACCATTCATTCAATTTATGCAACTTCATGTACGCTGTTGCTTTTTAAACCGGAAGCAAAGGAACCGTATGCAAGGCTAAAATTTCCTGATTCATATAAAATCGGAAACACATATTCGATGATTGTCTTTGATTTGAACATTAGTGATTTTGAATACGCATATTCATTTGAAGGTCCTTATGACGAATCAAAGGGATTGATTTTTGATAAAAACAAATATGTTCTTGACCCATATGCAAGGGCCGTAACAGGTCAGAGTAATTGGGGAGAGCGACAGGACGATAGTTGTGTTTATAAGGCAAGAGTTGTAAACAGCAATTATGATTGGGGCAACTCTACTAAGCCTGCATTGCCGTTTGAAGAGTTGGTTATTTATGAAACACATGTAAGGGGATTTACTCAGGATAAATCCTCAGGTGTAAAGAATAACGGTACCTTTGCAGGTATCAAAGAAAAAATTCCATATCTTAAAGAACTCGGCATCAACGCTATTGAGCTTATGCCTGTGTTTGAATTTGATGAAATGGGTTCTTACCGCAACTTTGACGGTGAACAGCTTTATGACTATTGGGGATACAATACTGTATGCTTTTTTGCCCCGAATACAAGCTATGAGTCAGATCATGAACACAATTTTGAGGGTACAGAGCTTAAAGAGCTTATCCACGAACTGCATTCAAACGGAATCGAAGTAATTTTAGATGTTGTGTTCAACCATACTGCTGAGGGCAATGAGCTTGGTCCGTATTTTTCATTCAAGGGTTTGGATAACAATATTTATTATATGCTCACTCCTGACGGCAAGTATTACAATTTCAGCGGTTGCGGAAATGTTCTTAACTGTAATCAGCCTGTAGTTCAGCAGTTTATTCTTGATTGTTTAAGATACTGGGTAACTGAATATCGAGTTGACGGCTTCCGTTTTGACCTTGCGTCGATTCTTGGCAGAAACGAGGACGGTTCTCCAATGGAAAAACCTCCTCTGTTAAAGAGTCTTGCGTTTGACCCGATTTTGGGCGATGTTAAGTTGATTGCAGAGGCTTGGGATGCAGGCGGACTATATCAGGTCGGTAGTTTCCCGTCATGGAACAGATGGGCTGAGTGGAACGGTAAATATCGTGATGATTTAAGACGCTTTCTTAAGGGCGACGGCGGACTTGCATGGGCAGCAGCACAGCGTATTACGGGTTCAAAAGATTTGTATGACCCTACATATCGTGGCAACAATGCGTCTGTAAACTTTTTGACCTGTCACGATGGTTTTACTATGTATGATATGTATTCATATAATGAAAAGCATAATTACAAAAACGGCTGGAACAACACTGACGGTGCCAATGACAACAACAGCTGGAACTGCGGTGCTGAGGGCGACACAAATGACGAAAATGTTATTAATTTGAGAAACAAGATGATCAAAAATGCATTTGCAACTTTGATGTGCAGTCGTGGAGCGGCGTTGTTCCTTGCAGGTGATGAATTTTGTAACACACAGTTCGGCAATAATAACGCTTATTGTCAGGACAGCATTGTGTCTTGGCTTGATTGGAGCAGAAAAGAAAAGTACAGGGATATTTTTGAATTTTACAAATATATGATTGCATTCCGCAAGCGTTTTCATGTAATCACTGACAACAGCGGCAAGACAACTTCAAGTCTGCCTCCTGTAAGTATTCATTCAAACATACCTTGGAAAACTGATTTTAACGATCATTCAAGAATGCTTGGTGTAATGTATGCAGGATTGAACCGTGATAACGAAAATCTTGATGAGATTGTTTATTTCGGAGTTAATGCGTATTGGGAAAATGTTAATGTTGAACTTCCTGAATTGCCAAGCGGATATGCATGGAAATTGTATGTTGACACAGGCAGAAACACTGATGATGTGATTGTTGAAAATAAAAATATTTATCTTCATAATCGCTGTATTTCAATGCACGGCAGGTCAGTAATTGCAGTTGTGGCAGAAAAAATTAATTGATTTATATAAGGGTGAACTGAAAAGTTCACCCTCAATTTTTAGGAAAAGCAAGACCTCCTATATCAGCATGTGGACGCTGTTATAGGAGGTTTTAATTTTATACTAATCTTCAATATATTCTGCTATGTATGGAAGATTGCGGTAGTATTCGCCACAATCAAGACCGTAGCCAATCACAAAGTGATTCGGAATAGTAAATAATGAAATATCAGCTTTTAAATCAACTTCTCTTCTTGACGGCTTATCAAGGAGAGTTACAATTTTCAAAGAAAGAGGATTGCGTGTTTTTAAAAGCTTTACAACATCATTTAAAGTTCTTCCTGTGTCTATTATGTCCTCAACTATTATAACATGATACTTACTTATATCCTGTTGAAGATCCATTGTGATTTTTACAACACCCGACGAAACAGTGCCGTTGTAATAGCTTTTTGCACACATAAAGCCGATTTCACACGGAACTGTTATAGCTCGGCATAAATCAGCCATAAAAACAAAAGCTCCGTTTAGTATACTTACAAGTAAAATAGGATGTCCATCATATGAATCGCTGATTTGCTTTCCGACTTTTTTAATTGCCGTTTCAATTTCTTCTTCCGAAATTATGACTCGCTTAATTCTTTTGTTAAAATCGTCAACGCTTTTAATATCACCCATTATTACTGCTCCTCATTTTTAAAAATACTAATAACATATTAACATGATTTTTTATCTATATCAACGGTTTATGAGTGTTCTTATCAAAAGTTTACATATTTTGTGCTTATAAATTATTATTAGAAACAAAATCACCTATTCTGTTTTGAGGTAATATAATATAAATAAAATATTTATTATTTTATTTGGTGGTGATTTATTGAATAGAAACAGGATAAATTCAAGGCTTTGCAGTTTTATTTCGGTTTTGTGTAATCCGCCTCAGGCAGAGGCAATAATAAAAGGCAGTAGTGACTATCCAAACATAAACGGCAAGGTTCGTTTTTACAGAACAAAGTTTGGAGTCCTCGTTGCTGCCGAGGTGTTCGGTTTGCCGACTTCAACATCGAAATGTTGTAACCGTGTATTCGGATTTCATATTCACGAGGGAGATATGTGCAGTGGTGATAGCGAAGATTCATTCGCAAATGCAATGTCACATTATAATCCGCAAGACTGTACACATCCTCATCACGCAGGAGATATGCCTCCGCTGTTTGAAAATGGTGGCTACGCATTTAATATATTTCTTACAGACAGGTTTGAGATAAACGAAATCATTGGCAGAACTGTCATCATACATTCAAATCCTGACGATTTTACAACTCAGCCATCAGGTGATTCAGGCAGTAAGATTGCCTGCGGGGTTATCAGGCGACATTAAAAATTAGTATCATACAACAAAAAAGAGGAAACAGTAAAATGCTGTTTCCTCAAATTTTTGCTTAAATTTTAGGTGGATTATTAACCAAAATATCTCTTTAAAAGACCTGCAAAGCCTGCACCGTGTCTTGCCTCATCCTTTGCCATTTCATGAACTGTATCATGAATAGCGTCAAGATCAGCTGCCTTTGCTCTCTTAGCAAGGTCAAACTTACCTGCACAAGCGCCTGCCTCAGCTTCAGCACGCATCTGGAGGTTCTTCTTTGTGCTGTCTGTGATAACTTCGCCGAGAAGCTCAGCAAACTTAGCAGCGTGCTCTGCCTCTTCAAAAGCATACTTTGTGAAAGTAGCAGAAATCTCAGGATAACCCTCTCTGTCAGCAACTCTTGCCATTGCAAGATACATACCAACTTCGCTGCATTCGCCGTTAAAGTTAGCTCTTAAATCTTCAAGAATATCTTCACTTACACCCTTTGCAACGCCTACTTCGTGAACAGTTGCATATGATGCATCGTCCTGAACCTTAAACTTTGAAGCAGGAGCCTTACACTGTGGGCAAGCCTCAGGAGCTTCAGGGCCTTCATAAACATAACCGCATACTGTACAATACCATTTCATAATTACTTCTCCTTTGTAATAAATATAAGTATAGTTTATCGATGACAAATTTAAAGAGTGCCATCTGCTCTTTTTTTGGAACATTCGGGACACAAGCCGTAATAGATTACATATCTGCTCTCCACCGTGTAGCCTGCGTTTTCAAGCTCGCGATTTTCGCTGTAAGCTGTATTTGAATCTTTGACATCAGAGATTTTTCCGCAAACATTGCATGCAAAATGCGGGTGTGGCTTGGTGTCTGCATCAATGCGCTCTTCGCCGTTTATACTGCAAATAACATTAACTTTGCCCTCATTTTTAAAAAGTGCAATGTTACGATACACAGTGCCAAGACTCAAATCAGGAATTTCAGGTTTAAGTTTTTCATAAACCCACTTTGCACTCGGATGAGTTAATGTGCTACAAATGGTGTTATAAATCGCATTTCTTTTGGAACTAAAATTCCGTTTAGCCATATCCTTTTCCTCTTATAAATCTAAAGTTAAATTTAAATCATTTTTTTGTGTAATTTATATTTAAAAACGATAATCACTATTAACTTTGAAAATATGATAACATAATCAAAATGCTTTATAATTATTTATAAGAATTATAATAAATTATAAATGAAAATTTGGAGGTATTATGATAAAAAATAGAATGAAGTCATTTTTTGTTATGATTTTAATTTTTGCTTTAGTTTTTTGCTTTTTAATCACAGATGAAATGAATTTTGTTGAAACTTCAAAAAGTGCCGACAATGATGTTATTCTACCGATAATAATGTACCATTCCTTGCTAAAAGATACCTCACTTCATAACAATTACACTGTTTCACCTACTCTTTTAGAGGATGACCTTAAATATCTGACCCAAAATAACTATACTACAATCACTGTAACCGACCTGTTGGATTATGTATATAATGACAACCCTCTGCCTGAAAAATGTATTATGCTGACATTTGATGACGGTTATTACAATAATTATCATTATGCTTTTCCTCTGCTTAAAAAGTATGAGTGCAAAGCTGTAATTTCACCGATAGCGGTAATGACCGAGTTTTATACTCAAAATAAAGAGGTTTCTTTAAATTACGGACATATTACTGTTGATAACATCAAAGAAATGGTGGAGTCAGGTTTTGTTGAAATTCAGAATCATTCCTACGATATGCACAAGCTCAAACCACGCATAGGCATTGATAAAAAGAGCGGTGAAACATTTGAAAGTTACGAATCTACAATCAAGAATGACATTATGACAGCACAAAACTATCTTAAGGACAATGCAGGAGTATCTCCGCAATGCTTTGTTTATCCGTTTGGCGCAAAGTGCGAGGATACAGAAAAAATTGTAAAGGAGCTTGGATTTAAGTGTACACTGACCTGTACAGAAGAACTAAATCATATCAGCAAATCAGAGGACTCGCTTTTAAATCTCGGACGGTATCGCAGGGATAATAGTGAAAGCATGGAGAGCTTGATAAACAGAATTTATAAGTAGAATAATTCTGATTAAGCAAAGTAATTCTAATAAAGAATAATATCAATCGGCAAATAAATGAATAAAATATAAAGTATAACAAATTTTGGGGGTAACTTTTATGCCAAAGGTATATCTTAGTCCGTCGCTTCAGGAGTTTAATCCATATGTTGACGGAGGAAATGAAGAATATTATATGAATTTAATTGCCGATGCTATGGAACCGTACCTAAAAGCAAGCGGAATAGATTTTGAACGCAATAATCCTGAGATGACGCTTTCACAGGCTATAACAGATTCAAACAGAGGAAACAATGAACTGCACCTTGCAATACACAGTAATGCCGCCCCTCCTGCAACCGCAGGACAATATAGGGGAGCAGATATTTATTACTATCCTACAAGCACCAATGGCAGACGATTTGCCGATATAATAAAGGGAAACTACGAGAATACCTATTATTTGCCAAATGAAGTTGAGACTATTCCGACTACTTCTCTTGCAGAGGTCAGGAGAACATCGGCTCCTGCGGCGCTGATTGAGGTTGCCTATCACGACAATCCAACTGATGCACAGTGGATTAGAGATAATATCAACAATATTGCTGAAAGCTTGTCTAAGTCGGTTGCCGATTATTTTGGAGTTCCGTTCGTAAAACCTTAAGGCAATACCTCAAATTTATAGTAGGCAGTGTTGCCGTAAAAATAAATTTAGGCAGAACAAAAGGGGCTGTACCATGACAGCCCCTCTAATTATTTAATTTGTATGAATTTGCTGCTACATAACAGTAGAGCACAAAAGGTTTGTAAAATATAAACTCTTTCTGCTCTTTAGTTTACTTTTGCAAAGCGTGGTATCTGCTTGCCGTCAATTTCGACTGTTTCAATGAACATACTGTACGGACGAGCCCACATTTGATTATCCTCATAAAGTGAAAGATATATTACAAGCTTTTCGCCTGTTTCACTGTGCTTTGCAAAGCCGATAACCTCATATTCATTGCCCTTATAGTGTCGATATCTGCCAAGCTGAACATCATTAAGCGGTGCTTGGTTTTCGTTACAAATAACATTATCGGGTTCGTTGTTTGTGTTTTCGTCAACATCAGTTTTTTCGCTGATTACTTCTTCACTTTGAGGAATATCCTCGACCAATTCATTTGTATTTTGCTCAATGATTTCAGGCTTAATTACTTCAATATCCTCGTCAAAATTCACCCTGAAGCTACCGTCATTAACGACAAGAATACGGGTTGAATATGCAGGCATTGCAATTTCATAATAACCGTTAACATCAAAAACTTCGTTGTTGTTGAGAACATCAGTCAGCTTAGCATTACAGCCGGTATTAAATCCGATTTTATCGTCGTGGTCAGTAAGATTAAATGCAACAAATACAGTCTGATTGTCAGTAAATCTTTTGTAAATGAGTTTTTCATTCATAATATTTACATTTTCAAACTTACCGTACTTAAGTGCTTCAAGTGCAAGTCTTACCTTGCCAAGTTTGCATATGTGGTTATACAAATCATAGTTTGCGTTTTCAATATTATTGAGGTCAAGGCAGGGGCGAAGTTCATAGTCGCTCTCGCGTGTTCTTGTGCCCTCAACAGCAAATTCACTGCCGTAATAAATTGACGGTACGCCTGGAATTGTATACAGCATTGTATAAACATTGTTAAGGTGCTTTTTATCTTTAAGGGAGCTTGCAATTCTGTTTACATCGTGGTTGTCGACAAAGTTGTAGGTGTAAATGTTCTGATAAATTCCGCCGTTTGCAAACTGACGATTAAGCGAATGAGCAATCTCAAAATAGTTGTGGTCATTATGACTTGAATAAATTCCCTTATAACATTCGTAGTTTGTAACCGAGTCAAGTGTGTCATTGTTTGCCCAACGATTGTAATCACCGTGTATAATCTCACCATAAATCCAAAAATTAGGCTTTTTGGATTTGCATGTTCTTTCAAGAGTTTTTAAATAGTCGATATCAACACAGTCTGCAACATCAATTCTGAGTCCGTCAATATCAAATTCGTCAATCCAGAAGCAAACGCTATCAAGCAGATAGCGTATAACATCAGGATTTTTAAGATTAAGCTTTACGAGGTCATAGTTGCCTGCCCAGCCCTCGTACCAAAAAGGATCTCCATATTGACTGTTGCCGTCAAAGTTGAGTTGTGCAAACCAACTGCAATATGGTGAGTCCCACTTCTTTTCCTGAACATCCTTAAATGCAAAAAAGTCTCTTCCGACATGGTTAAAAACGCCGTCTAAAATTACTTTAATTCCGTTTTTGTGAAGTGTATCACAAATTGCTTTAAAAGAATTATTATCACCCAAACGGCTGTCGATTCTTCTGTAATCAATGGTGTCATAGCCGTGTCGTGTACTTTCAAACACAGGATTAAACACCAGAACATTTATTGACATTTTCTTGAAATGTTCAATGCAGTCGTAGATTTTGTCAAGTCTGTATTCTTGCTTAAAGTCGTTTTCTCTTGGTGCTCCGCAAAATCCGAGGGGATAAATATTGTATATAACAGATTCATTAATATAGCTCATAACATTCTCCTTGTAATAATTTGTTATAATTGTACTTTTTTATTATATCATTAAATTCTCTATTGTGCAACTTGAAAAAATATGTTAATATATATTTAATAAATTAAGATTTTCAAGTTTACGGAGGACTATAATGATAAAAATTGAAGAAAACAAAACTCGTAAAAAATTAAGAATTGCGCAATGTGTGCTTTATCTTGTACAAATTTTTATGTGTACATTCCCATACATTAACGGAACAGCGTCGGACGGATATTTTTATTCATACTCTGTACTTGATGTTCTTTCATTTCTTGGCGGTAAATTTCCTGATTCAGCGGAAGGCGCTGCTATTCAACAAGCAATTCCTTTCTTCTTTATTTTTTTGATTATTCCTATTATTGGTTTCTTTTTCTGCTTATTTGATAAGTATAGAAATTTAAAGAATATTGTTTCAATGATTTGTTGTTTAGCAGGTGTTGTTTCAATTCTGTTTATTGTCGGCTATCTTTTGAGTATAGGTTCACTTATTGCGCTTTTACTTTATATCGTAATTTGTTTTATCACAACAATGTCAATGTTCGCAAGAATTACAAGCGACGAAAATACACATAAAAAATAATACATAAATTTAAAGGCAGAGCATATCAATTTATGCTCTGCCTTTCTCTTTTGCTTATTATATAGGAAATTTCTCAGAAACAGTCAGGCACCAAAGGTTTCTAAAAAATAATGCTATTTGCTCGAATTGGTGCAGCCCACCGGCTGCTTTTTGCTTTATGCGAATAATTGCTTGTACATAACAGTCGGGCACTAAAGGTTTCTAAAAAATAATGCTATCTGCTCGAATTGGTGCAGCCCACCGGCTGCTTAAAATTCTGTCAATATCATATGAGCATGTGCATTGTCCAGCACAATGGGGGTATCACAATCAATGTGATTTATACTTCCAAGCAGTCTGCCGAAAACAACAGTTGTTTTACCCATCTGTGACGCCATAGCCTCGCCTTTGACAGTAAACGGCTTAAAACTGATATCAACTGCTGAAAATCCTCCGCTAAAATACCAAGGTCTGTCGAGTCTGCCGTTCGTGCTTTTTACATTAATTTGAGAAAGCTTAGTGACCTTACCGTTTATAATAAAGCAGTTTTCATTGCCGTATCGATTGTCGCCAACTCTGCTTGCAAGACAAAGGGAAAATCTTTTACCGTCAATTATGCAATCTGCACTCAGCCTTTGATAGTTATGTTTGCGTGGTTTTGAAAATCTTGTATAGTCGAAATATGCTCTTGAATTTGTTTCTTCTAAAGAATATTCAAGTCCTCCTACCTTTATTATACCGTGAGCCAAGAACTTCGGCATAAACTGTTTATAATAAAAATATCGTCTGTCACGCTCAAACGGAGCAAGTTCATGCAGACACTCGCCCTCAAGTTTTGAAAGTCTGATGTTAAAATATAAATTTTTATTGCCGTTAAAATCAATAAAGTCACATTTTAGTACTAGTTGGTCGGCAGTGTTAGTTATTTGAAGCTGAATTTGCTTGTTAGAAAACATTAATTCACAACTGCTGTCAAATTCAGATAAACCAAGCTTATTGAAAAAAGACTTTTTTGATACGCAATCGCTTGCTACTCCGCCTCTTTTAAGGTCTGCAACGGCAACTTTGACTATAAATTCGTTTCTAAGATTTTCAACAGATACATACAGTGCAACATCATCACTGCTTACTAAGTAACAATCCCTTTCGCCGTGTTTTCCTTTTGTTTTGCTTTCTTCTTTATTATATTCAAAAACAGGATTGCGAGACCAACCGGCACACATAACCTTGCCGTCCTGTTCAAAAATTTTGTGTTTGTCCGTAATCTCCCTTTGCAATTTAATCCCTCCGACAAAGTAATATATCATAGAATTATATTGCTTTTTAAGAAATATAACAAAAATGTAAGGTAGTAATACAAGATTATAATTGAACATATAATTATTATGTATACTATAGTATTACGGGGAGGAATAGCGTGAAAAAAATTGTCGTATTGCTTTGTATTATGGTTGCATTTGTTTGTTGCTCCTGCACTGTCGACACATCTGGATATTCCTATGAGCTGACTTCAAAGTCTTGGGAGGCAAATCTTGAAGGCGGGGGAAGAGTAGAACTTGTTTTTAATGACAGTAATGCTACACTTACTCTTGAAAACAGAGATTTAAAAAAGCAAATCAGCGGAAAATGTATTGCTGACGAAACTTCATTTGTGATTTTTGCATCTGATTTATCCTATAATTATAAATTCGATTACATTCCGTCGGGTAACACATTGGAGCTTACATATAATAATATGAAAATTGTATTAAATTCTATAAACGAATAATTATTTTATTTGATTTGACTTTGTATAAAATTAGCACCTCAGCCAATAATATTTGCGGAGGTGCTTTTTATGAGCGATTATAATAACAGAAAATACAGGAGAAAGCGACGTAGTCGCAATGAAAAAATAGGTTTCTATACTGCTTTGTCAATCTGTCTTATTGCCATATGTATGGCGGTTTACTCAACATACAACACATTATCAAACTCGGATGTTTCGATTTTGCAACAGAATGCTACAGAAGCAAAACCTGTTAATGAGGTTGTCACGGGAGTGCAGGAAACGATTGAAGTTCCGACTTTAAACTTTGAAATTCCTACAGTTTTGCCTGATGAAACGACTGTTGAAGAAACGGTTGCACCGTCAACAGCAGATAATTCTATGACAGCTCTTCAAACAATGCTTTCAACAGAACTTACCTTGACTTATCCGCTAAAATCCAACAATGTTATCAGAGAATATAATGAGAAGAGTGTTTATTTCAAGACTCTTAATGTCTGGAAACCACACAAGGCAGTGGATTTTGCAGGTGAACTCGGCGACGAGGTTTGTTCAATGAGCAACGGAGCAGTTACTAAAGTATATGAAGATGCGATGTACGGAAAAACTGTTGAAATTTCAATAAATGATGCCGTATGTATTTACAGCGGACTTGGCTCCGTGAATGTAAAGGAAGGCGATTCTGTTGAAGCAGGAGCAAAAATCGGTGTAATAGGAACTGCACCGTTTGAGGCTACTGATGAAAATCATATTCATGTGCAGGTCAAAATAAACGGCAAATATTCTGACCCGCTATCATTTATCGGTAATAACGAATAATCAGAATTTTCTTACCATATATTATAGTGCGTGCCCTCGTTTCGTTTTAAGGGCAGAGAAAAGGCGGCGAGTACCTGAACTCGTCGCCCTTTCTTGATTTTATGTCAATGAAATAATCTTTGAAAATCAAATTGTTTTTAAAATATGGTTTATTTATCTTTCACTCTGATACCAAATTTCATCAGCAAAGATAAAATCATCTAAGTCAAATACGATATATTTCATTATGAACACCTCCTTAAATAAACATTATAGTATATTCAGAAAAAAGGTCATTTATGATTAAAATTTAGTTACCTAATACATTAAGATAATCATAGATAATATCAACGGCTTGTTCAATACTAATGTTTGTGGTATTAATGCACAAGTCATAGTTGTCAACCATGCCCCATTTCTTGCCTGAATAGAAACTATAATAATTAGCTCTTCGCTTATCTGCTTTTTGAACGGCTTGCTTTGCACGAGCAGGATCAATATCATGACGAGCAATAGCTCGTTTTACTCTGCTGTCAATATTAGCGTAAATAAAGACCTTAACTACATTTGGATAATCTCTTAAAACATAGTCGGCACATCTTCCAATAACAATAAAGGTTTCCTTTTCTGCAAGTTCCTTTATAATCTTGTGTTGCAAAATGTACAGTCTGTCATTTACCGGTAAGTCACCCATAGAGGAAAAACTGTTTCCGTAACTGTATAGACCTGTTGAAAGAGAATACAGCAAACTGTTCGCTGCTTTACCGTCCACATCTTTAAAAATTTCAGGGCTGATTCCGCTTTCTTTGGCAGCGATTGAGATTAGCTCTTTATCGTAAAATGATATACCAAGCTTTTCAGCAAGTGCTTTACCTATATCGTGACCGCCGGATCCATATTGTCTGGTTATAGTAATAATGTATTTGCTGCTCATATAATCAACTCCTGAATCACAAAGTGTTGCATCTATACATAATATATTAACACAAAAAAATAAAAAATCTATAGTTTTTAATGATTTGTTAACAAGTTTGTTTAAATTGTATAAAGAAAAATGCTACACTTTATACAAAAGCACAAGTGTTATATTGTCGAAAAATAAAATTATATTGTTGTTAAGAGGGTGTGCCTTAATATATTTACGAAATTTATATGAGAAAAAAGTAAAAAATAGGGTTGACAAACGGAAACAGATGCGATATAATAGCAAAGCTGTCTCAAAGAGAGCGAAAAACAATCCCG
>JAFLSM010000034.1 GCA_022510955.1 Ruminococcus sp. | reverse complement strand
TTTTATTTTTGTAGGCTCTATTTGTTACCCCAACTTTTATTATAGAGCCATTATTAATTTAATTAGAACGGTTGCTTTTTTTATTAAGAAATTTAGGTATAAAGAAGTTAATATGAAAGCTCAAAATGCATACACGCTGTCGGGTGTTGCAAAATGTTCAATAAAATAACCTTTAAGGATTTTTATTCCTTAAAGGTTTTAAAATTTAAAAATATAAAAAATTGAAAAAATATGCAAAAATCCTCTTGACAACTTGCCCGAAGGGTTATAAAATAATACAATGTACCATAATGGGGATTAGTACCAAAGGGAGCGGAAATATCTTAAAAAATACTTTTGATATAGGGATATTATCATAATTCTTTTACTGTGTCAAGATAATTTTTTGTAACATTTTCGGTCAGCAATTTGATAAGCCTGTTTTGTGAAAAATCGTTTTTTCACAACTGCAATGTTTTTGAATTGTTAAGCAGGCAACATATAAACCCTTTACAATATTTTAAGGAGTGATACGCCTATGGTAAATGTCAAACCTGTAAAGCTTGGCAACACCGAAAGAATGAGTTTTGGCAAGATTGACGAAGTCATCCAGATGCCTAATCTCATCGACATTCAAAAAGCGTCATACAAGTGGTTTCTTGAAGAGGGACTCAAGGATGTGTTCAAGGATGTATCAGGTATTACTGATTATCAGGATAACCTTGTTCTTGACTTCATCGACTATGAGCTTGATGTTGACCACCCTAATTACAGCGTTATCGAATGTAAGGCTCGTGACGCAACATATTCAGCAGCACTCAGAGTTACTGCTCGTCTTTTAAACAAATCTACCGGTGAGATTAAAGAGAGCAATGTGTTTATGGGCGACTTCCCGCTGATGACTGCAAGCGGCACATTCATCATTAACGGTGCAGAACGCGTAATCGTTTCTCAGCTTGTCAGAAGCCCGGGTGTATACTATAAGATGGATCACGACAAAACAGGTAAGGAGCTTTACTCAACAACAGTAATTCCTAACCGTGGTGCGTGGCTTGAGTATGAAACAGATATCAATGATGTTTTCTATGTTCGTATAGATAAAAACCGCAAGCTTCCTATAACTTCATTTATCCGTGCTCTCGGTCTCGGCACAGATGCAGAAATTCTCGATTACTTTGGTGATGACGAGAGAATGAAGGCAACAATCGAAAAGGATCAGGCTCACAATATTGAAGAAGGTCTTATTGAGGTTTATAAAAAGCTTCGTCCTTCAGAGCCGCCAACAGTTGACAGTGCACAGACACACATCAACAATCTCTTCTTTGATCCTAATCGTTATGATATGTCAAGAGTAGGCAGATACAAGTATAACAAAAAGCTTGGTATTGCTAACCGTCTTGACGGACAGGTTCTTGCAGAGCCTATCGCAAATCCTCGTACAGGCGAGGTTATGGCTCTTGCAGGCGATAAAATTTCAACTGAAAAGGCTCTCGAAATCGAAAATGCAGGTGTTTCAGTAGCATTTGTTAAGGCTCAGGACGAAACAATCGTTAAGGTTATTTCAAATGGTATGGTTGACATCAAATGCTATGTTGATTTCGATGCAGAAGCTGAATGCGATATAAAGGAAAATGTTCGTTTTGATGTGCTTTGTGAAATTATGGATGCCGCATCAAATGAGGATGAGCTTAAGGATATGCTTCGCGAAAGAGCTGATGAGCTTGTTCCTAATCACATTACAGTTGAAGATATTTTTGCAACAATCAACTACCTCAACTGTGTTGCACACGGCGTAGGCAACACAGATGATATTGACCATCTCGGCAACAGAAGAATCCGTTGCGTAGGTGAACTCCTCCAGAATCAGTTCAGAATTGGTTTTTCAAGACTTGAAAGAGTTGTAAGAGAAAGAATGACAACACAGTCACAGGATATGGATTCACTTTCTCCGAACTCTCTTATTAATATCAGACCTGTTACAGCTGCAATCAAGGAATTTTTCGGTTCTTCTCCGCTGTCACAGTTTATGGATCAGGGTAACCCGCTTTCAGAGCTTACGCATAAGCGTCGTCTTTCAGCACTCGGTCCGGGCGGTCTTTCAAGAGATCGTGCAGGCTTTGAGGTTCGAGACGTTCACTATACCCACTACGGCAGAATGTGTCCTATCGAAACTCCTGAAGGACCTAACATCGGTCTTATCTCATATCTTGCATCTTTTGCAAGAATTAATAAATATGGCTTTATTGAAGCTCCTTATCGTAAGATTGATAAGGAAACAGGCACAGTTACAGACGAAGTTGTTTACATGACAGCTGATGTCGAGGATAATTATGCCGTTGCACAGGCTAACGAACCACTTGACGAGAACGGCAAGTTTGTTCATTCAAGAGTTGTAGGTCGTTATCGTGACGAATTCGTTGAGTATTCACCTGAAAGATTCGATTTCATGGATGTATCACCTAAGATGGTTGTGTCTGTTGCTACTGCAATGATTCCGTTCCTTGAAAACGATGACGCAAACCGTGCGCTCATGGGTGCGAACATGCAGCGTCAGGCTGTTCCGCTTCTTCGTTCTGAGGCGCCAATCGTTGCAACAGGTATGGAGTACAAGGCAGGTACTGACTCAGGCGTTTGTATTCTTGCAGAGGAAGACGGAATTATTATGAGCGTTGATGCACGCAATATTCGTGTGCAGTACGACTCAGGCAGAGTTCAGGACTTTGAGCTCTTCAAGTTCTTACGTTCAAACCAGGGTACTTGCTACAACCAGCGTCCAATCGTTTCAAGAGGACAGAGAGTTAAGGCAGGCGAGGTTCTCGCTGATGGTCCTGCAACAGAGAACGGCGAAATCGCAATCGGTAAGAATGCACTTATCGGCTTTATGACCTGGGAAGGTTATAACTACGAGGATGCTGTTCTTCTTAATGAAAAAATTGTTCGTGAAGATGTTTATACATCTATTCATATTGAGGAATACGACACAGAGGCAAGAGATACAAAGCTCGGTCCGGAAGAAATCACAAGAGATATTCCTAATGTCGGTGAAGACGGTCTTAAATACCTTGACGAGGACGGTATCATCCAAATCGGTTCAGAGGTTAAGGCAGGCGACATCCTTGTTGGTAAGGTAACTCCAAAGGGTGAAACTGAGCTTACTGCGGAGGAAAGACTCCTTCGTGCAATCTTCGGTGAGAAGGCAAGAGAGGTTAGAGATACTTCTCTTCGTGTACCTCACGGCGAATGCGGTACTGTTGTTGATGTTAAGGTATTCACAAGAGCTGAAAGCAGAAATGAACTTCAGCCTGGTGTAAATAAAGTTGTAAGAGTTTATCTTGCTGTTAAGCGTAAAATCAGCGTAGGCGATAAGATGGCAGGTCGTCACGGTAACAAGGGTGTCGTTTCAAGAATTTTGCCTGAGGAGGATATGCCATTCCTTCCAGACGGTACACCGCTCGATATCGTGCTCAACCCACTCGGCGTACCATCTCGTATGAATATCGGTCAGGTACTTGAGGTTCATCTTGGCTATGCGGCAAAGGCACTTGGCTGGAAGATTATGACACCGGTATTTGACGGTGCTCATGAGCAGGATATTTTTGCTGCACTTAAGGATGCAGGTTACAGCGAAGACGGTAAAACTTGGCTTGTTGACGGCAGAACAGGTGAACGCTTTGATAACCCTGTTACAGTCGGATATATGTATTATCTTAAGCTGCATCACCTTGTTGATGAGAAAATCCACGCAAGAAGTACAGGTCCATACTCACTTGTTACGCAGCAGCCTCTCGGTGGTAAGGCACAGTTCGGCGGTCAGCGTTTTGGTGAGATGGAAGTTTGGGCACTTGAGGCTTATGGTGCTGCTTATACACTTCAGGAAATTCTTACTGTTAAGTCGGACGATGTTGTCGGCCGTGTTAAGACATACGAGGCAATCGTAAAGGGTCAGAATATTCCTGCTCCTGGTATTCCTGAATCATTCAGAGTACTTATTAAGGAACTCCAGTCACTTTCTCTTGATGTTCGTGTACTTGATTATAACGAGAACGAAATAGACATTAAGCAGAAGTTTGAAGAGGACGAAGAGATTACTTCTTCAGCATCAGACTTTGATGAAGAAAGTGTAATGACATCAATGGATGGCTACACACTTGATGAGGGCGGCGAAGAAGGCAATATGTTTGACGAATCACTGCTTTCAGGTTTAGAGGATTCAGATGATTTGTTTGACTTTGATGACGGTCTTGATAGTGAAGATATGTAAGGAGGAAGAAGAATATGATAGATAACAATGCTTTTGATTCGATTAAAATCGGTCTTGCTTCCCCAGAGCAGATTAGAGAATGGTCATTCGGCGAGGTTACAAAGCCTGAAACCATTAACTATCGTACACTAAAGCCTGAGCGTGAGGGCTTGTTCTGTGAGCGTATTTTCGGACCTACAAAGGACTGGGAATGTCACTGCGGCAAGTACAAGAGAATTCGTTTTAAGGGCAAGGTTTGTGATCGCTGCGGAGTTGAGGTTACTCGCTCAAAGGTAAGAAGAGAGCGTATGGGCCACATCGAGCTTGCTGCTCCTGTTTCTCATATTTGGTACTTCAAGGGTATTCCTTCAAGAATTGCTCTTATGCTTGACATTTCTCCAAAGCTCCTTGAAAGTGTACTTTATTTTTCACAGTATATTGTAATTAATCCGGGTGACTGCCGTGACCTTGAAAAATATCAGGGTCTTTCAGAGTCCGAATATAATGATATGAGAGAGAAGTATGACAACGACTTTGAGGCTGGTATGGGTGCCGAGTCGATTAAAAAGCTTCTCGAAGAAATTGACCTCGAGGCTCTTTCAGCTGAAATTCGTGAAGAGCTTGAAACAGCGGCAGGTCAGAAAAGAGTTCGTTTACTTAAGCGTTTGGATGTTGTTGACAGCTTTAAGATGTCAGGCAACAGACCTGAATGGATGATTATGGATGTAGTTCCTGTAATTCCACCTGATATTCGTCCTATGGTTCAGCTTGACGGCGGTCGTTTTGCAACATCAGACCTTAATGATCTATATCGTCGTGTAATCAACAGAAACAACCGTCTTAAAAAGCTTCTTGAGCTTAATGCACCTGAAATCATTATCCGCAACGAGAAGAGAATGCTTCAGGAATCTGTTGACGCACTCATCGACAACGGCAGAAGAGGCAGACCTGTAACAGGCCCTAACAACAGAGCACTTAAGTCACTTTCTGATATGCTTAAGGGTAAGCAGGGTCGTTTCCGTCAGAACCTTCTCGGTAAGCGTGTTGACTACTCAGGCCGTTCTGTTATCGTTGTTGGTCCTGAGCTTAAGATGTATCAGTGCGGTCTTCCAAAGGAAATGGCACTTGAGCTCTTTAAGCCGTTCGTTATGAAACGCCTTGTAGAAACCAAGGCTGAACAAAATATTAAATCAGCAAGAAAAGCTGTTGAGCGTGCAAAAGACAATGTTTGGGACGCTCTTGAGGTTGTAATCAAGGGTCATCCTGTTCTCCTTAACCGTGCTCCTACACTTCACCGCCTTGGTATTCAGGCATTTGAACCTGTGCTTGTAGAGGGTCGTGCTCTTAAGCTCCATCCTCTTTCATGTACTGCTTACAATGCTGACTTCGACGGCGACCAGATGGCTGTCCATGTTCCGCTTTCTGCTGAGGCACAGGCTGAAGCAAGATTTTTGATGCTTGCGGCAGGCAACCTGCTTAAGCCTTCTGACGGTCAGCCTGTAACAGTTCCTACACAGGATATGATTCTCGGCTCTTATTACCTCACACTTGACAAAGATGGTGAAAAGGGCGAGGGCAAGGTGTTCCGTGATGTTGATGAAGTAATGATGGCATATCAGACAGGTGTTATCGGACTTCATTCAAAAATCAAGGTTCGCCGTGAAATGGAATTTGACGGCAAAATGGAGTCAGGTATTGTTGATACAACAATCGGTAAGATTATTTTCAACGACCCTGTTCCGCAGGATTTAGGCTTTGTTGACCGTTCAATTCCTGAAAATCGTTTTAAATTTGAGGTTGACTTCCTTGTTGGTAAGTCAGGCCTTAAGAAGATTATTGATAAGTGTTATACAATACACGGCACATCACAGACAAGTGTAGTTCTTGATAATATCAAGGCTCAGGGTTATAAGTATTCTACAAAGGGTGCTATTACAGTTGCCGTTTGTGACGCTGTTATCCCGCCTGTAAAGCAGGAGATTATTGCTAAGGCTGAGGAAGAAGTAGATGTAATTCGTGACGAATTCATGATGGGTCTCCGTTCAAATGAGGAGCGTTATGAAGAGGTTCTCCGTATTTGGGAGAAGGCTACAAACGATGTTACCGACGCACTTCAGAAGAACCTTGACAGATACAATCCAATCTTTATGATGGCTGATTCCGGTGCCCGTGGTAGTATGAGCCAGATCAGACAGCTTGCAGGTATGCGTGGTCTTATTGCCAATACATCAGGTAAGACAATCGAAATTCCAATCAGAGCTAACTATCGTGAAGGTCTTAACATTCTCGAATACTTTATTTCATCTCGTGGTGCTCGTAAGGGTCTTGCCGATACAGCGCTTAGAACAGCTGACTCAGGTTACCTTACCCGTCGTCTTGTTGATGTATCACAAGAGGTTATCATTCGTGAAGAGGACTGTGGTACAACAGACGGCCTTGAAGTATTTGACATCAAGGTAGGCGACTCAAATGTTATCGAGGGTATGCACGAGCGTCTTATCGGTCGTTACCTTGTTGATGATTTCTGTGACCAAAACGGCAATGTCCTTGTTTCTAAGGATACAATGATGGGCGAAAAAGAGGCTGATACCATCATTGAAAGCGGTGTTGAAAGAATTAAGATTCGTTCAGTACTTTCATGTCGTGCAAAACACGGTGCTTGCCGCAAGTGCTACGGTTCAAACCTTGCAAACCGTCAGCCTGTAACTGTCGGTGAGGCTGTTGGTATTATCGCCGCTCAGTCAATCGGTGAGCCTGGTACACAGCTTACAATGAGAACCTTCCACACCGGTGGTGTTGCATCTGCTGAAGATATCACACAGGGTCTTCCAAGAGTTGAAGAACTCTTTGAGGCTCGTAAGCCAAAGAGCCTTGCTATCATCAGTGAAATTGACGGTGAGGTTAGATTTGAAGAGATTAAGCGTGCCCGCCATGCTGTTATCTTTAATAAGGATACCAGTGAAGAAAGAGCATACCTCATACCTTTCGGCTTCCGTGTGAAGGTTCAGGAGGGTCAGCAAATTAAGAAGGGTGACAAGATTACCGATGGTGCGGTAAATCCACACGATATTCTTGACATTCTCGGTCCTGACGCTGTAATGAACTACCTTATCTCAGAAGTACAGTCAACATACCGCTTGCAGGGTGTTGAAATCAACGATAAGCACATTGAAGTTATCGTTCGTCAGATGATGCGTAAGGTAAGAATTGACGATGCAGGTGACACCGGATTTATGGCTGGTCAGACCTACGATAAGAACGAAGTTCTCTATGAGAACAGACTTATCAAAAAGCGTATTGCAGCAGGTGAAGAGGGTCTTAGAGAGGCAGAATTTACACAGCTTCTCCTCGGTATCACAAAGGCTGCTCTTGCAACAGACAGCTTCCTTTCAGCCGCATCATTCCAGGAAACAACAAGAGTTCTTACAGATGCCGCAATCAAGGGCAAAAAGGATCCGCTTGTTGGTCTTAAGGAAAATGTTATTATCGGTAAGCTTATCCCTGCCGGTACAGGTATGAAGAGATATTCTAATGTTCAGCTTGAGAGCAACTCTGTTGCAGAAGCTGTAACAGACGAGTCTGTAAATGTTTATGAAGAAGTTTCAGGCCTTTATGATGCATCAGCAGAATAAAATGATGATATTTCGTTCATAAAGTATAAATAATAGATTAAGGCACATTGCTTATTTTCAAGCAATGTGCCTTTTAGCATTTATTAACTAAATATTATTTTTATACTGGTTTAGGTTGAAAACAAACATATCATATGTTAAATAAGAAAATAAAATATATCAGTCATTTGTAATTACTCAGCATCCCAGAACAGCTCGTCAAGTGTTTTGCCCAACACTTTGCAGATTTGAATACAGAGGTTAATTGTTGGGTTGTAGTCTCCTTTTTCGATTGAATTGATAGTCTGGCGAGAAACCCCAACTCGGTTTGCAAGCTCCTGCTGTGACAAATCAAGAGCCGCTCTTGCGCTTTTTAACTTCAGATTTTTCATTCTTCAATCAACTCTTTCTTTGCACAGCATTTGTCAATAATTGCCTTAATTATAATCATAATACAGATAAGTGTCAATAAAATGGCACAGATTAAGCTGGTCAGAAAAATCTCAGGATTTTCGTTGTTGATATTATAATTTATAAAGAAGCATATGTAGTTGACAGCTGATATCGCAGCTAATGACAGCATTGTTTTCATTGGTTTAGTGTTTAAAGAAATGTAGGCATCTTTAAAAATTGCATAACCTGCATAGCACAGAAGACCAACACCGATACCAATAAAATTCATATTAAGCATAGGCAGCCAGTTGCCTATTTCCATACAAATAAGGCCATTGAACAGAAAGTATGCAAACATTGCAAAAAATCCAACCTTGTATGCAACTCCCTGTATTGCCTTTTGGCGTTCATCGTATTGATTCATAGGCTTTTTTTTCTTAAATATTAAAAATATCATAAAGAAAATTAAAACAAATAAAATTCCAACAAAAAGGCCAGTTAAGTAAGGTATACTCATAAAAATTCCTCCGATAAAATAAATTTGATGTGTAAAATAAATTGATTTGTCTGCAAGGTGTCGACCCCTTGCGTAATTATAATAGCATCTGTTTTACATAATGTCAAGTATATTTTACAAAAAATCAAATCTTTTTATCGACGCTTTAGAAGCTGGTTTTAGTATGTAGCCATCGTATCCCGAAGATTTACTTCTGTTGTATGGTAAACATCATAATTCACTATTTTAAGTTTATTAAAATCCATCAATGTTTTATTAGAGAGAAATAAAGCGACCGCTGTCATCCCGAAGATATACTCCTGTTGTTAGTTTACAATTCAAAATTACAATCCAAACCTTGACAGTGATTTATGATGTTCACCAAACAGACAAAGTATACCTTAGGGTCGCAATGGCTACATATTAGGGAAAACTTCTGAAGCGTAATAAAAACCCCAAGCAGATTTTGAAAAATTCTGCTTGGGGGTGAATTTATTTATTATACTTTATCGAGCATTTATACGATAGAAAACTGTAAATTACTCAAGTGATGCAAGCTGCTGAAGATGAGCATACTTCTTCTCGGCAACTTCTTCTGCCTCTGCAAAGAGCTGTTCTGCTCTATCAGGGAATGCACGAGTGAGTGAGTTGTAACGAACTTCGCCCATAATAAAGTCACGATAAGAAGCTGTTGGAGCCTTGCAGTCGAGCATAAACGGATTCTTGCCTTCATCTGCAAGTCTTGGGTCATAACGGAAGATATTCCAATAACCAGCCTCAACTGCCTTTTTCTCTTCAAGCTGAGCAATGCCCATACCGCCCTTGATACCGTGGTTGATACATGGAGCATAGCAGATGATGAGTGACGGACCGTTGTAGCTTTCAGCCTCTACCATAGCCTTGAGCACCTGATTGTTGTCAGCACCCATTGCACACTGTGCAACATAAACATAGCCGTAGCTCATTGCGATTGCAGCAAGGTCCTTCTTCTTAACACCCTTACCTGCAGCAGCAAACTGAGCAACAGAACCTACAGGTGTAGCCTTTGAAGCCTGACCGCCTGTATTTGAGTAAACCTCTGTATCAAATACAAGGATGTTTACATTTTCGCCTGACGCGATTACATGGTCAAGACCGCCAAAGCCGATATCATAAGCCCAGCCGTCACCACCGAAGATCCACATTGACTTCTTAGCAAGTTCGTCCTTGTCGATAAGTGTCTTCTTAGCAAGCTCTCCTACCTTTGCGTCGTCAACATTCTTTTCAAGCTCTGCAATGAGTGCATCAGTTGCAGGACGGCTTGATGTTGAGTCAGTAACTGTGTCAAGGTAGTTCTGACAAGCTGTCTTGAGTGACTCGCTGTCTGTGTCCTTCTGAATTGTTTCAACATACTCTACAAGTCTGTTGCGGATTGCATTCTGACCGAGAGCCATACCAAAACCGAACTCTGCGTTATCTTCAAACAGTGAGTTCTGCCAAGCAGGTCCGAAGCCCTTCTTGTTCTTTGTGTATGGAGTTGCAGGAGCAGAAGCACCCCAAATTGATGAACATCCTGTTGCGTTTGCAATGAACATTCTGTCACCAAAGAGCTGTGTTACAAGCTTAGCATAAGGTGTTTCACCACAGCCTGCACAAGCACCTGAGAACTCGAGGAGTGGCTGCTTAAACTGGCTGCCCTTTACTGTTGTAAACTTGAATTTCTCAGCAACTTCAGGCTTTTCATCAAGTGTAATTGCATAATCAAACAATGCCTGCTTTGGACGCTGAGTGTCGATTGGCTGCATAACAAGGGCCTTTTCACCCTTCTTGCCAGGGCAAACCTGAGCACAAGCACCGCAACCTGTACAGTCAAGAGTTGAAACTGTCATTACAAACTTGAAGTCTGCAAGACCCATCATTGGAATTGCATTTGTTTCCATAGGAGCTGCGGCAACTTCATCCTCTGTCATTGCAACAGGACGAATTACGCCGTGAGGACAAACGATTGCACATCTGTTACACTGAATACAATTAGTGCTTTCCCACTGTGGAACATCAACAGCGATACCTCTCTTTTCATAAGCGGAAGAACCGTTTGGAACAGTACCGTCAACATGATCCATAAATGTAGAAACAGGGAGCTTGTTACCCTTATATTCGTTAACAGGCTTCAATACGCCGTTTACATATTCAACAAGAGCACCCTGACCGTCAATCTTGTCAGCTACACTGTCGTCAACAGCATTAGCCCATTCAGCAGGGATTTCAATCTTTTTAAGGTCTTCCATACCACGGTCAATAGCAGCATAGTTCATATCAACTATTGCCTGACCCTTCTTTGAGTATGATTTGTAAGCAGCCTTCTTCATCAAGTCCTTTGCCTCTTCAGCAGGAATGATGTCTGCAATTTTGAAGAATGCTGACTGCAATACTGTATTGATACGGCCGCCAAGACCGATTTCTTTACCAATTTTGATACCGTCGATTGTATAGAAGTTAATCTTGCGGTCAGCAAGGATCTTCTTCATCTTGCCCGGAAGACGCTCTGAAAGCTCATCAATGCCCCAAGGACAGTTGAGAAGGAATGAGCCGCCCTCTTTGAGGTCTTCAACGATATCATATTTATCAACATATGATGGGTTGTGACAAGCAACAAAGTCAGCTTTTGAAATGTAGTAAGTTGACTTGATTGGTGTGTCACCAAAACGCAGGTGAGATACTGTAAGACCGCCTGACTTCTTTGAGTCATATGCAAAATATCCCTGTGCGTACATATCAGTATTGTCACCGATAATCTTGATTGAGTTTTTGTTAGCACCAACTGTACCGTCAGCGCCAAGACCCCAGAACTTACAGCTTTGTGTACCCTTTGGAGTTGTATCAGGGTTCTCGTTGAGAGGAAGAGAAAGATTTGTAACATCGTCAACGATGCCGATTGTAAATCTCTTCTTTGGTGTTTCGCTTTCTGCGTTTCTGTAAACAGCAACGATATCAGCAGGAGTTGTATCCTTTGAACCAAGACCGTATCTGCCTGTGTAAACCTTAACACCTGCAAAGTCTGAGTCGTTGATAGCAGCCAAAACATCAAGATAGAGAGGTTCACCGATTGAACCAGGCTCTTTTGTTCTGTCAAGAACAGAAATTGTTTTAACTGTCTTTGGAAGTTCGCTGAGCATATAATCAGCAACAAACGGTCTGTAAAGGTGAACCTTCAATAGACCAACCTTTTCGCCTGCTGCATTGAGGTAATCAACAACCTCTTCTGCACAGTCACAAACTGAACCCATAGCAACAATAACATGCTCTGCGTCCTCTGCACCGTAGTAGTTAAATGGCTTGTAGTTAGTGCCGATTTTTGCATTAACCTTGTTCATGTATTCAACTACAACCTCAGGAACAGCGTCGTAGTACTTATTACAAGCTTCTCTTGCCTGGAAGAAGATATCGTCATTCTGAGCTGTACCTCTTGTTACAGGATGCTCAGGGTTAAGTGAACGGCGACGGAAAGCCTCAACAGCGTCCCAATCGAGCATTTCGCCGAGATCCTCGTAATCCCATTCTTCAATCTTCTGAACTTCATGAGAAGTTCTGAAACCGTCAAAGAAATGTAAAAACGGAACTCTGCTCTTGATTGCAGTAAGGTGAGCAACTGCTGCAAGGTCCATACATTCCTGTGGATTGTTAGAGCAAAGCATTGCATAACCTGTCTGACGACAAGCATAAATATCTGAATGGTCACCAAAGATTGAAAGTGCGTGGCTTGTAAGTGCACGGGCAGAAACATGAATTACGCCGGGTAAAAGTTCGCCTGCCATCTTGTACATATTAGGAATCATAAGGAGCAAGCCCTGTGAAGCTGTATATGTAGTAGTCAATGCACCTGCTGCAAGTGAGCCGTGAACAGCACCGGAAGCACCGCCTTCGGATTGCATTTCAGTAACCTGAACCTCTCTGCCGAAAAGGTTCTTCACACCCTGTGCTGAAAACTTATCTGTAAGGTCAGCCATAACAGAAGAAGGTGTAATTGGATAGATAGCAGCTACATCGGTAAATGCGTAGGAAACATGGGCAACTGCGCTGTTACCATCCATTGTTTTCATTTTTCTTGCCATTGGATTTTATCCTCCTTTAAAATTCAAGCGACACAAAGGAAACGCTGTCGCTATATTCAACATAAAAAGATACCTGCATTATATGCATTGTATCACTGTAATTTTAACACTTTTGATATGATTTGTAAAGTGATAACAAAAGTTTTTTACACACATTTTACAAATTTTTTTGTTTATTAAATTGAAAGGACACGGCGTACCGTGTCCTTAGTTTGTTTATAAAGTAATTAATTTTTTGTGTTTTTCAATAAAATCTATCGCCTCGTCAAGACTTTTGCACAAAAAGCTGATTTGGGGTTTAATTTCATCGGTAGGCTGTAAAAAGTCAGGCACCATAACAGTTGTCATATTTGCAGAAAATGCCGATTTAATTCCGTTTATACTGTCCTCAAATGCAATACATTCTTCGGGCGAAACACCTATTCGTTCAGCCGCTGTCAAAAATACCTCAGGGTGAGGTTTGCCGTTTTTTACATCATCACCGCAGACAAAGCTGTCAAAATATTCATATATACCTGCTTTTCTGATGACCTTTAATGCAGTTTGTGAAGAAGTTGAGGTTGCAACGGCCATTTTGATGTTCTGCGATTTCAGATAGTCAAGCAGGGTGAAAAGTCCTTTTTTAATCGGTACTCCGTCACGCTCAATTCTCTTGTAAAAGCGTTCTCGGCTTTGAGCCTTAAAGTGGTCATAATCAAAGTCATTTCCGTAAAGCGAGGTGTAGAATATCTTTGACTTGTCTTGTCGCAAGCCAATTGTGTTCTTGAAGATGTCAACGCTGAATTCATATCCGTTTTCGTCCATCATCTCTTGCCAAATACTGCACACCAGACGCTCGCTGTCAAACATCAAGCCGTCCATATCAAAAATTGCACCTTTAATCATTTTAATTCTCCGTTCAGATTAATATTTGCTTTGATATATGGTCTGACTTCTCCTGCAAGATACAGCGAACCGCAGATTATAACGGCACTGCCGTCCTTTTGAGCCTGATTAAAAGCAGTATCAAACGCTTTTTCTGCATTATCAAATGAGGTTACATCATCAAAAATTTTCCTGCATTTTTCTGCAAGTTCTTCACTCGATAATGCTCTTGGATTATCGACAGGAACAGTGTAAATTGAGTGAAGCGAGCCTTTTAAAAGTGAGAGTGAGCTGTCTATATCCTTGTCGGCAAGCATACCCATAATGCAGATTATATGCTTATCGTTCAAAAATTCATTTATTGTACCGCACAAAGCCTCTATGCCGTTCGGATTATGGGCGCCGTCAAGCAATACAACAGGATTTTTGCTTAAAAGCTCCATTCTTGCAGGATTTTCAGCACGAGAAAGTCCTGTTGCAATCTGCTCGTCAGTAATGCTTATAAGGTCGTTAAGTCTTAATATTTCAATGGTTGCAAGTGCGGTTTTGCAGTTTTCAATCTGATGTGTTCCTGCAAGATGCAAATTGATTTTTGTGCCGTTGTATTCAAAACAGTTATCTGCAAGGGTTTGACTGATGTTGTCAAGATGAACACTCTCGCTTTTTGCAAGCGGAATTCTCTTTTCTATTGCAGTTTGCTCAATAATTCTCATAGCAGTCGGCTCTTGATTTGAGGTTACGGCTATTGAGCCCGACTTCATAATTCCGCACTTCTGCATAGCTATTTTGTCTATTGTGTCACCGAGTATTGCAGTGTGGTCAAGTCCGATAGTGGTAATAACGGAACATAGCGGAGGCTTTATTACATTGGTGCAGTCAAGCAGACCTCCCATACCTGTTTCAAGCACTACTATGTCGCACTTTTCCTTTGAGTGAATATAGAATTGCAGTGCGTTTACATATTCAAACTCTGTAATTACAATTCCCTCACGGCTTAGTTGTTCAACAAGCGGAAAAGTTTTTTCAACGGCATCTGTAAGCACTTGTTTAGAAATCATACAGTTGTTAATCTGAATTCTCTCCCTGAAATCCGTGATATAGGGGGAGATGAAAAGTCCTGTTTTGTATCCTGCCGCCACAAGCATTGAGGAAAGCATTGCACAGGTTGAGCCTTTGCCGTTTGTTCCTGCAATGTGAATGTATTTAAGCTTGTCCTGCGGATTGCCCATTCTCTCAAGCAACTTCAAAATCCTGTCAAGTCCCGGGCGAGAGCCAAAGGTAAGCAGTGAATGTATTTTTTCAATAGCAATCTCGTATGTCATCACAACAGCTCCCTGTAAATTTCATTTTTCTTAAAGCCTGTCATCTGTGCAGCCTGCTTTGCCGCATCAGTTGGTTTTTCACCGCTTTCAATCAGCTTTTTAGCCATTTCAACAGCGTATTCAAGAGTAAGCTCCTCTTCGTTTTCCTGCGCCTTTGCACCCTCAAGTACAAGCACAAACTCGCCTTTCAGACTGCCGTCGGCGTAATTTTCAACAGCAAATTTTGTTGTGGTGCGAATTACCTCTTCGTGGATTTTTGTAAGCTCTCGAACGATTGACAGCTTGCGTTCGCCAAATGCAGAGTACAAGTCTTTAAGCGTTGCAGGAAGCTTGTGAGGCGCTTCGTAAAAAATCATAGTTCTGTGTTCGTTTTTAAGGCTTTGCAGATGTTCATTTCGACTTTTTTTGTTCACACTTAAAAAGCCTTCAAAAGTAAATCTGCCTGTTTCAAGACCCGATATTGCAAGTGCAGAAATTACCGCACTTGGACCTGGGATAACCACGGTTTTAATGCCTCGTTCCTCGCACAGCTTAATCAAATCTTCTCCTGGGTCAGAAATGCACGGCATACCTGCGTCGGTCACGATAGCACAGTTTTCTCCCTGTTCAATGCGTGCACAAATCATTTCGCCACGCTCACGCTTGTTGTGTTCAAAATAGCTGACCATAGGCTTTTTTATGCCAAAGTGGTTTAATAGCTTTAAAGTAACTCTTGTGTCCTCAGCGGCAATGAAGTCAACCTCTTCAAGTGTCTGCACGGCTCTTGGTGAAAAGTCACCGAGGTTGCCGATTGGCGTACCTGTTACATATAAAATTCCGCTCATATTCTGCCCTCCTTGTAGCTTCCGTAAATATTCATCATCTCTTGTGAAAAATTACCGTTTTCGTCATCAATAAACAGTGTTTCACGCACATTCATAAATCCTCGCTTGCCACCCCGTCTGCCCTCAAGCAGGAAAAGCTTCGGAGCTTTGTTTCTGCGTTGCTGGACAAGCCGTAGAGTTTTTGGCTCAATCGAGAATTTTCGCATTGCTTCCATTACATCTGCAAGCCTTTCGGGTCGCTGGCAAATGAAGAATTTTCCGCCAAACTGCAAAAGTGATGATGCTGTTTGGCAGATGTCGTCAAGCGTACATTCGCTTTCGTGCCGTGCAATCAGCTTAGAATTTTCAGGATTTGTAATTCCGCTGCCGCTCAGCTTGTACGGCGGATTGCATACTACAACATCATAATATCCCGACGGAAGAATACCTTTAAGTTCTTTTAAATCGGAATTTAGAATTTTTATATTGTCATTAAGGCTGTTTAAATCAACGCTTTTTTGAGCAAGTTCACAGGCGTTTTTTTGAATCTCAACGGCCGTGATGTCAAGAGTTTTGTTGTGTCTGCACCACAGCAGAGGAATTGTTCCGCAACCAGTGCCAAGCTCAACGCATTTTTTTCTTCCTGTCGGCTTTGAAAAATCGGCAAGCAAAATTGTGTCAGTTGAAAAGTGGTAACTGTCCGATACATAAATTTGTATGCCGTTTCCAAGGGGTTCTAAATGTATGTTGTTCATATTTATGTTTAGCTCCCGAATATTGATTGTGAATTATAATACTAATCTTATTAGAATATTATACTACTTCGAAGGGGTGTCGGCAAGTATTCGTCAAAATATGCCTGCAACAAAATCATTTGCAGTATGCAAATATAAATATTGAAATGACTGATTTATTGTGATATACTAAATCTGTATAGTAATTTTTTTGCGGAGGGGAATTTATGGCTAATAACAATGCACGCACACGATATGCTCCAAGCCCAACAGGTTTTATGCATGTTGGTAATCTTAGAACAGCCCTTTATGAGTATCTCGTTGCCAAGTCACAGGGTGGCAAATTTATCCTGAGAATTGAGGACACTGACCGTGAACGCCTTGTTGAGGGTGCAGTTGATGTAATATATAACACTCTTAAGCTTGCAGGACTAAAGCATGACGAAGGCCCTGATGTGGGCGGTGACTTTGGCCCTTATGTTCAGTCGGAACGCAAGGATATGTATCTTCCGTATGCTGAACAGCTTATAAAAGAGGGTAAGGCTTATCGCTGTTTCTGTACAAAGGAACGCCTTGAGCAAATTCAGAGCGAAACCGTAGGAGGCGGATATGACCGTCATTGCCGTGATTTGCCGCAGGAGGAAATTGACAGACTGCTTGCAGAGGGCGTGCCGTATGTAATTCGTCAAAAGATGCCTACCGAGGGATCAACTACCTTTGTTGATGCGGTTTACGGCGAAATTACAGTTGATAACACCGAGTTGCAGGATCAGATTTTGATTAAGACAGACGGATATCCGACATATAATTTTGCAAATGTAATTGATGACCATACAATGGGCATTAACTTTGTTGTTCGTGGAAGCGAGTACCTAAGCTCAACACCAAAGTACAATCTTCTTTACGAGGCATTCGGCTGGGAAATTCCAACCTACATTCACCTTCCGCTCATTATGGGCAAGGACGAGGACGGCAATGTGTCAAAGCTTTCAAAGCGTCACGGTGCAACAGGTTTCTATGACTTGATTGACGAGGGATATCTGCCTGAGGCTATCATAAATTATATTGCACTTTTAGGCTGGTGTCCAAAGGATAACCGTGAGATTTTCACACTTGAAGAACTTGAAAAGGAATTTGACATCAGGGGTATCAGCAAATCACCGTCAGTTTTTGACTATGACAAGCTGTCATGGTTCAACGGCGAATACATCAAGGCTATGACACCTCAGCAATTCACCGAGGTAGCAATGCCGTATTATCAGCAGGTGTTTGGCGACAAGCAAATGCCTTTTGAAAAGTTTGCCGAGATTTTGCAGAAACGTACAACACAGCTTACACAAATTCCTGAAATGATTGACTTTTTTGCAGAATTACCTGAGTACGGCACAGATTTGTTCGTAAATAAAAAGAGCAAAACCAATCTTGAAAACGCTCCTGTTGTTCTTAAAGAGGCTTATGAAAGACTCAAGGCAATGCCTGAGTGGACAAGCACAGCAATTCACGATTGCCTTATTAATATGGCTGCCCAGAAAGAACTTAAAAACGGCACTGTAATGTGGCCTGTTCGTATTGCAGCAGCAGGCAAGACAGTAACCCCGGGTGGTGCAGTTGAAATACTTGACATTCTCGGCAGAGAAGAGGCACTCAACAGACTTGAAAAAGGACTTGAAAAGCTGAACTGAAATAAGCTTTAGAAATCTTATAGTATATATTAAAATCGGAAGGACAGTTTTTAATGGCTGAAGAAATAAAGAGTACAGAAAATGAGGTTATGAACAGTAACTTCATTCACAGTTTTATTGAAGAGGATATTGCCGAGGGCGGCAAATACGAGGGTAAAAAGGTTCACACCCGTTTTCCTCCCGAGCCGAACGGATATCTTCATATCGGTCACGCTAAGGCTATCTGCATTGACTTTGGCACAGCCGAAAAATATAACGGCATTTGCAATCTGCGAATGGACGACACAAACCCTACAAAAGAAGATGTTGAATATGTTGATGCAATCAAAGAGGACATCAAGTGGCTCGGCTTTGATTGGGATGACAGATTTTTCTATGCGTCAGAATATTTTGACCAAATGTATGAATTTGCAGTTGAGCTTATCAAAAAAGGTCTTGCCTATGTTTGTGAGCTTACACCCGATCAGGTAAGGGAATATCGTGGTGATGTGCAGACTCCTGCTAAAAGTCCGTTCCGTGACCGACCTATTGAAGAAAGTCTTGATTTGTTTGAGAGAATGAAGAACGGCGAATTTGAGGACGGCAAAATGACCCTGCGTGCCAAGATTGACCTTGCATCAGGCAACTTTAATATGCGTGACCCTGTAATTTACAGAATTAATCACCTTACTCACCATCGTACAGGCGACAAGTGGTGTATCTATCCTATGTATGACTTTGCTCATCCTATTGAGGACGCAATCGAGGGTATCACTCACAGCCTTTGTTCACTTGAGTTTGAAGACCATCGTCCGCTCTATGATTGGGTAATCAACAATATTACCACACCAAGCAAGCCAAGACAGATTGAGTTTGCACGTCTTGGCATTAACAACACAGTTATGTCAAAGCGTAAACTGCGTGAGCTTGTAGAAAAAAGTTATGTGAGCGGTTGGGATGATCCGAGAATGCCTACACTTTGCGGTTTACGCAGAAGAGGATACACACCAAAGTCAATTCGCTCATTTATTGACCAGATAGGTGTTTCAAAGGTTAATTCAATCGTTGAATACAGCTTTTTGGAGCATTGCCTGCGTGATGACCTTAATGAAACTGCACAGCGTGTTATGTGTGTTGTGCATCCGATTAAGCTTGTTATTACAAACTATCCCGAGGGACAGTCTGAAGAATTTGAGGTTGAGAATAATCCTAACCACCCTGAGGATGGAACTCGTACCGTAACATTCAGCCGTGAGTGCTTTATTGAGGCAGAGGACTTTATGGAAGAGCCAATCAAGAAGTATCAGAGGCTTTATCCCGGTAATGAAGTTAGACTTAAGTCTGCGTATATTGTAAAATGCACAGGCTGTAAAAAGGACGAAAACGGCAATGTCGTTGAGGTTTATGCTGAGTATGATCCGCAGACAAGGGGCGGAAACACACCTGACGGCAGAAAGGTTAGAGGCACAATTCACTGGGTTGACGCAAATAATTATGCTGATGCCGAGGTCAGACTTTATGACAATCTGTTTACAGTGCCTGACCCTGATGTGGGAGACAGAAACTTCCTTGACTATCTTAATCCGAACTCTCTTGAGGTGCTCACAAATTGTAAAGCAGAGAAAAATCTTGCGTCTGCAACGGCACCGCAGAGTTTTCAGTTTATGCGACTCGGATATTTTTGTGTTGACAACAAGGATAGCTCACCTGAACACTTGGTGTTCAACCGCAGTGTAAGTCTTAAGGACGGATTTAGAAAAAAATAATATTTTTATAAAATCAAACGGCGAAGTCCATTTTTGGGACTTCGCCGTTTTAGATTGTATAAAACTTAACCATAAAATTGCAGATAGTAAATTACATATGCTTTGAATAAATTCTTTGTGAAAAGGGAAGTATGATTTATTTTCTACTTTGCGTTAATATTGATATACTCTGCTTTAAGCTTGGAATATAAAATCTTCTGACCGCTGTATAGTCCGTAATATCCGCTCAGCATATATGCAACTGAGGCACCAATCGCAAAGAAAATCAGACCGCTTGCACCAAACACCTCAACGCTCAAAAGTATAGAGGCGAGAGGGCAGTTTATCACTCCGCAGAATAGGCAGATAAATCCGATTGCTGCCGAAAACGACGGGTCAAGTCC
Source organism: Ruminococcus sp. (assembly GCA_022510955.1). GTDB lineage: Bacteria > Bacillota > Clostridia > Oscillospirales > Acutalibacteraceae > Ruminococcoides. Next base: position 1,949 of record JAFLSM010000034.1, on the reverse strand, counting down.
TATTACAGGGCCAAATACGCAGCCAAAGGTTGAGCCGATAAAGAGCGTGGGCACAATCTCACCGCCTTTAAATCCACAGCTTATGGTGACAGCAGTAAAGATAATTTTCATTACAAACGCCTCAGGCTTTGCAATTCCGCCGAGTGCATTGGTAATAATTTGCGAACCAGCACCGTTGTAGTCACGATTGCCGATTAAAAATGTCAGACCAACAATAATCAATGCACCCAAAACAACTCGCAGATAATCATTTTTAATTATCTTTGGTGCATATTTTGTGCTTTTTCGCATAGCTACGCAGAACACAATGCTGACTACTGCACATACAGCGGAAAGTCCGATTACCTGTGCAAGTGTACCGATAGTAATTTCAGGCAAAACATTGTCCACATTAAAACGCATAGGTTGGACGCCCAAATTTATTGCCAGAAAATACGCCACTATTGACGATACAAAGCAGGGAACAAGTGCAGAATAATAGGTAACTCCAACGCTGATTACCTCAAGTGCAAAGAAAGCCGCCGTAATCGGTGTGCCAAACAGTGCCGAAAAAACACTGCTCATTCCGCACATAATTGCAAGGTGCATATCTTTTTCATCAAGCTTAAGCACTCTGCCGACAACTGAACCAAGACTTCCTCCAAGCTGTAAGGCTGCACCCTCACGACCTGCCGAACCGCCAACAAGGTGAGTGATTACCGTTCCTGCAAAAATCAGCGGTGACATCACCCACGGCACATAGCCTTTGGTGCGAATTGAATTAAGCACCAAATTGGTATCAAGACTGTCCTTAATTTTGCTTAATTTGTAAAGTGCTGCAATAACTAAACCGCCTAAGGGCATTGTCAGCACAATCCACCAATTTTCATTATTTATTTTATTTGCATAAGTTATGCAATGACTGAATGCCGTACCAATCAGTCCACCGAGTACACCCGTAAGTGATGCAATGATAATCCATTTTACAAATGTTTGAATGTAATTCCACGCAGAAAAAATTTTGCGTAATATCATATTTCTCATTATTTTTTTCACCGTTTCATAAGTATGATTTATTTAAAAAGCAGTATCCCAAAGCTTAAACTTCGTTTTGTGATACACAATAGTAGGGGAGGGTATTAATATTCTCCCTAATTACTGATTGCTTTGATTATGCCTTTTGTCCAGATAATCCTGCAAAATGATTGTTGCGGCAACCTCATCCACCACATTTTTGCGTTTTTTTCCTCTGGTATTCGTACTGTTCAAAAAGCTGTGTGCAGTTATCGTTGTTCCCCGTTCGTCCTGCATAACAGTCTTAATTCCTGTTATTTCAGTCAGATTTTGAGCAAATACTCTGGCGTTTATTGCACTTTCGCCTTCGGTGCCGTCCATATTTTTCGGCAAGCCTACCACAATCAACTCTGCCTTCGTTTCTTTTGCAGTTTCTGCCACTTTTTCCGATAGCTTTTGCGGAGATTTTTCAAAAATCACCTTGTACGGTGATGCAAGAAATTCTGTTTTGTCACACACTGCTATACCTGTTCTTGCTTTTCCTAAATCCACCGACATAATTATCATATATTTATCCCTCTTTTTCTCAAATACCTTTTTATTATAATTCAAATTTGCTTTACATACAATATTTTAATTGCTAAAATCACGGTTTTGCAAGCAAGTTTTTCTGCTTGGTGCAAAATTGGCCTTCGTTTTTGGTAAAATATGATTTTTCTTTTGCAACTGACCAAAACCTGCCGACTTTATAATCTCACGCTTTAATTTTACAAAAGAATTTAAAAATTCTCATTCACATAATGACAAAACGATTGCGTACTTCGTCATATAATAAGGACATAACAGAATAGAATCTATACTTATACTAAACACCAATTAAAAATGGATATCTTTCAGGCAGATTTTGCGTCATACATCGTGCCCTGTCCTCGAAAGGCGTCAGCCTTTCTGCGGTA
>JAFLSM010000033.1 GCA_022510955.1 Ruminococcus sp. | reverse complement strand
ATAAAAAAGAAAGCAGACACTTTTTTCGTGTCTACTTTCATTTTACACCTTCATATATCGGGGGTTCAATAGAGCACTATAGATAAGGAAAAAATCTTTTATGGACAAAATAGAGCAAAAATAGGAAACTCTGCGAGAATTATGTAAATGGAAAGGAATACAGAAAGTAAAAGCAAAAGTGTGTATTGACCATATTCATATGTTAGTAAAGATACCACCAAAAATGAGCATATCAAGTTTCATTGGGTTTCTGAAAGGAAAATGGGATATATGTGTATTAATTTTTAACGGCATTAACTATGCGTTCTGCCGCCTGTTTTAAAATTGATTGAGGGCAGGCTATGTTCATTCTCATGTAGCCACTTCCGCATTTTCCAAAAGTACTTCCGTTAATTAGCCATACGCCTGCTTTATCAAGAAATAATCTTTCAAGCTCTTTGTCGCTTAGTTCGAGGTTTCGGCAGTCAAGCCACATAAGATAAGTACCCTCAGGTTTTATCAATCTGACCTTTCCGTTTGTATCGCGTAAAATACTGTCAAGTAATTTAACATTGTTTTCAAGATATGCAAGCAGTGCATTGAGCCATTCTTCTCCGTATTTATAAGCGGCTTTTGTAGCCGTTATTCCCATATTATTTGGACGTCCGTATCCTGTTGCTTGATATGCCTTTAAAAGTATTTTACGTATATTGTCATTTGAAACGAAAATGTTAGATAGCTGTAAGCCTGCTGTGTTAAATGTTTTTGACGGAGCTGTGCAGGTGATTGTAATATCTGCAATTTCTTTTGATAGCGAAGCAAATGGAATATGCTTGTATCCACCAAATACAAAGTCTGAATGAATTTCGTCTGAAATTACAAGTACATTGTGTTTCAGGCAAATTTCTGCAATTTTTAGCAATTCGTCCTTTGTCCAAACCCTTGATACAGGATTGTGTGGAGAGCATAGCAGAAAAAGCTTTACTTTGTTATCAATTATTTTCCTTTCAAAATCATCAAAATCAATTTCATAATGACCGTTTATATTTAAAAGCTCGTTTATTACAAGCTTGCGATTGTTTCCTTTAATTATATTTGCAAAGGGATGGTATACAGGCTGACATATAAGAACAGCGTCACCTGTATCCGTAAAGGCGTTTATTGCTGCTGAAATTGCAAACACAACACCTGGAGTTTTTATATTATGCTCAGGGTTCACATTCCAGTTCATACGCTTGATGTACCAATTTTTAAGCAGAAGGTCATATTCATTGTCGGTGATGTTATATCCATATATTCCGCTTTGAGCTTCTTTTACAAGTGCTTCTTCAATTTGCGGAGCAGTTTTAAAATCCATATCTGCAATCCACATAGGTATAAGGTCACCTTGATATGTAGTGTGGATGTCAGCATCATATTTTAAGGCCCCTGTATTTTTTCTATTATACTCTTTATCGAAAAACGAACTGTCAATAATATTTTTCATTTTACCATTCCTTTGAATTTTGTAATAAATTAACTTTAGCACAAAATTAATCAAGGTTCAAGGCTATAATATCGCTTAAAATATAAAATAACAGAATGTGTGCATAAAATTTTACATATCCATTTGTTGACATTTTGTATGTATATTGTTAAAATCTCTTTGAATAATACAAATTCATAAATTTATTTTTGTAGGTGTAAAAATGAAGCTTGCTATGGCACAAATTTCAGTTTTTAATGATTTAGATTTAAACTATCAAAAAACTTTGGAATATATGGAAAAATCAAAAGAATGTGATATGCTTTTCTTTCCTGAAATTCAATGGACGCCCTTTTTTCCTCAGTACAGAAAAAATGATATTCATAATATTTTCGGTAAAGATATTTCAGAATTTACTTTATCTTTTGAAGATTCTAAAATAAAAGATTTAATGAGCAAATGCAAGGAATACAGCTTGTATCTTTCTCCGAATTTGTATATTGAGGAAAACGGTAAAAAATATGATATGTCTCTTATAATTGATAAATTCGGAAATTTGCTCGGAATTTCAAAAATGGTACATATTATGCAGGCTGAAAATTTTTACGAGCAGGACTACTATACCCCGTCAGAGGACGGTTTCAAGGTTTATGATACAGCCTTTGGCAGAGTGGGAATCGTAATTTGTTTTGACAGACATTTGCCTGAAAGTATTCGTACCTGTGCACTGCAAGGTGCAGAGCTGATAATTATTCCAACAGCAAATATAATAGGAGAACCTCTGGAAATGTTTGAATGGGAAATACGAACTCAGGCATATCAAAATAATGTTTTTATTGCTATGTGCAACAGAGTTGGTAAAGAGGGCGGTATGGAATTTGCAGGACAGTCGCTTATAGCAGACTGTGACGGAAATCTTATTTTTAAATCAGATAATCAGGAACAGCTTATAACCTGTGAAATTGACTTGTCACTTTGTAAAAAATCAAGAGAAAATAGACCCTATATAAATCTCAGAAGAAAAGAAATGTATATGTAATTGGAACTTTATATGAGTTAAATAATTTTATTATCTAAATAATTATCTAAAATTTGAGCAACCGTTTTAAATAAAGCGGTTGCTTTTTTTATACGCCTCAAATGTTATTATAAAAATAGCATTGGTAATATTCACACAAAACATCTAAAATGATTGCATAAATTGTATGCCTATACAAACATATCAAACATATGTAAATAATAGGTTTATTTGACTTGACAAATAAAATATACATGAATATAATAAAAGTACAGTAAAAACATATAAAACATATGAAAATAGTAGGTATTGAGTTTTGAACTTAAATTATTATTGCTTTGCTTACATAATTCTAAACGTAATATGTTTTATTGTTTATATAAAGAAAGGCGGTTTACAGAATGAATAAGAATTCTTTAAGACATTTTGTATTAATACTGCGCCATAACTGGAGAAACGGTCGAATGTGCAACAGTTCATTTTTCTCGACAGGAGGAATTTCATACTGTTGATTTTGAAACAGTATGTTACTAAACAATAAATTGCATAATATAGTTTTTTACAAAAGGAGTTTATATATCATGAAAAAGAGAATCATCAGTTTGATTTTAGCAACATTACTTACAGGAACAGCTTTAGCAGGCTGCGGTTCATCAAGCGATAACAATGGCAGCAGCAACGATACTGCACAGGCAGGAAAGGTAACAATTACAAATGTTTCCTATGACCCAACAAGAGAGCTTTATCAGCAGTATAACGAGATTTTTAAAAAGTATTATGAAGAGGAACACGGTTCTGACATAGAGATAGTTCAGTCACACGGCGGTTCGGGTAAGCAGGCTCGTTCGGTTATCGAGGGTGCAGACGCAGATGTTGTAACCCTTGCGCTTGAGCACGACATAACTCTTGTAGAAGAGGCAGGTCTTATCAACAGTGGCTGGCTCAGTGAATTTGACCTTGACTCTTCACCATACACATCTACCATTGTTTTTTTGGTTCGTAAGGGTAACCCGAAAAATCTTAAGGATTGGAACGACCTTATAAAGGACGGCGTTGAGATAATCAATCCTGATCCAAAGAGCAGCGGCGGTGCTTGCTGGAACTTCCTTGCAGCATGGAAATATGCGCTCGATAATAATAACAATGACGAGGAAAAAGCAAAGGATTTTGTAAGAAAACTTTATGAAAATGTTACAGTAATGGATTCTGGTGCAAGAGGTGCAACAACTACTTTCGTTGAAAACGGACAGGGCGATGTACTTATCGCATGGGAAAACGAGGCTATCAACAGTGTTGCTGAATATCCTGATCAATTTGAAATAGTTACTCCGAGTATCTCAATTCTTGCTCAGCCAAGTGTTGCTATTGTAGATGCAAATGCCGATAAAAACGGTACTCAGGATGTTGCAAAGGAATATCTTGAATATCTTTACACTGAGGAAGCACAGAAGATTATCGGTGAAAACGGTTACAGACCTACAAATGAAGAAATTCTTAACTCTTTCAGCGATAAATTTGACCTTAATGTAAATCTCTGCAAAATAGACGATTTTGGCGGTTGGAATGCTGCGTATGAAAAGTTCTTTGATGACGGAGCTATTTTTGACGAGATCTACGGTGGCTAATAAAACACGAAATAGAATCTGCTGTATCCACATTTGAGGGATACGGCAGATTTATACATCAGGAGGATCGTAAAATATGGTATTAAAAAAACGAGCTAAACAGGTCAGAGTTATACCGGGATACAGGTTGACATTCGGCATAACGGTAGCTATGCTCTCCCTGCTTGTGCTGATACCGCTTGCGTCGGTACTGGTTTATTCGTTCAAGATTTCGCCGTCAGAGTTCTGGTCACTTATTACTGCAAAAAATGTATTATCAGCTTTTGGTACAAGTATTGTATGTTCTGCTATAGCTGCATTTATAAATGCGGTTTTCGGACTTATACTTGCATGGGTACTTGTGAAATATGATTTTCCGGGCAAAAGGATACTTGACGGTCTTATCGAGCTTCCGTTTGCATTGCCCACGGCAGTTGCAGGTATTACACTTTCCAAGATGTATTCAGACACGGGTTTTCCGGGAAGCTATTTATCGAGTATAGGAATAGATGTTTCATACACTCATTTAGGAATTGTTTTGGCACTTGTTTTTATAGGAATACCTTTTACGGTAAGAGCAGTTCAGCCTGTTCTTGAAAAAATAGACGGTCAGTATGAGGAGGCAGCTCATATGCTCGGTTCAAGCAGACGAAGAACATTTTGGAAGGTTATTTTTCCTGAGCTTTTCCCTGCTCTGCTGACAGGCTTCGGTCTTGCACTCGCAAGAGGTATCGGAGAATACGGAAGCGTTATCTATATTTCCGGTAACAGTGCAAAGAACGGTACACAGGTCGTGTCCTATGTTATAATGCAAAAGCTTGAGCGTACGAAGTATGATGAAGCGGCTGCTATTGCTCTTGTACTTCTGATAATATCTTTTGTACTTTTGTTTGCAATTAATATTATCCAGATTCGACATGCTAAACGCGTCAGCCTAAGATAAGGGGGGAGAATAGTGGAAATACATGATAAAAAGGAAATAAAGGCAAGAAAAAGAACAAAATATATACTTATTGGCATAAGTGTTATATTTATTGTGTTTTTGCTTGTATTGCCTATTATTTCAATTATAATCAATTCTCTCAAACAGGGATTTGAGTTTTATTTTAGTGCTCTTTCAACAGACTATGTTATATCATCCCTTGGAGTAACGCTGTTTGCAACGGTTATTTCGGTTATAGTAAATACTGCATTCGGCGTTGTGGCTGCGTGGCTGCTTACTAAATTTACCTTTAGGGGTAAGCATGTTCTTTCTACGCTTATTGATGTTCCTTTCTCGATTTCTCCTGTAATCGCAGGTCTTGCGTTTATTATGACTTTCGGCAGACTGGGTTGGGCAAATGGAATAATCGAGTCTATAAATAATGCACTCGGAACGGATATTCAAATAGTTTTTGCCATTCCTGGCGTTGTTCTTGCAACAATATTTGTTACCTTTCCGTTTGTTTCAAGAGAAATTGTTCCCGTACTTAACAGTGTCGGCAGAGATGAGGAGGAAGCGGCTGCCATTATGGGAGCGGGCGGATTTACGATATTCAGAAAGGTTACATTCCCGCATATAAAATGGGCGCTTCTTTACGGAGTTATCCTGTGTACGGCAAGAGCACTGGGAGAATTCGGTGCTGTAAGTGCACTTTCAAAAACGAGAGGCAAAACCTTTACCCTTCCCCTTGAAATAGACGCACTTTATATGGCAGGCTCAGCTGATTCAATTACCGCGGCATTTGCAGTTTCATCGCTTCTTGTTTTAATTGCGGTAGTAGTTCTTATTCTCCGAAATATTCTGGAGTTCAGAACCAAGAGCAGGAACAGTACAAGAAAGGATAAGTAGGGTGAACGATATGTATGTAGAGCTTAAAAATATAAATAAAAAGTTCGGTGATTATAAGGCGTCGGATAATGTAAGTTTCGGCATTGAAAAAGGAAAGCTTATAGGGCTTTTAGGCCCCAGCGGAAGCGGAAAAACCACTATTTTAAGAATGATTGCAGGTCTTGAAACTCCTGACAGCGGTGAAATTATAATCGACGGCAAGGTAGTCAATAACATTCCTGCAAGCAAGCGTGGTATAGGCTTTGTGTTTCAGAGTTACGCATTGTTTCGTTATATGACTGTATATGATAATATCGCTTTCGGACTTAAAACCCAGAAAAAAGATAAAAAGTTTATTGACGAAAGAGTTAGAGAGCTTATAAAGCTTATTAACCTTGAAGGTCTTGAAAATAGATATCCCAGTCAGCTTTCAGGCGGTCAAAGACAGAGAGTTGCTTTTGCAAGAGCTTTGGCACCTAATCCTCAACTGCTTTTGCTTGACGAACCTTTTGCCGCAATAGACGCAAAGGTAAGGCAGGAGCTTAGAAGCTGGCTTAAAGATATGATTGAAAAGTTAGGAGTTACAAGTATTTTTGTAACTCACGACCAGGACGAAGCTATTGAGGTTGCCGATGAAATCATCGTAACAAACTTAGGCAGAATCGAGCAAAAGGGTTCGCCTCTTGAGGTTTATCAAAATCCTCAAACAGCTTTTACTGCTTCATTCTTCGGTCAGCCGTCGGAACTTCCCGATTACACAAGATTCAGAACCTTTGAAAAGATTGAAAATGTTGATAAGGCATTTGTGCGTCCCGAGTTTGTAAAGGTTACAAAGAAAAGCGAACAGCAACCGTATAAAAGCTCGGCAACTGAGGGCGTAGTAGAAAAAATTTCTTTCAGAGGCGACAATATTGAGCTCAAAGTCCGTACAAACGATACCGTTTTAATTGCAAAAAGAGGTCTTGATTTAGCGCCTGTTTCGGTTGGAGAAACGGTAGATGTATTTGTTTACAGAGTTTTTGTGACCTCAGGTGATGAAGCACGTTTGCTTGAAAATCAATCGCTCAGAGAAGAATATGTTGTTATTTAATCTTTGCGTTTACTTTATAAATAGTTAAAAAGGCTGTATGATTTTAACCTTACAGCCTTTTAATTATATAACAGTTGACGAAAGTTGCATACGGTATTAAAATGGTACTTATACTATTCTATTTAAGATTAGTATTATAAAGAGGAGTGTATATCTTGTATTGTATCAGCGTCAGCTATAAAAGTGCCGATATTGAATTGCGGAAAAAACTTGCATTTTCCGAAGATGTCCGTAATAAAATTTCATCAGAGCTGATAAAAAGCGGTTGTGTATCCGAATGTGTTGTGCTTTGTACCTGTAACCGAACAGAAGTCTATTTTTGCGGGGAAAAATACTCTGAGAAAAGCGTTATCGTTGCTCTTGCGGAATATGCAGGAATTACAGAAGATTTGCTTTCAAAGCATTTGCTGTTCTTTTACAAAGATAATGCAATTTCTCATCTTTTTAAGGTTGCCTGCGGTATTGACTCAATGGTAATAGGTGAAGATGAAATTTTAGGGCAAACAAAGTCTGCATATTTATTTGCTAAAGAAAATAATACCGTGTCCTATGAGCTGAATATGATTTTTCAGGCGGCATTTGCCTGTGCAAAAAAGATAAAAACAGAAACTGCTCTGTCTAAAACCTCAGTTTCTGTAGCGACCCTTGCGGCAAACGAGGCGGCAAAGTGTAAGGAGAATGTAAGCGTACTTGTAATAGGTGCCAGCGGAAAAATAGGAACTACCGTTCTGAAAAACCTTGCTTCACATAAAAATGTGTCGGTAAGAGTAACTTTGAGACATCATAATTCAAATCTTAAATTCATAGAACATATGGGGATTGAAACAGTCGATTATAAGAAAAGATATGAATACATTGAAAACTCAGACTGTATTATAAGCGCTACATCAAGTCCTCACTATACAATTACACTCTACGACTTAAAAAAGCATATATCGGATAATAAAAAACGACTTTTTATAGATCTTGCAGTTCCTCCCGATATAGATAAATCAATTACTGATTTAAGCGGTGCAAGCCTTATTAATATAGATTATTTTGAACAGCTTGCAAAGGAAAACAATGCTTTAAAACTTGATAGTGTAGATACTGCAAAAGAAATAATCGCTGATGAAATTAATACGCTTAAAAAGGATTTGATTTTTCACTATTTTTTGCCTTTACTTGATAGAGTAAAGAAAGGTCTTGCGGACAAGCCCCTTGAAGAGCTTATCTACAGAATGAAGTCAGAATCATCCGCAGAGGAATTTTCTGCTTTTATTAATATTCTTAAAACCTTTGAAAATCAGGTGTGAATATGGGATATTTTCCGTTTTATATTGATATAGAAAATAAAAAATGCGTTGTTGTAGGTGGCGGAACCGTTGCCTTAAGAAAGGTGGAGAAGTTATTGCCTTTTAAACCGCAAATAACGGTTGTTGCACCTGAGATATGCAATGAATTAAGCACAATGGCAGAAGTTGAAATTGTTAATAGAGAGTTTCGGAATGCTGATATTGATAACGCTTTTATGGTTATAAGTGCAACTGACGATAATCAGCTTAATGCCAATATTTTTAACCTTTGCAAAAGTAAAAATATTTTTATAAATACAGTTGACGATAAAGAAAAATGCGGTTTTATTTTTCCTGCTTTAGTTAAAAAGGATAATGTAACTATAGGAATTTCAACTTCGGGGAAAAGTCCCTTGTACTCTCGTTTTTTGCGTGAGAAGATTGAAAATTCCATTGATAATAACAGCGATAAAATTATAGATGTTCTCAGTAACTACCGATTGCTGATTAAGACCGAAATAAAATCGGAAGAAAAAAGAAAAAAAGCTTTTGAACATATTCTTAAAATCTGTCTTGAAAATATAGAAAATGTAAGCGAAGAAAAAATTTTAAAAATAATAGAGGATTTTAAATAATGAAAATTAAAATCGGAACAAGGAAGAGCAAGCTTGCTCTTGCACAAACTCAAATGGTTGCAAATGAAATTTGTAATACATTTCCCGATACTGAAATTGAGATTGTACATATAAGCACAACAGGCGATAAAATACTTGATAAGCCACTTACCGAAATTGGAGGTAAGGGCGTTTTTGTGTCCGAAATAGAAAAGGCTCTGCAAAATAAAGTTATAGATGTAGCGGTACATAGTGCAAAGGATTTGCCGGTTTCGCTTGCTCAGGGACTTGAAATTTCAGGTGTTTTAAAGCGTGGTAACTACCGAGATGTTCTTGTTACAAAAAAGGATAATCCCATAAAAAATAATGCCGATTTTATCATAGGAACAGGTAGTTTAAGGCGCAGACTGAATCTTAAAAGGCTCTACCCTAATGTAAGCTTTGAGAATATAAGAGGAAATGTAGATACCCGCCTTAATAAGCTTGAAAACGGAGAATATGACGGTATAATACTTGCAGCGGCAGGGCTTGAAAGATTAGGCTTGAATTCAAATGAAAAATTTGATTTTACTCCTTTTGAGTATACTGAATTTCTGCCTGCGTCCTGTCAGGGTATAATTGCCGTAGAAAGCAGGAAAGAGGACTTTATAACCCCCATAATAAAAGCAATAAATGATGAAAATACATTTTTGTCTTTTGAAACAGAGCGGTATATATTAAAGCTTTTAAATGCCGATTGCGGTATGCCTTTGGGCGCTTATTCATATGTTCAAAATAATGAAATTTTAATTACTTTGTCTAAGGACAGCGAGAAAACTGTATGTGGCAAAGAGATTATTCCAAACCGATTTAGTCTTGCAGAGGAGTTGGTTTCAAAGCTATGAGTACATTAGGTAAGGTGTATCTTGTTGGTGCAGGTTGCGGCAGTTATGATTTAATAACACTTAGGGGAAAAAGCTTAATCGAGCAGTGCGATGTAGTTATATATGACAGTCTGATTGATAGCAGTCTCCTTGATTTTGCACCCGATAATGCTGAAAAAATCTGTGTCGGCAAGCGTGCAGGGTGTCACAGTGAAACACAGGAAAATATCAATACACTCCTTGTAGAAAAAGCTAAAGAGGGTAAAATCGTTGTTCGCCTAAAGGGCGGAGACCCATTTGTTTTTGGCAGAGGAGGAGAAGAAATCTTATCCTTGCAAGAGAATAATATTGAATACGCAGTTGTACCGGGAATTTCATCTGCAATCGCAGTGCCTGAACTTGCAGGAATACCTGTTACTCACCGCAAATTAAGCCGAAGCTTTCATATAATAACAGGTCATACAGCAGATGATTTGCTCCCTGAAAATATGAGCGCTTATGCAAGACTTGACGGAACTTTAGTATTTTTAATGGGACTTAAAAATTTAAAACAAATTACAGATAGTCTTATTAAAAACGGTAAAGCAGAAAATACTCCTGCGGCTGTAATTTCAAACGGTGCAAGTACAAACCAACAGGTTGTAAGAAGTACATTAAAAAATATCGCGGAAGATACAGAAAAACAAAATTTAAAAGCTCCTGCAATTATAGTAGTAGGAGATGTTGCAAACTTTGATTTTTCACAGACACTTTCTCTGCCTTTACAAAATATTTCGGTTACAGTTACAGGAACAAAAAGATTTACAAGCAAGATGTCATCCCAGCTTATCAAGTTGGGAGCGAGTATTAAAAAACTTGATTATCTTAATGTAATCGAATACCGTGATAATTCTCAACTTGATAATGCTCTTATGAGTATAACTGACTATAGCTGGATTGTGCTTACAAGCATAAACGGAGCAGAGATTTTTTTAAACAGACTTAATAAGCTTAAAATTGATATAAGAAAACTTGCAAAAATAAAGATTGCGGTAATCGGCAGCGGTACTGCAAGCGTGCTTGAAAAATACGGAATATTTGCAGACCTTATTCCTGAAAGCTACACATCAAAAGCACTTGGAAATCAGCTTGCAGAAAGAGTTTTACAAAATGAAAAGGTGCTTATTTTAAGAGCAGAGCAGGGCTCAGCAGAGCTGTCGGAAATCCTTACTGACAACAACATAAACTATGATGATATTAAAACTTATGATGTGCTGAGCAATACGGAAATTACTGATAACACTCAGATTAATACAGATTTTATTACATTTGCAAGCTCGTCGGGAGTTAATGCGTTCTTTGAAAACGGATATAAAATTTCTCCGAAAACTAAAATAATCTGCATTGGTGAGATTACCGCAAATGTCTTGAGAAAACATAATATAAATGATTTTCAGATTTCCAAAACAAGCAATGTAGATGGAATTACAGATACAATTTTACGGGAGGTATAAAATGAACAGGTTCAGACGACTCAGGGTAAATAGTCAAATGCGCAGGCTTGTGCGTGAAACACATATAAGTACAGACGATTTGATTTATCCTATATTTGTAGCAGAGGGAGAAAATATTAAAAATCCCGTTCCTTCCATGCCGGGTATATATCAGTATTCCATTGATATGCTTGATGAAATTTTATGTGAGATAAAGAAAAGTAAAATTCCCGGAGTGTTGATTTTCGGTATTCCAAAGCATAAAGATGAGCTTGCAAGCTCTGCATATGATGAAAATGGTATTACGCAACAGGCAATCCGCTATATAAAAAAGAAATATCCCGAATTGCTTGTTATTGCCGATGTTTGCCTGTGCGAATATACATCTCACGGTCATTGCGGAGTTGTGAGGAACGATAAAATTCTCAATGACGAGACTTTGCCGTTACTCTCTAAAATGTCAGTCAGCCTTGCAAAATCAGGGGCCGATATTATTGCACCGTCTGATATGATGGACGGCAGAGTTGCGGCTATCAGACAAGCTTTAGATGAAAACGGATTTATTGATGTTCCGATTATGGCATACAGTGCAAAGTTTGCGTCAGCCTATTATTCACCGTTCCGTGATGCGGCAGACTCTACGCCCTGTTTTGGTGACAGAAAAACCTATCAAATGGACTGTGCAAACGGCAAAGAGGCACTCAGAGAAATTGCAGACGATATTTCAGAGGGTGCAGATATGGTTATGGTCAAGCCTGCACTTGCTTATCTTGATGTTATCAAAGAGGCGAGCCGTTATGAATTTCCGCTTGCGGCATACAATGTCAGCGGAGAGTATTCAATGGTAAAAGCGGCGGCACAAAACGGTTGGATTGATGAAAAGCGGATTGTTATGGAAAATATGATTGCTATTAAGCGTGCAGGCGCAGATATTATCATTACTTATCATGCACTTGATGTTGCACAATGGCTGGAGGAAGAGTTATGAACACAGAAAAATCCAAAAAGCTGTATAGCGAAGCCTTGAAATTTATGCCCGGCGGAGTAAACAGTCCTGTTCGTGCCTGTCGCAATGTAGGCAGAACACCACTGTTCATTGACCATGCAAAGGGAAGCAAAATTTATGATGTTGACGGCAATGAATATATTGATTATGTCTGCTCATGGGGACCGAATATACTTGGTCACAGCAATCCTGAAGTTATAGAGGCGGTTAAGAAAACCTGTGATAAAGGACTGACATTCGGTGCTTGCCACGAGGCAGAAATCGAAATTGCACATTTAATACAAAAGCACATTCATTCAATGGAAATGCTTCGCCTTGTTAATTCGGGAACAGAAGCAGTTATGAGTGCAATCAGAGCGGCAAGAGGATATACTCACCGAGATAAAATCGTAAAATTTGAGGGTTGTTATCACGGACACTCCGACGGACTTCTTGTAAAGGCAGGTTCGGGACTTCTTACAAATTCAATTCCCGACAGCGCAGGTGTTCCAAAGTCATATACAGACAATACGCTGACAGCGGTCTATAATGACGAATTATCGGTTGAAAAGCTGTTTGATGAATACGCAGATGATATTGCCTGTGTTATTGTTGAACCCTGTGCGGCAAATATGGGAGTAGTTCCGCCCAAAGAAGGATTTTTACAGTTTTTGCGTGATATTACAAAAAAGAACGGTTCACTTTTAATTTTTGACGAAGTGATAACAGGTTTCCGACTTTCACTTGGCGGAGCGCAGCAATACTATGGAGTTATTCCTGATTTAACAACACTGGGAAAGATTGTAGGAGGAGGAATGCCTCTTGCAGTGTATGGCGGAAAAAGTGAAGTTATGGAATGTGTTGCACCTCTGGGTTCGGTATATCAGGCAGGTACACTTTCAGGAAATCCTGTTGCGGTTTCGGCAGGTATTGCAACATTAAAAGCGTTAGAGCGAAATGAAAATCTCTATTCAGAGCTTGATAAAAAAGCCAAGATACTTGAAACCGCAATGATAAAAGCAGGACTAAATGTCAATCGAGAGGGTTCATTGTTGACAGCATTTTTTACCGATAAAAAAGTTATTGATTATAATACTGCCCAAACATCGGATACAGAGAAATTTGCGTTATTTTATTCATATTTGCTTGAAAATAAAATTTATTCAGCACCGTCACAGTTTGAAGCGATGTTTGTGTCTGCTGTACACAGTGACAAAGATATTGAATATACCTGTGATGTAATTTCAAATTTTAAAATATAATATATAATACTAATCTTATACTGGAAATTAGTATCACATAAAAAAATCGTCGGAAACATTCCGACGATTTTTTTTATATTTAAATATAGTACATTAGTTGTTCTGATTTTTCTTCAATAGATTTATGGTATTCTTCAATAATATCTGCAAGAGTAAGTTTTTCGGTAAACTTTCTCATATAATCGGTCATTTTATTCCACAAATTATCATTTACGGTATCCGCTATATCTGACTCACTCTGGGAAGAAAAATATACATCGCTTAAAACCGTAATATCAAGTGCGTTGATAATATCCTTAAATGTAATTTCTTCAGCAGGTTTTGTAAGAACATAACCTCCTTTTGAACCCTTTAAGCCGTGAATTAAATGTGCCTGTCTGAGTACGGGAAGTATTTGTTCAAGGTATTTACCCGAAATATTCTGACGCTTTGAAATGCTGTAAACAGTTACTGCGTTGTTACTTTCCGAATTAATTGCTATATCTATCATTGCGATAATGCCGAATTCAACTTTTGTTGAAATTTTCATACTGTCAGCTCCTTTCATTGCATATAAAACATATCTTATTAGTAGTATATCATATAATTATAAGAAAAACAATATTATTAAATCTCCATAAATAACCCAAAAACCTATAATAATACTATGCAATACTACGAAAATTCATAAAACCTATTGAATTACTATGTTAAGTAGGTTATAATATCGGTAACACAATTTATATAATAGTAATTATTTCTTAATATACGCAGTATAAAGCAGGTGATAATATGAAATTCAATACTGCATTACTTCACAAAAATTTTAGTAGTGACCCGTCTACCGGCGCTACTGTAACACCAATTTATCAGGTAAGTGCTTTTTCACATGAATCTCCCGAGAAGCTTGAAAAAATATTTAATAATAGAGCACCGGGTTTTGCCTATACAAGAATAAGCAATCCTACTGTTGATTCCTTTGAAAAGCGAATAGCATCACTTGAAAACGGAATTGGTGCGGTGGCTTGTTCGTCTGGTATGGCGGCAGTTACAATGTCACTTTTAAACATACTTAAAGCAGGCGATGAAATCATAGCAGGTTCGGGTCTTTTTGGAGGAACTATTGATTTATTCGAAGATTTAAAGGCATTCGGAATTACAACTCATTTTGTAAAGCGGGTTTGTATTGATGAAATAGAACCGCTCATAACTGAAAAAACAAAGGCAATATTTGCCGAGCTTATCGGAAATCCGGCACTTGATATTGTTGATATAGAAAGCGTTTCTATGCTTGCACATCAGCATAATATCCCATTAATTATTGATAGCACAACCGCAACACCGTGCCTTGTACATCCAATAGATCACGGTGCAGATATCGTAGTTCATTCTACATCAAAGTACATTAACGGCGGTGGAAATGCCATAAGCGGTATAATTATTGACAGCGGTAATTTCAAGTGGGATGAGAGTCGATATGAGTTTGTCAGTGAATATAAAAAATACGGCAAGTTCGCTTATCTTGCAAAGCTGAGAAACGGAATGTGGCGTAATATAGGCTGTTGTCTTTCACCAATGAACGCATTTTTAAATACTATAGGTTTAGAGACAATGGGACTCAGAATGGAAAGACTGTGTGACAACGCCTTACAGCTTGCACAGTATCTTGATACCTTTGAAGATATAGATGTTAATTATCCAATGCTCGAAAACAGTCCGTACTATTCGCTGGCACAAAAACTGCTTGGCGGTAACGGCGGAGCAATTATCACAATAAGGGTTGGTAGTAAGGAAAGAGCCTTTAAGCTTATGAACAATCTTAAATATGCCCTTAACGCAACTAATATCGGTGATGTGAGAACATTAGTTATTCATCCGGCAAGCACTATTTATGTACACAGCAGTGAAGAACAAAAAATCAATGCACAAGTATATAATGACACAATCAGAATAAGTGTAGGAATAGAAGATATAGAAGACCTTAAGGAAGACTTTAAACAGGCAATAGATAAGATAGGGGAGGAAAACTAAATGGCTGTGGATTATGCAACCTTAAAAAAGGGCGGATTTATGCGCCAAAAGCAAAAGAATAATTTTTCATTAAGACTTAGGGTAGTAGGCGGAAATCTTAC
Organism: Ruminococcus sp.; assembly: GCA_022510955.1. Taxonomy (GTDB): domain Bacteria; phylum Bacillota; class Clostridia; order Oscillospirales; family Acutalibacteraceae; genus Ruminococcoides. The sequence continues at coordinate 8,406 of JAFLSM010000033.1, read as the reverse complement.
GGCAGTTCAGCTTGCAAAAATAGCTGAGGTTGCAGAAAAATTCGGCGACGGTCATGTTCACCTTACTTCCCGTCAAAGCGTGGAAATACCATTTATAAAGCTTGACGATATAGAAGAAGTAAAGAACACTCTTGCAGAGGGAAATGTTGAACCCGGCGTGTGTGGACCGAGAGTTAGAACCATCACCGCTTGTCAGGGTCAGGAAATCTGCCCCAGCGGTTGTATTGATACATATTCTCTTGCAAAAGAACTTGACGAGCGTTACTTTGCAAGGGAATTACCTCATAAGTTTAAATTCGGCATAACGGGCTGTCAGAATAACTGCCTTAAATCCGAGGAAAACGACTTGGGAATCAAGGGCGGAATTAAGGTAAGCTGGAAAAAGGAAGATTGTATCGGCTGCGGTGTTTGTGAAAAGGCGTGCAGAATCGGAGCAATCAGTATTACAGACGGAGAGGTTGAAGTTGATAAAGAAAAATGTAACTTCTGCGGACGCTGTTATAAATCCTGTCCGACAGATGCTTGGGATACAGTTCACGGCTATGTGGTTTCATTCGGCGGACTGTTCGGAAACAGCATAAATAAAGGCGAAACGATAATCCCGTTTATTGAAGATAAAGAAAAACTTATGCAAATCTGCGATGCGGCAATACATTTCTTTGAAGAGAATGCAAATGCAGGTGAACGATTTAAGTTCACTATAGATAGAGTAGGCAAAGAAAAATTTGAAAAAACAATTTTGGAGGCATATAATGGCTGATTATATTATTGACGATACAGTAGATATTACTGATGTGGTTTGTCCCACAACATTTGTAAAGGCAAAGATAGCACTTGAAGAACTTGATGAAGGACAGATTTTATCCGTAAAGATGAATGACGGCGAGCCTGTTCAGAATGTGCCAAGAAGCATAAAAGAAGAAGGTCATCAGATTTTAAAGCTTATAGATAACGAAGACGGCACATACAATCTTATAGTAAAAAAGGTTGGTGATTAAATGTCTGTTCGAGTAAATGCAGAAAGCTTTGAAGCCGAGGTTTTAAATTCAGAAAAAACTGTGCTTGTAGATTTTTATTCAGATAGTTGTGTGCCCTGTAAGCGTATGTCACCTGTTCTTGCTGAAATTGAAGAACAGTATGCAGACAGCTTAAAGGTAGTAAAAATCAATATTAATTTTGACGCTGAGCTTACAGAAAAATACGAGATTCAGTCGGTACCTACACTGATATTTTTTAAGGACGGTCAGGAGACCGAGCGTATTATAGGTGCAGTAAAAAAATCTGAAATAACCGAATTATTAGAGAGATTATAAACAATAATAAAAAAGGAGATATTGTTACTATGTTTATTACAGTTGCAGGAGTAAAAAAAGAAGTAAAAGAGGGCTTAACAGTAGCACAGCTTATTATTGATGAAAATGTTGAAACACCTCAGTATGTTACAGTTACAATCAATGATGATTTTGTTGAAAGCGGTACTTTTGAGAGCACAGTATTAAAAGACGGCGACACAGTTGAATTCTTGTATTTCATGGGGGGCGGACAGTAATGGCATTTACCAACGAACAAATTGAACGCTATTCCCGTCATATTATTTTAAAAGAGGTAGGCGCAAAGGGACAGAAAAAGCTTCTTAATGCAAAGGTTCTTATAATCGGAGCAGGCGGTTTAGGTGCACCTGCGGCAATGTATCTTGCAGCGGCAGGTGTTGGAACAATCGGCATTGCAGATGCCGACGAGGTAGATCTTTCAAATCTTCAAAGACAAATCATTCACGCAACAAAGGACGTGGGTAAAGCAAAGGTTCTTTCAGCCAAAGAGACAATGGAAGAAATGAACCCTGATGTTACAGTAAATACCTACCGTACATTTGTTACAAGTGAAAATATAATGGATTTAATCAAGGATTATGATTTTATTATTGACGGAACAGATAATTTCCCAGCAAAGTTTTTGATTAACGACGCTTGTGTAATGGCGAAAAAGCCTTTCTCACACGCAGGTATTATCCGTTTTCAGGGTCAGCTTATGACATATGTGCCGGGCGAAGGTCCATGCTATCGCTGTGTGTTTAAAAATCCACCGCCAAAGGACGCAGTTCCAACCTGTAAGCAGGCAGGCGTTATCGGTGCAATGGGCGGCGTAATAGGTAGTTTACAGGCCATGGAAGCAGTTAAGTATATCCTTGGTGTAGGCGATCTTCTCACAGGCTATTTGCTTACCTATGATGCACTTAAAATGGAATTCCGTAAGGTTAAGCTTCCTGCAAATACAGAGAATTGTGATGTTTGCGGAACAAATCCAACAATAACCGAGCTTATCGACTATGAACAGGCAGAATGTGACGGTGCTTTATGATTTTACTGAAAAGTGATGATTTTAACAAAATTCTTGAACACGCAAGAAAAGAGCTGCCGGATGAAGCCTGCGGACTTATCGCAGGAGAGATAAACGGTGAAGATAAAATAATCAAAAAGGTGTATCTGCTTACAAATATTGACCATTCAAACGAGCATTTTTCCCTTGACCCAAAGGAACAGCTTGCGGCAATAAAGGATATGAGAGCTTTGGGGCTTACACCGTTAGGCAACTGGCATTCACATCCTGAATCGCCATCAAGACCGTCTGATGAGGACAAAAGACTTGCATATGACAGCAAAGCAAGCTATATGATTTTGTCACTTATGGATAATGAAAATCCTGTACTTAATTCTTTTAAAATAGAAGGAAATAACGCAGAAAAAGAAAATTTGGTGATTGAGTAAAATATGTACGATACTATAATAATCGGAAGCGGACCTGCCGGATTGTCGGCAGCAGTTTATGCAAAGCGTGCACAACTTAATGCAGTTGTTGTAGAAAAAGAATATATGGGAACAGGTCAAATCGCCGAAAGCGAAAGAGTAGATAATTATCTTGGTTTATACGGCGAAAGCGGCTTTGATTTAGGAGAAAAATTCCGTGAACACGCTGTCTCACTCGGCGCCCAGTTTTATGAGGGTGAGGCAGTTAAAATCGTACCCGAAGAGAATTTTTATAATATATTTTTTTCAGATGATAAGTCTTTAAGAACAAAAACTGTTATCTATGCTGCAGGTGCAAATCCCAGAAAGCTTAATATAAAAGGTGAAGTCGGATTTACGGGCAAGGGTGTTTCCTATTGTGCAGTATGCGACGGTGCATTTTATAAAAATAAAACCGTTGCAGTTATCGGCGGAGGAGATACAGCTCTGCAAGACGCAATTCTGCTTTCCAAAACAGCAGAAACCGTTTATCTAATTCACCGCAGAGATGAATTCAGAGCCAATAAGACTTTGCAAAAAACTGTAATGAACACGCAAAATATCAAGCTTATTTTAAATGCGGTCCCAGACCAAATTATAGGCGACAAAAAGGTAACCTCAATTAAAGTACTGCATAATAATCAGGAAGAAGTTTTAGATGTTGACGGAGTTTTTGTAGCAATCGGAACTGTTCCGAATTCAAAGCTTTTAGAAGGTGTAGCAATTCTTGATGATAATAACTATGTTATAGCAGATGAAAACGGCATAACCTCCGCAAATGGTATTTTTGTCGCAGGCGATGTTAGAACAAAACAGTTAAGACAAGTAGTTACTGCAGTTTCAGACGGTGCAAATTGTGTAATGTCAGCAGAAAATTATATTTCAAACTTAGGCGAGTGATAATATGAAAACAGAAAGACTGAAAACCGATATACTTATTATCGGCGGAGGTACAGCAGGCTGTTATGCCGCGCTTACAATCTCGGAAAATTCAGATGCAAAGGTGCTTATCTGCGAAAAAGCACATATAAAAAGAAGCGGTTGTCTTGCGGCAGGCGTAAACGCACTTAATGCCTACATAGTTGACGGAAGAACTCCTCAGGACTATGTTGATTACGCAAAAAAAGACGCTGATAATATCGTAAGAGAAGATCTGCTTTTGACTATGTCAGAAAGACTAAATGCTGTTACTGAAAGGCTTGAACAGTTAGGTCTTGTAATTCTCAAAGATGCAAACGGAAAATATGTTACTCGCGGAAACAGAAATTTAAAAATCAACGGCGAAAATATAAAACCGATTTTGGCAAACGCAGTAGAAAATCTTCCAAATGTAAGCATTCTCAACCGTGTAAATATTACGGATTTTTCCGTTGACAATAATCGCATCAACGGTGCATTCGGATTTGGTATAGAGAATGAAACATTTTACATAATTGAAGCAAATGCAGTTATAGTTGCAACAGGCGGTGCCGCAGGTCTTTATAAGCCAAATAATCCGGGATTTTCACGCCATAAAATGTGGTACCCTCCTTTTAATACAGGTGCAGGATATGCAATGGGTATTAAGGCAGGAGCCGAGATGACTACATTTGAAATGCGTTTTATTGCACTTAGGTGTAAAGATACAATCGCTCCAACAGGAACTCTTGCTCAGGGTGTAGGAGCCAAGCAGATTAATTCTTTAGGGGAAGTGTATGAAACCAAATACGGAATCACAACTTCTCAGCGTGTTTACGGAACGGTAAACGAAAATCAGCAGGGAAGAGGTCCATGTTATTTGCAAACTGAGGGGATTACTTCTGAGCAAGACGAATCGCTTAAAAAGGCGTATCTCAATATGGCACCATCCCAAACTCTCAAATGGATAGAAAGCGGTAAAAACCCTTCTCAGCAAAATGTAGAAATTGAGGGAACAGAACCCTATATTGTAGGCGGTCATACTGCAAGCGGATATTGGGTTGATACAAAAAGAGCAACTACCGTAAAAGGTTTGTTTGCGGCAGGTGATGTTTCTGGAGGCTGTCCTCAAAAATATGTTACAGGTGCATTGGCTGAGGGCGAAATTGCCGCACTTTCGGCAATAGATTTTGTAAAAGAAAACAACAGCGTGTCAATAGATAATAATCAAATTGACAGCCATTTTGAAGAGGTTGAAAATTTCTTTACAGATAAAAATTCTCAATTTACAACAGAACAGCTTGAAGAAGCAATGCAGACTGTTATGGACTCCTACGCAGGAGGCATTAAAACCAACTACCGTTTTAATGAAAAACAGCTTAATATTGCCGATGAAAAGATAGTTAATCTTTTAAAATTAAGCGAAAACCTTTTTGCCAAAGATTTTCAGGAGCTTATGTATATCTACGAATTGCGTGAAAGACTTGTTGTATGCAGAAGTGTTATTGCACATCTTAAAGCAAGACAGGAAACACGCTGGCACAGCTTTGCAGAAAATCTTGATTATCCCGAAAAGGACGATCAAAACTTCTTAAAATATGTTAATTCCCGTTATGAAGACGGAGAAATAAAAATAATACTTCGTGATTTGGTAGAGGGAGGTACAGCATATGAGCATAGCAATTGATAAGAGTAAATGTATCGGCTGCGGAAAATGCCATACTGTATGTCCGGGAAGCCTTATTAAAATCGGAGAAGATAAAAAGGCATTTATAAAATATCCAACGGATTGCTGGGGTTGTACCTCGTGCATTAAGGAATGTCCCGTTTATGCAATAAGATTTTATCTTGGTGCCGATATAGGAGGTATGGGCAGTCTTGTTCATACGGAAAAAGACGGCGATATTTTAAAATGGATTTTTGAACATCCAAACGGTGAAATTTCCGAGATTGACATAAATCAAAAAGAGTCAAATAAATATTAGGGGGAAATTTAATGAGCACATATTCACATCTTGACGCACTTGAAGCAGAAGCTATATATATAATAAGAGAGGTTGCGGCAGAGTGCGAAAAGCCTGTAATGCTGTATTCAATCGGCAAGGACAGCTCAGTAATGCTTCATCTTGCAATGAAAGCGTTTTATCCTGAAAAACCGCCGTTTCCGTTTATGCATATAGATACCACATGGAAGTTTAAGGATATGATAAAATTCCGTGACGATACCGCAAAAAAGCTTGGTATTGAAATGCTTGTTTACTCTAATGAAGAGGGTGTTAAGAACGGCATAAATCCTTTTGGCCATGGTGCGGCATATACAGATATTATGAAAACTCAGGCTCTTAAGCAGGCACTTGCAAAGTACGGTTTTACAGCGGCATTCGGAGGCGGCAGACGCGACGAAGAAAAGTCGCGTGCTAAGGAGCGTATATTCTCATTCAGAAATGCGGCTCAGGCGTGGGACCCAAAGAACCAGCGTCCTGAAATGTGGAAGCTTTACAATACAAAAATAAACAAAGGTGAGAGTATCAGAGTTTTCCCAATTTCAAACTGGACTGAAAAGGATATCTGGCAGTACATAAAGCGTGAAAATATTGATATCGTTCCACTGTATTTTGCGGCAGAGCGTCCTGTTGTTTACCGTGACGGCAATATAATTATGGTTGATGACGAAAGATTTCCGCTTAATCCAGGTGAAAAACCCGAGTATAAGTCAGTGCGTTTCAGAACACTTGGTTGTTATCCGCTTACAGGCGGTGTTGAGTCAACTGCAAATACACTTGATGAAATTATAGATGAAACACTCAGCTCCGTATCGTCTGAGCGTACCTCAAGAGTTATTGATAATGAGGCGGCAGGCAGTATGGAACGCAGAAAAAGGGAGGGGTATTTCTAATGAAGGGTTTACTTAAATTTATAACCTGCGGAAGCGTTGATGACGGAAAATCAACACTTATCGGTCACATCCTTTATGACGCAAAGCTTTTGTATGCTGACCAGGAAAAAGCACTTGAGCTTGACAGTAAGGTGGGCAGCCGAAGCGGCGCAATAGATTATTCACTTCTCCTTGACGGACTTATGGCTGAGCGTGAGCAGGGTATTACTATTGATGTTGCATACCGTTATTTCACAACTGATAACAGAAGCTTTATTGTAGCCGACACTCCGGGTCATGAGGAATATACAAGAAATATGGCTGTCGGTGCTTCATTTGCAGATTTGGCAGTAATTCTTATAGATGCTTCACAGGGAGTTTTAGTACAGACAAGGCGTCACGCAAGAATCTGTAAACTTATGGGAATCCGTTATTTTGTTTTTGCAGTAAACAAGATGGATTTGGTAGATTACAGCCAGTCGCGCTTTGAAGAAATTGAAGCTCAGATTCAAACACTTAAAGAAGAACTTGCCCTTGACGATATAAAAATCATTCCTCTTTCAGCAACAGAGGGTGATAATGTAACAGTTAAATCCGATAAAATCACTTGGTATAACGGTGAACCACTTCTTGAATATCTTGAAACAGTCGATATAAATTTAGAGAATGATGAAGATGGATTTTATATGCCTGTTCAGAGAGTTTGCCGACCAGACCATACTTTCAGAGGCTTTCAGGGACAGATTGAGTCAGGCAGTATCAGCGTAGGTGATGAGATAGTTACCCTACCAAGCAGTGAAAAGGTAAATGTAAAGTCAATTCTTGTTACCGATAAGAGCGTGCAGACTGCATATGCAGGTCAGCCTGTAACAATTACACTTGATAAAGAGGTTGACGTTTCAAGAGGTTGTGTGCTTGTAAAGAATACCAATATTGCAACCTATAAAAAGCTCACCGTTTCTCTATTGTGGATGGACGACGAACCACTTACCGTAGGAAAAGACTATCTTGTAAAGCTCGGTACAAAGACAATATCAGGTATTTTAACAAAAATAGATTATGCTGTTGATGTTAATACAGGCGAGCATATCAAGACAGAAACTCTTTCCAAAAACGGTATCGCAGTTTGTGAAATTTTGCTTACCGAAGCAATAGTGGCAGATCTGTTTTCATTGCATAAAACACTCGGCGAATTAATTTTAATCGACCGTGTAACAAATATGACATCTGCATGCGGAGTTGTAGAAAATCTAAGCGAAAAAGGCGGTTCATTCTCAGACAGAGCGTCCTTTAAGCTTGATAATCTTGAAGCAAGAGGAGATATCTTTGAGGAGTTTTATTATGACACAAGCAGTCTTAATGTACTCAAATATCAGCCGGTAAACCGTACTTATACAGTCGGTGATGAAATCCCTACACAAGGCGAAAGCTATAATTATCCGAATAGCTTTGATATTATTGTTCTTCGTGACAGTGTTGCAGTTAAGGTGAGAAATAAAATAGTTACTGAAATTCTTCCTGTTTCAGAATATAAATATGATAATGTGCCTGTTATAAACGGTAGAGGATTTGAGGTTCTCGCTTCATCTGATAAAGAAATTGAGGATTTCCTTAGCGAATATTCTCAAATAAACGAGCAAAAGCAAAAAGAGTTCTTTGCTAAATGGGTGCGTTTTGAAACATACCGTAAAATAGTGATGGAAAAGCAGTAATAAAAAAATATATATCGTTTAAAAAGAGACTCATTTTGAGTCTCTTTTTTACTTTATTGTTCAAATAAGAAAATCCACCGGCTAAGTGAATCTGTCAAGTAAAAGTAGACAATAAAAAAGTACAATTAAGCGAACCCCT
>JAFLSM010000032.1 GCA_022510955.1 Ruminococcus sp. | reverse complement strand
TTATTTTTATTTTTGTAGGCTCTATTTGTTACCCCAACTTTTATTATAGAGCCTTTACTTATCTTATCATTGCAATGAAATAGTTGTATTCCAAAATAAAACAATAAATGGTTTAAAAATTAGATAATTTCAACAAAATAGCACTCAAAGTAGATTTGTTGTTGAAAAAAATAATGGAATAAAGTATAATATTAAAGTATATTAAAACTAATATGGGGGTTGTATTATGAATTTTTCAGACTTCGCTGTTTTGGCGAACACAGCTGAACTTTCATTGTCAGAAAAGGGCATTGCCTCGGCTAAGGTAGTGCTTACAGGCTTTGTTGTAGTTTTTGCAGTACTGATTCTGTTGATTTTTATCATCAAGATATATGGCGGTATTGTTACAAAGGCACAGCAGACAGGTAATAAGAAAAAGAAAGTCGTTGAAAAGCAAGAGGTTAAACCTGTTCCTTCATCACCTGTAACGGTTGCGCCTGCTTCTGTTGCACAGGACGGAGTTAGCGAAGAGGTTGTTGCTGTTATTTCGGCTGCTGTTGCGACAATGTACGGCTCTCCTGAAAAGGCAAGAATAAAAAGCATTAAAAAGTCAAGTGGCGGTCGCTCTGCATGGGCAAATGCAGGTTTACTTGATAATACTCGCCCGTTTTAAGGCAAAAGTTTTTGGGAAAGGACGATATCTATGGAAATTTTAAATGGCTTTGTTGAAGCCGTAGTAGGCATCATCGAAAGTTCCGGACTTTCGGTTCTGAATTGGCAGAACTATGTAATGATTGGTGTTTCAATTGTTCTTTTGTATCTTGCAATCAAGAAACAGTATGAACCTTTGCTTTTGTTGCCGATTGCGTTTGGTATGCTTTTGGTAAACCTTTATCCGGGCATTATGTCTGCACCTGCAACAGAAATGATTCCTATGAGTGAATATTTGCAGTCACATCCGGGAACGGATATAGGTTCAATTCAGTATCCGATTACTACACTTAACGGAGCTGAATATGTTGACTATCCTACATATGGCGGCTTGTTGTGGTATCTTTATCAGGGCGTAAAGCTGGGCATTTATCCGCCTCTTATTTTCCTCGGTATCGGATGTATGACAGACTTTGGTCCGCTCATTTCAAATCCTAAGAGCCTTATCCTCGGTGCGGCTGCTCAGATTGGTATTTTCATTACATTTACTGGTGCAATTTTCTTAGGATTTACAGAGGCAGAATCAGGTGCTATCGGTATTATCGGCGGTGCTGACGGTCCTACTGCTATCTTTGTTACTACAAAGCTTGCGCCTCATTTGCTTGGTTCTATTGCTATAGCAGCTTATTCATATATGGCTCTTGTTCCGATTATTCAGCCTCCTATTATGAAAGCCCTTACAACAAAGAAAGAGCGTTCTGTTGTTATGGAGCAGCTTCGTCCTGTATCTAAGCTTGAAAAAATTATGTTCCCTGTAATTGTTGTAATTTTGATTGCAATTTTCCTCCCTGACGCAGCTCCGCTTGTTGGTATGCTCATGCTCGGTAACCTGTTTAAGGAGTCTGGTGTTGTTGAAAGAATTGCCAAGACTGCTCAAAATGAACTTATGAATATTATTACAATATTCCTTGGAACTACTGTTGGTGCTACTGCATCAGGTCGAAACTTCCTTACATTTGACACACTCAAGATTATTGCTCTTGGTCTTATTGCTTTCTGCATGGGTACTGCTTTTGGTGTACTCTTTGGTAAGATTATGTATAAGGCTACAGGCGGCAAGGTAAATCCTCTTATCGGTTCAGCAGGTGTATCTGCTGTTCCAATGGCAGCTCGTGTGGCTCAGAAGGTTGGTCAGGAGGAGAACCCTGGTAACTTCCTGTTGATGCATGCTATGGGTCCGAATGTTGCAGGTGTTATCGGTTCAGCTGTTGCTGCCGGTGTACTCCTCAATGTTGTAGGATAAATATAATAAAGTAATATGTCCCTTACCACTTTAGATGTGAGGGACATTAATTATTTATTAGTATTTGTTTATTTAAAATGACTTTAAATCGCCTTTCTGTATTTAAAAACATGGAAAAAGTTTTATTTTAGTAAATTCTACGAAAAAGTTTCTATATTCTTTTTAGTTTTTTAGTAGAATAATTCTAAATAAGAATTATTGTTTGTTGCTTATATTATATAATATATTAGATTTTATATTAATGTCGAATGCTATCTATTATTATTTTGATAGGGGAGTATAGAAATGTCGGTGACAAAGAATATTACTATTCAAAAGCTTATTCAAATTTTACTTGGAAGAATAAAATTTATCATATTGCTGACGGTTATTGGAGGACTTTTGTTTTTCTGCTATTCTGAATTTATTATTCAGCCCATATACAGTACATCGTCAATGGTTTCTGTTTTGAATTACAGTAGCAAAACTAAGGACGGCCAAAGCTCCAACGAAATCAATGGAAAGATCTACGGCTCTGATATAAGCGGTTCTAATAATCTTGCAAAAATTTGTGTTACACTTTTTAACAATACCGATGAGTTGACTGCTCTTTATGATGGATGTAGTGTTAATATCAGTATTGCTGATAACTCGTTTTTTATCATTTTTTCTGTATCTGGCACTGACCCGCAAAAATGTGCTAATGTAGCAAATCAGCTTGCCGATAAATCAAAGGAAGTATTTGTTGATTATATGGCATATGGTCAGATGAGAACGGTAAGAGAGGCAAGAGTACCTACCAGACCGGATTCACCTAATAATGTAAAAAATGGTATGATGGGTTTGGTTGTAGGTTTTGCGCTGGCTTGTGCGATTTCAATATTGCTTGAGCTTATTGATACAACAATTAGGGTTGATGATGATATTCAGAATATGTATGGAATACCTGTGTTTGCAGAAATTCCCGATTTTGAGTCTTGAGATAGGTGATTTGTAATGAAATTAAGCTTAAAAAAAGATAGAAATAATAAAAAATCAAAAATAGGCGGCAAATCAAAAAATTCTAATGTCAATATTGCAAATCTTTCCGATAAAAACAAATTTGCGATTGTTGAATCTTATAAGGTAGCAAGAACTAACATTATGTTTTCACTTGCTGCAAGTGATAAAAAAGTTTTTGCTGTTACAAGCTACTCAAAAGGTGAGGGTAAAAGTACGGCTTCCTCTAACCTTGCAATTTCATTCTCTAAAATGGAAAAGAAGGTTATACTTATTGACTCTGACCTACGCCGTCCGAATGTTCACAATATTTTCAAGCTTAATAATGAAATTGGACTTTCAAATGTAATAAGTAAAATGGTTACATTTGAAGAAGCAGTTAAGCATAATGTTATCAATAATTTGGATGTTTTGCCTTCGGGTACAATTCCTCCGAATCCGTCAGAGCTTATGTGTTCTAATTCATTTGCTAACTTGATGGAAAAGCTTTCCGAGGAATATGATTATATAATTATTGATACCCCGCCTATCGGTGTCGTTGCTGATGCTATGATGCTAAAAGATTTAATTGCAGGTTTTGTTGTTGTTGTCCGTGAAAGAAGTACTACTCATCGTGACCTTAGCAGACTTCTTGAAAGTATGAAGATTGCTGATTCAAAAGTTCTTGGTTTGCTTGAGGTTGGCTGTGATGCCAATGCAAAGAGAGGCAGAAAGAATTATAGCTATTATCAATATTATTAATTTTTACAAAAAGAGAAAATCATTTGATTTTACTTTTGTTATAAAATGCTCAAAAATGCAAGTTTTAAAAAAAGACTTGCATTTTTTGCGTGCATAGAGTAAAATGTATTAGGAAATAAAAGTTAATTTTGAATTATTTTTTTGATTTTTTTCAAGGAGATGGGTAATTTGGATTACAAGAATTGCAGTAAGGAAGTATTAGAAAATGAATATTCTCAGCTTGTAAAACAGTTTGAGGATATTAAAGGCAAGGGACTTAATCTTAATATGGCGCGTGGCAAACCAGGCAAGGAACAGCTTGACCTTTCGCTTTCAATGCTTGATGTATTGAACAGCAAGTCGGAATATGTCGGCGTTGACAAAATGGATTGCAGAAATTATGGTATTCTTGAGGGAATTACAGAGTGCAGAAAGCTTTTTGCAGATATTCTCGGTACTGACTATACAAAAGTTATGGTAGGTGGCAGTTCAAGTCTTAATATGATGTTCGATACAATTACTTGTATGATGACAACTTCAATCGTTGAGGGTTGCAAGCCTTGGTATGAAGTTAAGGACAGAAAGTTTTTGTGCCCTGTTCCGGGATATGACCGCCACTTTGGTATTACAGAATATTATGGATTTAATATGATTCCTATTCCTATGGACGAGAATGGTCCTGATATGGATATGATAGAAAAGCTTGTAGCTGAAGATGAGTCAATAAAGGGTATCTGGTGCGTTCCAAAGTATTCTAATCCAACAGGCATTACATTTAGTGATGAGGTAGTAAAAAGATTTGCTGCTTTAAAGCCTAAGGCAAAAGATTTCAGAATTATGTGGGATAACGCATATGTTGTTCACGATGTAACCGATACTCCTGATTCACTTCTCAACATTTTGGATGAGTGTGAAAAGGCAGGTAATCCGGACCTTCCGATTTTATTTACTTCAACTTCAAAGATTACTTTTCCGGGTGCAGGTGTGGCTGCAATGGCAACATCTGAGGCAAATATGGCTGTATTTAAGAAAAGATATAATTATGAGGTAATCAGCTATGACAAGCTTAATATGCTTCGCCATGTGCTGTTCTTCAAAGATTATAATGGTGTACTTGAGCATATGCAGAAGCACAAGGAAGTACTTGCACCGAAGTTTAAAATTGTTGCTGATATGCTTGAAAAAGAGCTTAAGCCTGTTGGTATTGGTTCATGGACAAATCCAAACGGCGGTTACTTTGTAAGTGTAGATGTACTTGAGGGTACAGCTAAAAGAGTTGTTGAGCTCTGCACAGAAGCCGGCGTTGTACTTACAGGTGCAGGTGCAACTTATCCAAATGGTTGCGATCCGGAGGATAAAAACATAAGAATAGCTCCTTCGTTCCCACCTAATGATGAACTTTTGGAAGCAATGGAAGTATTCTGTATTTGCACAAAACTTGCTGCTTGTGAGAAAATTTTAAATAAATAATTCCAATTTAGCAAATTACAATGTAAATTTTGATAAAGATAAATATTTTTTTATGAAATATTTATCAATCCATTGACATTTTAGTAAAAAAACCTTATAATAACTCTGTTACGGCTATAATTTTGTGCTCGTAGTAGAGTTATTTTGCTTTTTTAGCAAAATAATTTGTGAAAATTATAGTCAATTATAAAATGGAGGTTTCTAAGGCATGAAAAGAGTTCCAAAGCCTGTGTTCTTCATTGTGGCTTTGCTGATACTTGCCTTTTCATTCACTGCAATTTTTGGCGTTGCCTATTACACAGGCGACAACAAAAATACAGTTGTTAAGGGTATCGGCGACATTCGATGGGGAATTGACATCAAAGGCGGTGTTGAGGCTACATTTAAGCCCGCAAACGACTATGATGCCACTGATGCGCAGTTAGAATCTGCAAAATCAATTATTGAATTGAGAATGATTTCTCAGGGGATTACTGACTATGAGCTGTACGCTGATAAGAACAGCGACAGAATTATTGTTCGTTTCCCTTGGAAGTCTGACGAAAAAGAGTATAACGCAGTTGAAGCTATTGATGAGATTTCATCAACAGCACAGCTCACATTCCGTCCAGGTAATTCATATTCCGATACGGAAGTTGGCACTGACGGAAGTTATGTTTACAAAACACCGACAGGTGACACAGAAACAATACTTATGGACGGCTCAATGGTTCAGTCAGCAACTCCAAAAGTATATCAAGGCGATGACGGTACTTCGCAGTATGTTGTAAGCCTTGAGTTTACTGATGAGGGTAAGCAAAAGTTTGCTGAGATTACACAAGAGTATGTTGGCAGCGTCATTTCAATTTGGATGGATGACATTATGATTTCTGCTCCGAATGTAAACTCTGCAATTACAGACGGAAAGGCACAGATTGAGGGTAGCTTTACTGCAACTGAGGCGTCTGATCTTGCCAATAAGATCAGTGCAGGTGCACTTCCGTTCCAGCTTGAGACTGTAAGCAACGGCAGCATCAGTGCAAAACTTGGTGGAAACTCACTTACTGCAATGGCTTATGCCGGTGTTATTGCTCTTATCGTAATTGTACTTATTATGATTATTTTCTATCGCTTACCGGGATTTATTGCATCTATTGCACTTATCGGTCAAGTAGGTCTTTCAATTGCAGCGGTATCGGGTTACTTTACAACTATTCCGTCATTCACAATGACCCTTCCGGGTATTGCAGGTCTTATACTTTCAATCGGTATGGGTGTTGACTGTAATGTTATCACAGCAGAGCGTATCAAGGAAGAACTCAAACTCGGCAGAACACTTGACGGTGCTTTGGAAAGAGGTACTAAGAACTCACTTTCCGCTATTATCGACGGTAATATGACAGTTGTTATCGTATCTATTATTCTTATGCTTGTATTTGGTCCGTCAAACATTCTTTCTGCAATTTTTGGTGAGTCAACTACAGGTACAATTTACTCATTCGGTTACACACTTTTAGTTGGTGTAATTTCTAACTTCATTATGGGTATCTTCTTCACTCGTTTGATGCTCAGAAGTATTGCAGGCTTTAAGCCTATTCGTAAAAAATGGTTGTTTGGAGGTGCTAAGAATGACAAATAATGTTCAGACTAAAGCAGCTGCTCAGATGACCAAAGAAGAGATCAGTGAAAAATATAATCAGGGTAAGAATATAATTGATTTTGTCGGTCACAAAAAGATTTTCTTCGGTATTTCTATTGCTATTATCATTATCGGTATTGTATGCAACATTATTTTCGGTGCAAGGCTTGATATTCAGTTTTCTGGTGGTGCTGCACTGAAGTTCAGCTATACTGGTGATGTTGATGAAACAGAGCTTTACGATTTTATTCAGGCTAAGACTGAAGATAAAATCACTACTACATTCTCAACTGACCTTGTAGGAAACACAGGCAATACTGTAACAGTTCAGTTTGCAGGCAATGATTCTGTTGCTACTGAAATTCAGCAAAACCTTGAGAAGGATCTTCAGGAAAAGTATCCGGATAATGACTTTATAAATCTTGAGTCATCATCTGTTGACGCTTCAATGGGTCTTAACTTCTTCCTTAAGTGTTTGGCTGCTGTAGCTATTGCAAGTATCTTGATGGTACTTTATGTTACTGTAAGATTTAAGAAGATTGGCGGTTTGTCAGCCGGTGTTATGGCACTTGTCGCTTTGTTCCATGATATTGCTATGATTTACTTCTTGTATGTAATCTTCCAGATGCCAATCGACTCAAACTTTATGGCTGTTGTTCTTATGATTTTAGGTTACTCACTTAATGACACAATCGTAATTTACGACCGTGTTCGTGAAGAGAGAAAGACTCTTGGAAGAAAAACTGATGTAGGTATGGTATTTAATCTCAGTGCTTCTAAGACACTCAAGAGAACAATTATGACTTCTGTAACAACACTTTCTGCTATTCTTATTGTTTATGTTGTAGCAGTTGCATTTAATATCACATCTGTTCAGGGATTTGCTCTTCCTATGATGATTGGTGTTATTTCAGGTTGTTATTCTTCAATCTGCATTGCAGGTCCGCTTTGGGTTATGTGGCAGAACAACAAAAAATCAAAGAAAGCTGCAAAGTAATTTGAGCTTATAAATTTATTATAAGGGGTTGCATTTTGTCATATATGCAACCCTTTATTATTAGTATCACTTTATTACTATCTTTTTTGGAGAGTTGTTAATGAAAAGAATTATTTCTTTGATTCTTACATTTGCTATTACAATTTTATCTGCTTTTTCTATTTCCGGCTGTAGTAACGCAAATCTGAATGAGGAAAATGATACCGGCAAGCTTAGAATTGTTGCGACGATTTTTCCTTACTATGAGTTTGCAAGGAATATTGCGGGCGATAAGGCAGATGTAAAAATGTTGCTTTCTCCTGGCAATGAACCGCACAGCTATGACCCTTCGCCGTCAGATATTGTTGCGATTGAAAATTGTGATATTTTCATTTACAATGGCGGTGAGAGTGACGAGTGGGTTGAGGGTGTTCTTGATTCACTTCAAAACAGCAATCTTAGAATTTTGAAGATGATGGATTATGTTGATGCACTTAATGAGCAGGAAACTGACCACACAAGCGGTGACGAACTTGATGAACATATTTGGACTTCAATCAGAAATGCACAAAAGCTTTCAAAAATTATTTCTGAAACACTTAAACAGATTGATGCTGAAAACTCAGATTATTATTCTGATAACGAATTAATATACACTGAAATGCTTTCTAATCTTGATAATCAAATTATGTCCATTGTTAAAAACGCTTCAAAAAATACAGTTGTTTTTGGTGACAGATTTCCATTTTTGTATTTTGTAAATGATTACGGCTTAAGCTATGAATGTGCATTCCCAGGCTGTAGCAGTGAAACCGAACCCAGTATCTCAACCGTTACACGCTTGATTGACTTTGTGAGAGAAGATAAAATTCCTGTTGTATTTTATTTGGAATTTTCAAATGGAAAAACTGCTGATTTGATTGCAGAGGACACAGGTGCTGAAACTCTTGAGTTCTGCTCCTGCCACAATGTGACAAAAGAACAGTTTGAGAGTGGTGTAAGCTATATTTCGTTAATGCAACAAAATGCAAAAAATCTTGAGGAGGCGTTGTCATAATGTCACTTGTTAGAATTGAAAATGCGTCAATGGGATATGAGGGCAAGGTGATTGTCCCAAGCCTGTCAATCAATATTAATGATGGCGATTATGTTTGCATTGTTGGTGAAAACGGTTCAGGAAAGACAACGCTGATGAAGTGCCTGCTTGGTCTTATTAAACCTCTTAGTGGCAGTGTAAGCTTTGGCGACGGATTAAAGCAAAATGAGATTGGATATTTACCGCAACAGACTGTACTGCAAAAGGATTTTCCCGCATCGGTTTATGAGGTTGTGTTGTCGGGTTGTCTCAATAAGAAGCATACTTTGTTTTATTCAAAGGAACAGAAAAAAATGGCTATTGCCAATATGGAAAAGACGGGTATTATTCCATTAAAGAAAAAATGTTTTAGAGAGCTTTCAGGCGGTCAAAAACAGAGAGTTATGCTTGCAAGAGCCTTGTGTGCAACCCACAAAATGCTTATTTTAGATGAACCTGTAACCGGACTCGACCCAATGGCGTCCACTGATATGTATCAACTTATAAAAAATCTTAATAAATCAGGCATTACGATTGTTATGGTATCGCATGATATTACGGCGGCTGTTAATAATTCATCAAAAATTCTACACCTTTCAAAAAATGATTATTTTTATGGAACTGCTCATCAGTATTTACATTCTGAAATCGGCAGAAAATTTATGATAACAGACTGTCCTTGTGATGACTGTCAACATCACGGTCATATTAAGAGAAATGGGGGTGGGCAGTAATGATACAGATGCTTACCGAAATGTTTTCTTATAATTTTATAATCAGGGCCTTTATTGTCGGCACACTTGTTTCACTTTGTGCTTCACTTTTAGGAGTTACTTTGGTGCTCAAACGCTATTCAATGATTGGTGACGGACTTTCTCATGTGGGCTTTGGAGCTTTGGCAGTTGCGGCTTCACTTAATTTGGCACCGCTTGAGATCGCTGTGCCTGTAATTATTATTGCGGCATTTTTGCTTTTAAGGCTTTCGGAAAACAGCAAAATCAACGGTGATGCGGCTATTGCGATAATTTCAAGCACTGCACTTGCTATTGGCGTGTTGTGTGTGAGCATTTCGGGCGTGAACACTGACCTAAACTCGTATCTTTTCGGCAGTATTCTTGCCACGACAACAGCTGATGCAATTATGTGTGCTATGCTTGCAGTGGTTGTTATAGTGATTTTTGTTATTTTCTACAATAAGATTTTTGCCGTTACTTTTGATGAAACTTTTTCTAAGGCAACAGGACTTAAAATCGGTGTTTACAACACCGTTATTGCATTGCTTACTGCACTTACTATTGTGATTGGTATGCGTATTATGGGTACGCTTTTGATTTCTGCTTTGATTATTTTTCCTGCACTTTCATCCATGCGCTTATGCAAAAAATTCAAGTCAGTAATAATCTGCTCAGGTGTTATGTCGCTATGTTGCTTCTTTGTGGGAATGTGTGCATCATATTCGCTTGACGCTCCGACGGGTGCAAGTGTAGTAATAGTAAATGCCATTGTATTTTTTGCTTTTTGGCTGATTTCGATTATTAAAGAAAAAAGAACATAATTATAGAATATTTTCAATATAAGGATACTCGCTTTCTTTTATAGAGGCGAGTCCTTTTTTTGCTTTGCTACTCTCTGCAAAGTACATATCAATGCTACCATTCTGTATATAGGATGTCATTTTGTTGATGCTTTCTCCTATGCTGTCAATAGAATCATGATTGAGCAGGGTATCAATTTTTTTAGCACTTTTGTCCCAACTATATTCAAGTTGAGCACACATTTTGAGAGCCTCTTCAAAATCATTCTTATAAACTTGTTTGTCGGTTAATTCGATTTTATAAATATACAAATCAGCGTTTGCGGTTACATAACCAAGTTCGATTGATGCAGTCACACCTACAAGTACGAAAAAGAATAATGCAATAAAAATTCGTTTCATTAGTTTTTCCTCATAATAATATTATATTTTCCGAGTGCATCAAGCGTCATAAGGAACACATCGGAAAGCTTAGTGTTTTCATTCTTAAGAATATTTCGCACATCATCACCGGTTTTACAGCAAAGCTGTAATGAATTGTCAAGAATTCTGCCATCGCTTACTACAACAGTTTCAATTTTATTATCTTTAATTTTTATACCCATATCCTGTGCGGTAGGCTGACGAAATTGTGGCTTTTGAATTACACTTACATCTCCGTTTGTTTCAACAATACAGTATTGAACTTCTTCTATAGAAAAGACGTCCTGCTGTCTGAGTTGAACGCACAAGTCTTCAATTGTAAGGCGCAGGCGTCTCATTTGACTTTGCAAAACTTCGCCGTCACGAATTACCACTATGGGACTGCCACACAAGAGCTTGCGAAATTTACAGCTTTTCATCATAAACACACTTGCTGTAATTTCAAGCCCCACAAGTATAAGCACAGGTACAATACCACTCAATATCGGTATTGATGTGTTCTGCATTGGGATTGCGGCTATGTCAGAGATTATCATGGTTATGACAAGTTCTGTTGGCTGGAGCTCACTAATTTGCCTTTTGCCCATAAGTCTGATTGCCAAGATAACAAAGGCATATAGAATTAATGTACGAATTATAGAAATAATCATTTTATCACCACTAATATTATTGGTGAAATTTGAGAGTATATTCCCTGAATAAATAAATATTTGGAGTAAATGCTAAATAAAGGTGATTAGATGAATAATTCTTTGAAGGAAAATATAAATGAATTAAAGCGGATGTTCAATAATTCTGCTGATTTCACTGTCCGTGATATGAAGTTGAAATCGCAGTCAAACATTAATGCGGCAATCATAACTATTGAGGGAATGTGCAGCAAAGAGGTTGTGGCGATTTCTGTTATCAATCCATTGCTTGAGTATGATTTTGAAAATGCAGATCCTGAAAAAGCGCTTCAAATAATTTTAAAAAAAGTTCTCACCTCAAGTGAGATTGTTGAAGTTAATTCGCTTAATGAGGCAGTAAGCTTTTCAACTTCAGGTTTTGCTGTGCTTGCAGTTGATGGAGCGAGCAAAATGCTTGCAATCGGAACGCAGGGATTTTCGTTCAGAAGTGTCAGCGAACCCGAAAGCGAGGTTGTTCAGCGTGGCTCAAGAGAGGGATTTACCGAACCGTTGCGTATTAATATGACTCTTATTCGCCGAAGAATAAAAAGCCCGGATCTTGTTTTTGAAACTGTAACAGTCGGTTCAAGTTCACAGACACAGCTGATGATTTGCTATCTGCAAAAAAGGGTATCTGAAAATATTCTTAAAGAGGTACGAAAAAGACTAGCGGAATGTGACCTTAAAACGGTGCTTGCATCAGGATATTTAAGCGATTATTTGGAAGATAAGGGTAAAAAATCGCTGTTCTCGGGAGTAGGAATTTCCGAAAGACCTGATACGGTGTGCGGAAAGCTGACAGAGGGTAGGGTTGCAATTTTGGTGGACGGTACACCAGCGGTTATTGTTGTGCCTCGATTATTTGTTGAAGAATTTCAAAGTGTCGACGACTATTCAAACAGACCGTATTATGCGGCTTTTATCAGAATTTTAAAGTATATTTCTTTCTTTGCAGCAGTTTTTCTGCCGGGTCTTTACACTGCTTTTGCACAATTTCACCCCGAATATTTTCCTACAGGACTGCTCATTAAAACCTCTGAGGCATTACTGCAAACTCCTCTTCCTGTGACACTAGAGGTGATTTTAATTATCTTTTTATATGAAATTATGAGAGAGGCAGGACTGCGTATTCCAAAACCTCTCGGTCATGCAGTGAGTATTGTTGGAGCCTTGGTAATTGGTGAAAGTGCTGTCAGCTCAGGAATAATCAGTTCGTCATCGCTTATGGTGGTTGCAATAGCGGCAATTTGCAGCTATGTGACTTCGGCACTCTATCCTCCGATTATGGTACTGCGTTTTGCATTTGTAATCGTTGGTGGAATTTTTGGATTGTGGGGTATTGTGCTGCTCACATGCGTTGTAATAATAAATATGTGCGGCAAAACTTCGTTTGGAGTACCGTATATGTCCTCGCTTGCTCCTTTTTCGATGAGAAGAATGAGGGATGTATTTGTGCGTACAAACTGGAGAAATCTCGGCAAGTATACTATTAAAGTGCAAAAATTTCCTGAAACGGAGGAAAATGATGCTTAATTCAAAATCTCGATTTTCTCAAATGATGATAACCTTGTTTGTTGCGATTTTAGGTATAGTTCTAATTCAGAATTATGCTTTTGTTAATCAGTCATTTTTGACAAGTGTATTTTCAATAATAATCGGCCTTGTAGTTCTGTTGGTTTGTACTGTACCATCTCTTATTGTAAAGAGTAAAACCGACCTGAGCTTTGCAAGCTTTGTAAGGCGTGAAACCCCAACGGCAATGGTTTTTCTGTCAATGTTTTATGCACTGTACTTTGTGTATGCAATAGTTCTTTTTTTATCAAAGTATGCAAGTGTTTTTACAAGCACCGGAAACAGAAGTGATGCGGGTTTTTCTGTGGTATTCATTATGCTTGCGGTATGTGTGTTTGCTTCATGCAGAGGAATTGGTGCTGTAGCGAGGTGCAGTTTGATTTTCTTTGCATTTGCCGTTGTTGCATTGACGCTTATTTTTGTCGGTAACATCAGTAATCTTGATTTTTCTGCATTTGAATTTGAATTAAACGGTGGGCAGCTACAATATGGTTCGGCTGTGTTTGCTATGATAGCATTTGCAGCGGTGGTGTTTGGATTTTTTGAATATAACAGCAGAACAAGGGTAAAGAATACAGTCTTTCTTGTGTGCGGAATCGGGATTTTGCTTTTTCTCGTTGTATTTTTTGTATTTTTCGCACTTGGAAATTACGGTACAATGCAAAAATATCAGATGTTTGTGCTTTCAAAAACAGCCGATATCGGTGGTGTAGGTTGTATTGACAGTTTCCACCTGTCGTTGTGTGCAGTGACAATATTTGTGCTTGTGTCACTTTGTCTTATCTGCGTTGGCAAGGTTGTTGACAGAGATAAAAGTGTATGGTGTATGACGATTTTTGCAGCTATATCATATGTGCTTTATTTGACGGCTGATTATTATAATTCTGTAAAAGAAATTATATTTAACCCTTATGTATTTGATGTTTTTACTATTTTGGCTTCATTTGTGGTTCCTGTAATTTATATTACTATATTTTGGAGGCGATTAAATGCGTAGACTTAGCTTAATAATTTTTGCTCTTGTTCTTGCGTTTTCTGTTAGCGGATGTTCGTATGAAACACGGGTTGATAAGGCGTCTATTGCTGAAACTGTGACGGTTCAAAAGGGTGAAAACGGCTTTGTTTACAGCTTTTTTATACTGTCAACCGATGAAGAACCTAAATTTGTCAGCATAGAGGGTTCAAACTTTGATCAGGCGTGCATTATGGCAAGGCAGAAATACATTCCCGACCTTTCTCTGACAAAACTTGAACTGTTTGTCGTGTCAGAAGATGTGTACAGCCAAACCTTGTATGATGATGTTCGTTTTATGGCAACGCAATATTATATTTCACCAAGAACATATGTTGCGATTGCTGATGATGAAACAATGAATTTTATTTCAGAATCCAAAGATGCAACTGAAAAAATAAAAAAGCATATTATTCTGAATAAGAATAAAAACAAGGAAACAAATGAAAATCTATTATCAATATTCAATAGTTTTACTAATAATAAAAAATTAGATTTAAACATTTCTTATATTAATTCTGATAACGAATTAAAGGTTGCTCCAATTAAAATCTTATCTGAAAAATGATAAAAATAATCAAAATATTGAAAAATAATTCATAAAAAGACTTTTACCAAACCTTATTATGGTGTATAATAAGAATGGACTAATATAGTAATAGCTGAATAAATTATATTAAAAATTTTTTGCACATCTTGCTTGCATATTTTCCTTGATATTGCTGCAAATTTTTCGAAAGGCTTTGAATGCCAAAAAATTTGACAGTAAAATATGTACAAAGAATTTAATTAGTGCTTACTATACGAAAATAATAAATAGGGGCGGTGAATTTATGTCTTTTGGTTTTTCAGTTCCTTTATCAAAAATTGCAGATGATTTGAATCTTAACAAGGTGTATATTCCGGAAAATTATAATGAGATTAGAATTGATACTGTTGAAATCAACAGACCCGGACTTGAACTGACAGGTTACTTTGAGTTTTTTGATAACAGGCTTATTCAGGTTTTCGGTAATACAGAGTTTTCATACCTCGGTCGTTTTGGTGTGGAAGCTCAGAAAATGGTTATTGACGCTATATTTAGCTTTGGCCCGCCTGCGGTAATTATCTGCCGTGATATAGAGCCTTCAAATGTAATTTTAGAGAGCGCAATGCTTCATAATGTTCCGATTCTTAATACGAGCCAAAATACATCAGACCTCACGGCATCTGTTGTTCATTATCTTAATCGTGAGCTTGCTCCCCGAATTACCCGTCATGGAGTATTGGTTGAGGTTTACGGTGAAGGTTGCCTTTTAATCGGTGACAGCGGTGTTGGTAAGAGTGAAACTGCGATTGAGCTTATTAAGCGTGGCCACAGACTTGTAGCCGATGATGCTGTTGAAATCAGGAGAACATCAACATCAACCCTTATCGGACAGTCACCTGCCAATATTCGTCACTTTATTGAGTTAAGAGGCATTGGCATTATCAATGCTCGTCAGCTGTTTGGTATGGGTGCTGTTAAATTGCAGGAGAAGATTGACCTTGTTATTAACCTTGAACCTTGGGACAGTTCTAAAGTGTATGACAGAATGGGACTTGAAAATAATGTTATGAATATTCTTGACATTGAAGTTCCTACGCTGACCATTCCTGTTAAACCCGGTCGTAACCTTGCTGTTATCATAGAGGTTGCTGCAATGAACAACAGACAGAAGAAGATGGGTTATAATGCAGCAAAAGAGCTTTTGGTAAGTCTGGGCATGGATATGGACGATATGGGAGAAACGCCAAAGGTGGTTATCGACGAATGGAAGTAAATGAGAATTTGAAAATCGTTGCAGATATGCACACCCACACTTTGGCATCGGTTCATGCATATGCTACAATCAATGAAATGGTGCAGGAGGCAGCAAATCTTGGATTATTTGCAATGGCAATCACAGATCATGTTCACCTTGCGGAAAGACAGTATTTTGGTTCGTTAGTTCTTATTCCCGAATATTTAAAGGGCGTAAGAGTTCTTCGTGGCATTGAAGCAAATATCTGTGACTATGACGGTAACCTTGATGTTGATGATGAACTTCAAAATCAGCTTGATTGGGTGGTTGCATCAATTCACGGTGGATTGATAGGCGGTGAGCCGAGTATTGAAAAATGCACGAATGCGTATTTAGAAATTGCAAAAAATCCTAATGTAAATGTGATTGGTCATAGCGGTTCAGAATATTTTAAGTATGACTATCACAGGGTAATTCCTGAGTTTGCAAAAGAGGGAAAGCTTGTAGAAATTAATGACTCTGCTTTCAGATATGACAAGGAATATAAGGGGAACTGTATTGAGATTGCAAAACTATGTAAAATGTACGGAGCAAGAATTTGCGTTGATACAGACGCCCACTTTACAGATACAATCGGCAGGGCCGACAATACACTAAGGGTTTTGAGGGATATAGACTTTCCTGAAAAGCTGATTGTAAATGGAAACATTGAAAACTTGAAGGCATATTTTGATGAGAAAAATATATCCTATTAATATATAATATATGAACTATTCGGAGGGAGTATATGGATACAACCATAATCTATAATCTTGCTAAGGTCTTGGATTGTGACGCATTCAGAGATGAGCCGATGAGCAGACACACAACATTTAAAATCGGCGGTAATGCAAGTACATATATTAAGGTAGGTACACTCAGTAAGCTGAGTGCTATTTTGAAAGAATGCAAAAATTCAAATATTGATTATATAATTATTGGCAATGGAAGTAATCTTTTGATATCTGACGAGGGGCTTAATAAGGCGGTTATTCGCCTTGACGGTGAACTTAGAAACATTGCTTTAATTGATGAAACAACAATCTATTGCGGTGCAGGCGCATCTTTGGCTGCTCTGTGCAAATTTGCTCTAAAAAACGGACTGTCGGGTCTTGAATTTGCATGGGGCATTCCGGGTACAGTAGGTGGTGCTGTATTTATGAATGCAGGTGCTTATGGCGGTGAGATGAAAGATGTTGTTTATTCGGTTTCCCACATTACCAAAGACGGTGAAATAGGAAGAACCGATAAGGAGGCCCTTGATTTTGGGTATAGAAACAGCGTTTATCGAAGCAATGAGTGCATTATTACCGGCGTAATATTAAAGCTTAACAAGGCACAAAAGAGTGAAATTCAGGAAAAAATGGATGACTATCTTTATCGCAGGTCGAGTAAGCAGCCACTTGAATTTCCAAGTGCAGGCAGTGTGTTCAAGCGTCCTGAGGGAGCATTTGCAGGTGCACTCATTGAGCAGTGCGGACTAAAGGGCAAAATGTCAGGCGGCGCACAGGTTTCTGAAAAACACGCTGGATTTATTATTAACAAATCAAATGCCACTGCACAGGATGTAAAAGTGCTTGTAAAAGAAATTCAGGATACTGTCAAGACTAAAACTGGTTTTGATCTTGAATGTGAACTTATAATGCTATAAAAGAAATAAGTTTAGCTGTATAATTTTCTGTTATAGAATTATACACGGGAATAAACAAATAAATTTAAAGCTTTATTAGGTCTTTATGATGTTTATCGTTTAATCGAAGTGCTCCTTAGGGTTAAGACGGTAATATATTAAAATAAACCTATGAAGCGTTATAAAAATAGAGAATTTGGTTGATTTTATGGAGTTTGTAATTATAACGGGAATGTCGGGGGCCGGCAAAACAAGTGCCCTGCACATTCTTGAGGACATTGGATATTATTGTGTTGACAACATACCGTCATCACTTCTTTCAACACTGTACACGCTTTGTTCAAAGTCAGAAGACAATATGATGAAGCGTGTCGCTGTTGTTGTGGATGTAAGAGGAAACGAAAACTTTGAGAATATGTACTCAGATATTCGTCAGTTCAAGAGCAGTCACAATGATGTAAGTGTGCTGTTCTTTGATGCAAAGGTTGATT
This sequence comes from Ruminococcus sp., assembly GCA_022510955.1. Classification (GTDB taxonomy): domain Bacteria; phylum Bacillota; class Clostridia; order Oscillospirales; family Acutalibacteraceae; genus Ruminococcoides. The sequence continues at coordinate 8,481 of JAFLSM010000032.1, read as the reverse complement.
GTCTGATTACAAGGTATAAGGAAACACGCCGAAAGCATCCTTTGACAGAAAGGTTAAAGGATGGCTCTGTTTCTGAAGCTGTTGAGTTTGAAAAGGCTCTTTTGCTTCCTGTCAAGACAATAGCGGATTATAATATTGACACCACATATATGTTAAACAAGCAACTTGCCGAGCGAGTTAAGTCGATGTTTATGGATGATACTTCACAAAGTCTTACTCTGACATTTATGTCGTTTGGATTTAAGTATGGTATTCCGCTTGAGGCTGACCTCATTATTGATGTGCGTTGCTTGCCCAATCCTTATTATATACCTGAATTAAAACCCCTTACAGGTCTTGACGAAGAGGTGCGTACATATGTACTTAACAGTGAGGATACTCAGGAATTTATTACACGCACGCTAAATTTGCTTGACTTTTCTGTGCCGCTATACCTTAAAGAGGGTAAAAGTGAATTGGTTGTCGGCATAGGTTGTACGGGCGGTAAGCACAGAAGTGTTACTGTTGCAAGACAGCTTGACGAGCATTTTGTTAAAAAGGGATATAAGTGCATTATTCAGCACAGAGATGTTGCAAAATAAAGGAGAGCATTGTGTCTTTTTCTTCAAATATAAAAAAGGAGCTTTGCCAAATCGAAATTGCTGATGAAGAGGCTTTAAAGGCGGAGCTTTATGGAATGCTGCTGTTTGGCAAGGATTTTTCAGACAGCAGAATTGTTTTTAAGACAGAAAATCTTTATGCGTGTAAAACGATAACCGATATATTGCAAAGATTATATATGCCGATTATCGAGAAGCAAACAGATTTGCGGATCAAAAATACAGACAAGCATCTTTATAAGGTCATTATTGTTGACTCGGATGAATGCAGAAAAATATATGAGGATTTTGGTCATTCCAAATCTCAGGTTACACGCAGGGTAAACAGAGCAAACTTAAGCTCTGATGAGCTGTCGGCAGCTTTCATTAGAGGCGTTTTTTTAAGTTGCGGTTCGGTGTCTGATCCAAACAAAAGCTATCATGCCGAATTTTGTGTTCCGCACAAAAACTTGTCTGTTGATTTGTGTAAATTGCTGTCAGAGATTACCGAGTGTACGCTTAATCCAAAGACCGTAACCAGAAACGGCAGTTATATTGTGTATTTTAAGGGCAGTGAGCAGATTTGTGATTTGCTGACATACATAGGTGCAGGTCACAGTGCGATGGAAATTATGGGTACAAAGGCAGTTAAACAGGTTCGTAATAATGTAAACAGACGCATTAACGGCGAAATGGCTAATATTGTAAAGGTTGCTTCAGCTTCGGCAAAGCAGATTGAGGCGATTAAGTATATCCAAAAGCATCGCGGACTTGAAACTCTTCCTGACGATTTAAAGGAAATTGCATATTTAAGGCTTGAAAATCCCGAGATGTCATTAAGGGACTTGGGGCAAAATCTTGTGCCTCCAATCAGCCGAAGCGGTGCAAATCACAGAATGCAAAAGCTTTTGGAGTATGCACCAAACATAGGAGGAAAAAATGAGCGATAAATTGACTTTTGAAGAAGCTAATAAAAAGCTTGAAGAAACTGTTTCCAAAATGGAAAACGGTAATTTGACATTGCAACAGAGCGTTGAGGAATATTCAAAAGCCTGCGAGTTGCTTGCATATTGTATGAATGAGCTTGAAACCTACAAAGGTGAGATTATTGATATAAATGAGAGAATACAAAAAATTAAAAATGGAGAATGTGAGTTCAATGTTTGATTACCTTAAAACAACCGAAGATGCTCTTGCAAGTTTTTTGCCGTCAAAGAATTGCAGAGAGCATAAATTAATTGAAGCAATGCAGTACAGCCTGTCAGCAGGCGGTAAAAGGGTAAGACCAAGACTTGTTTTTGAGTTTAATGCACTTTGCAACGGCTTTCCTGAGGGAGCAGTTCCGTTTGCTTGTGCAGTTGAGATGATACACACATATTCACTTATTCATGATGATTTGCCCTGTATGGACGATGATGATTTGCGCAGGGGCAAACCGTCTAATCATAAGGTGTACGGTGAGGATATTGCCTTGCTTGCGGGAGATGCGTTGCAGACTCTTGCATTTGAAATTATGACAAGTGACAAGACAGCCACTTTGGTTGGTGAAAAGTCTTGCAGACAGTGTGCAAATGTGCTTGCTAAATATTCGGGTGCAAACGGAATGGTAGGCGGTCAGGTGATTGACCTTATCAGTGAAAACACGAATGCTCCGATTGAAGTTTTGCGTGAAATGGACTACAAAAAAACAGCGTGCCTTATTAAGGCTGCGTGCGAAATGGGTGCAATCTCGGCAGGCGCTACAAAGCAACAGGTGGAAGCGGCATCTCAGTATGGCGAGTGTATCGGAATTGCGTTCCAGATTAAGGACGACATCCTTGATGTTACCTCCACAAATGATGAACTTGGTAAGCCTGTTGGCAGTGATAACGATAATAACAAGTCAACCTATGTTTCGCTTTTAGGAATTTCAGAGTGTGCGAAGCTCATTAATTTGCTTACAGAAAAAGCGGTAAAAGCGTTAGAGTGTTTTAACGGTGAAACAATTTCGCTCAAAAAATTTGCTTATGAGCTTGCAGAAAGAACAAAATAATTAATACTACTCTTCTATTGGCGATTAGTATTATATAGATGAATTAAAACACGGGATTGGTATATGAATATGGGTGAGTATAAACTTCTGTCAAAAATTAAATCACCTGCTGATGTAAAAAAGCTCGGGGAAAATGATATTCCTGAACTTTGCACGGAAATCAGAGAAAAGCTTGTGGAAACTGTCTCTGTCAACGGAGGACATCTTTCGCCTAATCTTGGCGTAGTTGAGCTGACTGTTGCATTGCACCGAAGCTTTAATTTCCCAAAGGACAGTATTGTGTGGGATGTAGGTCATCAGAGCTATGTTCATAAGCTGTTGACGGGACGATACTCGCAATTTGATACACTGCGTACCAAGGATGGTATTTCTGGATTTCCAAAGCGTGATGAAAGTAAATATGACGATTTCAACACAGGTCACAGCAGTACTTCAATTTCAGCGGCTTTCGGCATTGCAAATGCAAAGCTGTTAAGCGGTGAAAACAGTCATACAATAGCTGTAATCGGTGATGGTTCTTTTACAGGCGGACTTGCATTTGAGGCGATGAATAATGCAGGCAGATTTAACAAGAATTTTATTGTTGTGTTAAATGACAACAAAATGTCAATTTCAAAGAATGTCGGTGCTTTTCCAAGGTACCTGACATCTGTAAGAATACGACCTTGGTATATTCGTGTTAAGCATGTAACTGAAAGAGTTCTCACAAAAACTCCTTTTCTCGGCAAACCCATAAAGCATTTTTTGCAGAGAGGAAAATCACGCATTAAAAATTTGGTGTATAAAAACACACTTTTTGATTGCTTTGGTTTTACCTATCTTGGACCTATTGACGGTCATAATATTGGTGATATGGAGAATGCCTTTTCAGTTGCAAAGAAGATTAATTCTCCTGTAATGATACATGTTGTAACAAAGAAGGGCAAAGGCTATCAGCCGGCAGAGGACAAGCCAGGTGAATTTCACGGTATCGGCAAATTTGACATAGATTCAGGTGAGCCGCTTTCAAGCCACAAAGGATTTTCTGCTGAGTTTGGAAAGCTGATGTGTGAACTTGCCGAAAAGGATAAAAAAGTATGTGCTATTACAGCGGCAATGGCGTCTGGCACAGGTCTTAATGAATTTTCAAAGAAGTATAAGGAAAGATTTTTTGATGTCGGCATTGCAGAGGAACATGCCGTAACCTTTGGTTGTGGTTTAGCTGCCAAGGAAATGCGTCCTGTTTTTGCGGTTTATTCAACTTTTTTACAGCGTTCATATGACCAGCTTATTCACGATGCGGCACTTAGTAAGCTGCATCTTACGGTTGCGATAGACAGAGCTGGTATTGTCGGTGACGACGGAGAAACGCATCAGGGTGTATTTGATGTTTCAATGCTCAACACCATTCCAAATACTACAATTTTTTCTCCGACATATTTTGAGGGGATGAGAAAGTCACTCACAACAGCAGTCTATATTTGCGACAGTCTTGCTGTTGTGCGTTATCCTCGTGGCGGAGAACTGTATAGACCGTCAGACTTTGAATGCGAAAGCATTGCATATAATGTTTATGGCAATGAAGAATGTAAAAATCTTTTGATTACCTATGGCAGACTGTTTTCCTATGCCTGCAAGGCAAAGGAAAAGCTTGCACAAATGGGAATTGATGTGTGCATTTTAAAGCTTTGTAAGATTAAGCCTATTGATAAGCGTGCTGTTGAGTTTGCGGCAAACTTTAAAAATGTCTGGTTTTTTGAGGAAGGTATAAAAAACGGCGGAATAGCCAGAAATTTTTCGGATATGCTTGTGTGTACGAACTTTGACGGTACTTATCATATCAAGGCTATTAATGATAAATTTGTAAAGCAAATGTCGGTAAATGAAGCACTCAATATTTTAAAACTTGATGATAAAGGCATGGTTGACATTATTTCAACTGAACTAAAGGATAATGATTGATGTATGAAAAAGAGATTAGATATATTGGTTTATGAAAAAGGCTTTACCGATAGTCGGGAAAAGGCAAAGGCTGTTATTATGGCAGGTCAGGTGTATGTTGACAATCAAAAGGCTGATAAATGCGGTACATCCTATGACGAAAATGCAAATATTGAGGTCAGAGGAAATGTACAAAAATATGTCAGCCGAGGCGGACTAAAGCTTGAAAAAGCGATTAATAATTTTGACTTTGACTTAAAAGGCAAAACGACTATGGACATTGGTGCGTCAACCGGAGGATTTACTGACTGTATGCTTCAAAACGGAGCCAAAAAGGTGTATTCCATTGATGTAGGATACGGTCAGCTTGCATGGAAATTGAGAAATGACGAACGGGTCGTAAATCTTGAACGCACCAATATGCGAAAGGTTACCCGTGAACAGGTGCCGGATGAAATCGACTTTTTCTCGGTTGATGTTTCATTTATTTCTTTAAAACTGATTCTGCCTGTTGCCCGTCAGCTTATGGCTGAGGGTGGTGAGGCTGTGTGCCTTATAAAGCCGCAATTTGAGGCGGGAAGAGAAAAGGTAGGAAAAAAGGGAGTTGTGCGTGACCCTGCTGTTCATGCTGAGGTTGTGCGTGGAATATTCGATTTTTGCCTTGAAAACGGCTTTGATGTGCTCAATCTTGACTTTTCTCCGATTAAAGGTCCTGAGGGCAACATTGAGTACTTGATACACTTAAGATTAAGCGACGACCCTAAATCATATACAGATGTAACTCCCGAAGAGCTTGTAAAAAGCTCTCACAAAGCTCTTGATAATCAGTAACACATAATCAATAACACAAGGATTGATATTATGAAAACAGCTGTTGTATTAAATCTTTCAAAGCAAAAGGCAATTACCTGTGCAAGAGAAATTGCAATTTTGATGCTTGCAAATAACGCAGAGGTACTGATGCTTTCTGAATACAGAGAGCTTTTTAAGGGAATACAGATAACATACATTGATGATATAGAAAAACTTTTCGAAAATGCCGATATTGCCATTACTGTCGGCGGTGACGGAACAATTATTCACACCGCCAAATATTCGGCAATACAGAATACTCCGCTTATAGGCGTGAATGTTGGCAGACTTGGTTTTGCCGCTGAGGTTGAACCCGACGAGATTCAAAGTCTTGTCAGAATTTTGAATGAAGATTATCAGACAGAAAGCAGAATATTGCTTGATGTTGAGGTTATAAAAAACGGCAGGTCAAAGCATTATCTTGCCGTGAATGATGCCATTATTGCAAGAGGTCAGCTTTCAAAGATTGTTGATTTGAAGCTGTCGCTTGACGGTGAAGAAATTGCAAAGTATCGAGCAGACGGACTGTTGTTTTCTACTCCGACAGGTTCAACTGCATATTCGCTGTCAGCAGGCGGACCAATTCTTGCTCCTCAAATGGATTGTTTGATGATGACTCCTGTGTGTCCGCACTCTTTATTCTCCCGTTCTGTATTGTTTAGCGGTGAATCAGAGCTTTCGGTTTCCGTAAACATTCCGTCTGAATGTTGTTGTGTGCTGACTATTGATGGTGAAAAAAATGTTGATATTTTGGCTGACGACAGGGTGATTATCAGAAAATCGGATTTAAATTTAAAGCTGATTTCATTGTATAAACGCAATTTTTATAAACGACTTAACGAAAAGCTGAAAGAGAGGGAAATCTGATGAAGTCGGGACGACATGCACGGATTCTTGACATTATTGCAGAAAAGCCGATTGAAACACAGGACGAATTGTTGACAATACTTAAATCAGAGGGCTATAAGGCAACGCAGGCAACAATTTCTCGTGATATCAAAGATTTGAGGCTTGTCAAAACCCTCGGCAGTGACGGAAAATACCGCTATGTGACCGCTGAGATTAACACTACAAATTTACAGTCAGGTTTTTCTTCACTGCTCGGTACAGCTGTTGTATCAATAGATAGGGCGGAAAATATTGTTGTAGTCAAGACCTTAAGCGGTATGGCTCAAGCAATTTGTGCTTCTCTCGATTCAATTAATTACAGTTCGGTTGTCGGTACTATTGCAGGCGACGATACTATTTTTATTGCCTGCCGTTCAAAAGAGCTTGCGGCAGGACTTTCAGATGAACTTAAAAAGCTGATTAAACAGGGATGATTTTATGTTACAAACCTTATACATAGAGAATATTGCTGTAATTGAAAAGACCTCGATTGATTTTAACAGCGGACTAAATGTACTTACCGGTGAAACGGGTGCAGGTAAAAGTATTATTATCGACTCAATCAATGCTATTATGGGTCAGCGCACCTCAAAGGAGATTATCCGCACTGGCGAAAGCACGGCTTTTGTCAGTGCTCAGTTTGAGGATATAAACGACGATGTAAAGAAAAAGCTTTGTGAGCTTGGCTTTGATGATGACGAGGATACGCTCATTTTGCAGAGAAGACTGAATCAAAGCGGCAAAAGTACCTGCAAAATTAACGGCAGACCTGCCACGGTATCAATGCTTAAAGAGCTTTCAAAGAGCCTGATTAACATCCACGGTCAGCATGAAAGCTATGAACTGTTCTCTCCCGAAACACATATCGATTATATTGACAGCTATGGTGGCTGTGACGGTTTGCTTGCTGATTATAAAGAAAAATACAGAGAATATAAAATTCTTAAAAAGAAATTAAATGAAGCGAACTCTGATGAAAGTGAAAGTCTGAGAGAAATTGATTTACTATCCTTTCAGACAAACGAGCTGAATGAAGCTGATGTTAGAGTTGGCGAGGAAGAATCTCTTGAAAATGAGCGAACTGCATTAATGAGCTTTGAAAAGGTTTTCTTACTGTTAAACAGAGCAAGAATGCTTTTGAGCGGAGATGAAAATTATGATGGCGGTGTTGAAGCTGTTGACTCGGCAATGAACTCTGTTCAGAAGGCCGTCGAATATAATACAGAGTATGAGCCGATCGCAGAGGCAATTTCGGATGCTTACTATAATTTGCGTGACTGCGCAGACAGCATAGGGGATGCGATTGATTCGCTTGAAAGTGACCCTCAGCGTCTTGAGGAGATTGAGGAAAGACTTGACCTTCTGAATCGTCTTTCCAGAAAATATAACTGTCCCTGCGATGAGCTTCCGAATGTTGCAGAGCAGATGCAGGCACGGCTTGATGAGCTTGTAAACTTTGACAAAAACAGGGATGATTTGATTATAGCCTGTGACAAGGCAGAAAAAGAGGCAATGGATGCCGCACAAAAGCTTAGGAGCTTGCGAAAGAAAACTGCCAAGGCGTTTGCAGACAGAGTCAAACAGGAAATGAGCTTTTTAAATATGCCGAATGTTGACCTTGTGCCTCAGTTTGAAGAGGTTGAATTTTATACCAAGGGTATTGACAAGGTTGAGCTGTTAATTTCGGCAAATCCGGGTGAAACTCCTCGTCCTGTTGCAAAGATTGCGTCGGGCGGTGAACTGTCACGAATGATGCTTGCAATAAAAACTGTTCTTGCAAGTACAGACACGGTTGATACCCTGATTTTTGACGAAGTTGATACCGGTATCTCAGGCTCTGCCGCAGAAAAGGTTGGATTAAAGCTAAAGGAGGTTTCACAAAGCAGTCAGGTGCTTTGTGTTACTCATCAAGCCCAAATTGCGGCTTTGGCGGATTACCACTACCTTATCCGCAAGCAGATTGAGCAGGGCAGAACTTTTACCGAGGTTATGCCTCTTGACCATGAGGGCAGAAAAAACGAGCTTGCCCGAATTATCGGCGGTGTAAATATCACAGAGGCGGCATTAACTCACGCAGAGTCAATGCTTGCAGAATATGATAATTGATAGTATAATTAATACTAAACACCAATTAAAAATGGATATCTTTTAGGCAAATTTTGCGTCATACATCGTGCCCTGTCCTCGAAAGGCGTCAGCCTTTCTGCGGTA
>JAFLSM010000031.1 GCA_022510955.1 Ruminococcus sp. | reverse complement strand
TCCAAACAGTCCAACCTCTCGGAAATCCCTTTATTTCAACACTTTTTCGTACCCTTATTTCTCGACCCTTGACATCAATACTACCGTCTCGACGTGTGCTGTTCGGCTGAACATATCACATGGAGTGACTTCAACGGTTTTATATCTCTGTTCTTCAAAATACTTCAAATCTCTTGCAAGAGTTGCAGGGTCACAAGACACATAAACAACACGCTTCGGCTGCATTTGTGCGATTGTTTTTACAAGCTCTTCTCCACAGCCCTTGCGGGGAGGGTCAAGGATTACAACATCAGGCTTTAATCCCTCTTTTGCAAGTTCTGCTGCTGCCTTTGGTGCATCAGCACAAATAAAACGAGCATTCTTTATTCCGTTATTTTCAGCGTTTTCATTTGCATCTCTGATTGCGTCTTCAATAATTTCAACACCCACAAGCGTCTTACAGCTGTTAGCCATTGTAAGACCTATTGTACCTGTTCCGCAGTACAAATCAAGAAGAATTTCGTCTGATTGCAAATTGGCATACTCTTTCGCTTTATTATATAGCTTTTCAGCCTGTTTTCTGTTGACCTGCCAAAACGAAAACGGAGAAATTTTAAATTTTAATCCGCACAGTTCGTCTGTTATATAATCTGAGCCATATGCTGTACGGTTTTTATTACCTAAAATTACATTCGTTTTTTCTTTATTAGAATTAATAATTACACTTTTTAGATTAGGCAGTTCATCTTTGAGCATTTGTACAATCAAGTTCTCCTGCTTAAGCCCGTTGCCGTTAACAACATAGCAAACCATAAGCTCATTAGTTACTTCGCCCATACGGATATAAAGATGCCTGAGTCTTCCTTTTCCTGTCTGCTCATTATAAATATCGTTGTTTGTAATTTCAACAAACTTGCGTGTAATCTGAATTACCTTAGTAAAAATCTTTGGCTGTAAAATACAGTCATCACAGTCAATAATTCTGTGGCTGTGAAAGGCATAAAATCCGATTAATAGGCTATTATCCTTGTCTGTACCGATTGGAAATTGTGCTTTGTTTCTGTAGCGACTAATTTGCTCCGAGCGGATAATGGGCTTGAACTCAGTGTTGATACCGCCAATACGAGTTACAGCACTCTCTACCCTTTCCTGTTTGATTTTACACTCTTCCTCATAACTTATATGTCGCCACACACAGCCGCCACACTTTGAAAAATATGGACAGTCAGGTTCTATTCTTGCAGATGACGGAGTGATAATCTCTTCTATTTTTCCGAAAGCATATGTCTTTTTGACCTTTAATATCCGTACAAAAAGCTCATCACCTATTGCTGAATTCGGCACAAAAACTGCAATACCGTCCTCTGTTTTTCCAACTCCGCTGCCCTCTGCAGTTGCTGATGTTATATTTAATTTAATAATATCATTTTTCTTCAAATTCATAATTTTCACCAATAATACTAAACTCCTCGATTAAGCATTAGATAAGATTTTTAATCGATGTTTAGAAGAAGTCTTAAACAATTCGCTGAATATATTCTACCATTATTGTACTTAAATGGCAATAAGTTAAAAAATTAAATAAATTGCAATTTAGGTATTTATTTTTTTACCATTTAGTTTTATAATATAATATTATGATTATTATTCCAGATAGGAGTGGAGTTTTTGAACTACGACAATCTTTTAAATGATATAAAAAGAATTCACTTTATTGGCATTGGCGGCAGCGGTATGTGTCCTCTTGCCGAAATTCTCCGAAGTGAGGGCTTTGAAATTTCGGGCTCTGATATGAACGAGGGTGAAACTCTTGACAAAATCAAGAGTTACGGTATTCCTGTATTTATGGGACACGCAAAGGAAAATATTGAGGGCGCTGAGCTTGTTGTCTATTCAGCTGCAATCAAAGAGGATAACCCTGAGCGTGAAGCTGCAAAAGAACAGAACATTCCCTGCATTGAAAGAAGCGTTATGCTCGGAATTGTTACAAGAAGATACAAAAGAAGCATTGCTGTTTCGGGTACTCACGGCAAAACTACTACTACAGGAATGCTGTCACAGCTTTTAATAGGAAGCGGTTTTGACCCGTCAGCAATTATAGGCGGAAAACTTCCGTTCATTGGTGGTAACAGCTATGTTGGAAAAAGCGACATAATCGTGTGTGAGGCGTGCGAGTATGTTGACACATTCCTTGAACTCAATCCGTTTATTTCAATTATTCTTAATATTGACGCCGACCACCTTGATTACTTTAAAAATCTTGATAACATCAAAAAATCGTTCCACCAATTTGCAACACAAACTACAGGTGTTTTAGTTCTTAACGGTGACGACGAAAATACAATGGATGCCGTTAAGGATGTTAACATTGAAAAGATTACCTATGGCTTTGGCGAAAACTGCGATTACAGGGCAGTTAATATAAGTGCTGACAAGGGAGTTCATGAGCAGTACGACCTGCTTTATAAGGGCGAGAAAATTACAAGCATTAAATTGATTGTTCCGGGCAGACACAATATTTACAACTCTCTTGCTGCTGCCGCAACCGCACACTTCCTTGGTGCTACTCCTAATGAGATTTCCACAAATCTGCACAAATTCGGAGGGGTTCACAGAAGATTTGAAATTCTTGGAACTCCCGATGGAATTACAGTTGCCGATGACTTTGCTCATCATCCGACAGAGCTTTCAGCAACACTTAATGCTGCAATGAATATGGGCTTTAAAAAAGTCTGGGCTGTATTCCAACCGCATACATTCTCAAGAACAGCAATGTTGCTTGATGATTTTGCAGAGGCTCTTAAAATTCCCGATGTGGCAATCATATCTGAGATTTTGCCTGTCAGAGAAACAAATACCTACAACATCTATTCAACTGATCTTGGTGAAAAAGTGCCAAATTCTGTTTGTCTTGATACTTTTGAAGAAATCACTGACTATGTATGCAAAAATGCAACAGAAGGTGACCTCATTCTGACAATGGGCGGCGGCAATGTTTATATGTGTGCCAATATGATTTATAAGCAACTCAAATTTATGGAAGAAAATAAGTAAATTTAGTCAAATTTATACCATATTTTGTTATCATAATATTATTTAAAAAGCTGTCGCAAAATTTAGAGCGACAGCTTTTTCTTGTTAAAGAATGTAATAGTAGAAGTGAAAGCAAAAACAGCACCTCATTTGAGATGCTGTTTTTTTATAATCAGTTATTAATTAAGATATGCTGATGTGCCACCAATCATACCATCAATACCTGTGAATCCATTAGCACAGCAAACATATACTCTCATATTTGCTTTACCAATGTTTGGTACAGTAAGTGTACCATTTGTAACATTCTGAACATCACCTGTAACAGCGTCAATATATTTACCGTTAGGGATATTTTTGAATGTTGCACCGCTTGAAACAGTTACACAAGCAAGGCTATCTGTACTATCATCTGTATAACGACGAATGTAGGACATATTGCCACCTGATACATAAGTGCTTGAATTTGTGTACTGGCCCTTCTGGAGAGCAGGAACAGCTCTTCTGATTGCATTAAGCTTCATAAGATGCTTTGCAAGTGGTTTGTTAAGAGTATCAGCAACTTTACCGGAAGCTGTGTACTCACCGAAGTCAGTAGCTGTTACAGTGCCTGTAATATTATCACCGTAGTAAGCACGACCGGATTCTGCTAATGAAATATTTAAGCCTTCGTCTATTAATACGCCCTTCTGGAACTCAATTTCAGAACCATAATACAAGCAAGGAATACCACGGAATGTGAACATAAGATCAAGGTTTTCAGCCCAAGCCTGAGTACCGCCATCATATCTGTTCTTTGTTCCCGGACCGTAGTCGTGAGAATCAACATACATTACATTCCATGTAGCATCATTATAATACTTATCATTTGCTTTTGCTGCACCGTAAGCGCCTGAAGCAGTACCAAAACACCAATGCATTGCAAAGTCAATAACACCTAAACCTGATGCTTCAGTATAATCAGGAGTATGATATTCAATACCCTTTAAGAATGCATTATCGCTTGTAGGCTGCTCAGAAGGATAATAGTTATCAATCCAATGATCAAGAGTAAGATTAATATTCTCACCAACAGATGCAGCATCAGTACCCCAATTCCACTTGCTGATATAAGAATCATCAGACTCAGCCCATGTATAGAAAGGAGCAGACTCACTTGCCATACCACGGTACCATGCGTCATTATATCTGGTACAAACTTCACCAAACATATAGAAGCCATCACCGCCGGCTTTATTCAGCTGGTCATTATACATAGTGTTTAATGACAAACGCGAAATATGTCTTACTGTGTCAACACGGAACCCATCTACGCCCATATTCAAATAATTGCTATAAGCATCTACTGTATATTCTGCTACAGCAGGGTTTTCAGTATTAAGGTCAACGCAGTCACCTGCAATCTGTGCATACTGTGTTGCATAATCATCCCAGTTGTAATTTCTCCAGTAACCACTGTGATAATAGTTGTTGGAATTGTATTGAGCTGAATCAGAAAACAGTCTGCTTGGATTAGCTTTATCAGATGCAATACCATTTAAAAGGCTCTTGTAGTAATCGTTGTTATCAAAAGCACTAAAATTGCTTTCTGACGGATCTATACCCTTCATTATCTTAAGTCTCTGCTCATGCTGAACAGAACCTTTCTGAGCCCAGTATTCCTCAGCAGATGAAAGTCCCCATGTGTCTAGGAGAAGGTCTGTAGGAACCATAGACTCTTCAATGCTTGAAAGATCGGCAGATTCATCTTTGTCAAAAAGATGACATAAAAATGTTTCGCCAAAGTTACCTGTATGCTGTAATACAACATCCTGTATAATCTTCATGCCCTTCTGATGAGCAGCTCTGATAAGATCTTCATATTTGAAGTCATCACTTTCATAACGAACATCAACTGTGCTGAAGTCCATAGCATGATAACCATGGTAGTCATAACCAGATGCGTTTGTTACAACAGGAGTAATCCAAATTGCAGAGAAACCGAGTGCCTTAATGTAATCAAGCTTTTCAGCAAGACCTTTGAAGTCACCACGCCACGCAGGGTCGCTGTCAGGGTTGTTAGCCTGACTGTCATCCCAACAGTGTACGTTGTTTCCTGTATCACCGTCATAAAAACGAGTAGTAATTACAAAATAAATTGTATCTTCACGCATATCGATGCTGCTAACCGGATCCGGCTCATCAGGATCATACTTTGTCCACTTTCCGTTGTCGCACCACCATTCACCAGCAGTAAGCATTCTTTCACCTGAATACTGCTTGCCCGATGCGTCAGTAACAATAGCGTTTACCTTTGTAATATCTTTAGCTACAGTGTAATTAAACCAATCCCCTGCCTTTGTCATTTTTTCACCGGGATATGATTTTGACATTGCACTATTTGTAGGAAGTGAATTCCACAAATAAATATACGGTTGTGATGTGTTGTCATCCCTAACATGAATGGTAATACCGGTAGCAGCATTATCTGCTGCTACCTCAGAATTATCATTTGTTTGTGCGGCACTGACAGATACAATGCCAGCTGTAACAATAATCATCAATGCAAGGACAACGGCACATAATTTTTTAAAATTAGACATATCTTTCTTCCTCAAAAATTATAATGCATATCCTGCAAGAATCTTCTGAATAATTGTACAATCCATAATAGTAATACTACCATCATCGTCCATATCACATTCGCTAACCAATACATCATATCCTGTGAAATCAGCCATGCTCTTCTGGATGTATGTTACATCATCTATATCAAGCATACCGTTGTGGTTAGCATCACCCTTAACAAACGGTTTTACAGTTGTTGGCTGTTCAACTGTTGGTCTTGGTGAAGTTGTTGGAAGCTCACCATCGATAGCATTATAAGAGTATGTTTTGTTCACAGTTGAATTATCAGAACCCTGAACATAAACACTAACCTTATATGTACCAACTACTGTAGGAGTAAATTTGTAAGTATTGCTGAGTGTGTAGTAAGGTGTGTTCTTTACACCGTTTGGATCAACAACAACATACTTGTAGAAAAGAAGGTTTGTACCTATTTTACCGCCGCCTGCTTTTACAGAAACAGTTGCAGCAGAATTAACCTTTACAGGATTAAGGTCAGCAGGAGTAACACCCTTAATTATAGGCTTTACAATGTTTGAGTCGTCAATAACCGAAACAGTTGTTGTACGCTGATTTGTATTGCCGTCAGTATCCTTATAATCAAAAGTGATTGTGTAATCACCAGCTGTTGTTGGTGTCCAGATTAAAGAGTTAATATCACTAAAGTTAGATAAAACAGAAGTTACACCAGCTGAATTTGTTACAGAGAATTTGTAGCTTACAGTAGCACCTGTCTTTGTGTTCACTGCAAGAGTTGAAAGAGTAACATCTGTATCTGTGTAAACACCTGTGCTTGGATCAGCACCGAATGACTTAATTTGGAGAGGGCTTGTATCATATACTTCCCACTGGTTTGTCTTGTTGTTATAAATGTATCCATCCATAGTTGTAAGGTCAGCAGTTTTATTCGAGTCACTGCCACCATTGAAGATACAATTCTTATATGCTTTTGACGATGTGTACATATACACACCATCGCCGATTGCTGTCATATTTTCGCCCGGCCAATTTGCATTTGAATCATTTGAGCTATTCCACATATAGCACTTTACAGTTGTCCAACCGGCTTCATTTTTAAGATAAACAGTTACTCCGTCACCGGATGAGCCTGTTGACGGCTGTGTTGCAGTTGTTGGTGAAGTAGATGTTGTTGGATTTGTTGGGGCATCTGCGTAATTTGACCATGTGCCTGTTGCGAGGTTATAAATTCTGCCATTTCCGCCATTGCCTGTGTATGTAAGGTCAGCAGTCTGATTACCGTTACCACCGCTGCCATTGTTAAAGATAACCATATCAAAATCTTTTGAATAAGTGTAGCTGTATACATCATCAGTTACCTTAGTCATCTTTATACCAGGCCATTGAGCATTATTCCCTACTCCTTCAGTCCATGCATAAATATACACCTGTGACCATCCGTTATTGAGTTTTACATATACTGTGTCGCCGGCTACTGCAGAAGCTGCACTTGTTCCAACTACCAAGGCAGATAACGCAAGCATTAGGCACAAAACGATACATAAAACTCTGTGTTTTTTGTTTACCATAATGATTTCCTCCGATTTATTTTTATGGTTGTTATTGTGGTTTAGTCATCAAACTTCCCCACATTCACACAATATATTCTACATTAACAAAGATTTTTATATTTTCCTGTAAAGAAATAAAATTTTTTTGAACTTCCAAATTATTTAATTTTGATTTGTGCACAATATACAATTCTTTTTTATCACAGCAACTTATTACTGATAAAAAAAAAGAATAGCAAAAATTTGACAGATATCAAATTATTGCTATTCTCTAAGTAAGTATAAACAGCCTTCAGGCGTGATTCATTCAGTGGTTGCTTAATTAGCGATTTTTTATTTTATCCCAATACACCTTAAAGGATTGTTCATTTTTATTATCGCCGTACTCATAGTATTGTCTGTCTTTTATTGCATCAGGCAAATACTGCTGATAAGTCCAGTGATTCGGGTAATCATGAGGATAGATATAAAATTGACCTTTATTTTGATTATCCTCACCATCATAGTGCATGTTCTGAAGATTTCTGGGAACAGGTCCGAATTTGCCGTTTTTCAAATCAGCCATTGCAGCATTTATTCCCATATATGCCGAATTTGACTTTGGAGCGTTACACACCATAATCACAGCATCGGCAAGCGGAATTCTTGCCTCAGGCAAACCAACAGCTTGTGCAATATCTACGCAGGCTTTTACAATCGGTAAAAGCTGGGGGTATGCAAGTCCGACATCCTCACAAGCACAAACCATAAGTCTGCGACAGGCACTCGGCAAATCTCCTGCTTCTAAAATTCTTGCAAGATAGTGCAATGCAGCATTTGCATCGCTACCACGCATACTTTTTTGATATGCAGAGACAAGGTCATAATGTTCATCGCCGTCCTTGTCGTATCGGATTGCACTTTTCTGAACAAGCTGCTCGACAATATCAAGGGTAACTTTTTTAACATCATTTTCTTCATCAGCTGCAATTACCGAAAGTTCAACAGCATTCATTGCCTTTCGCACATCGCCTCCACAGCCAAAGGCAACCTTTTTAGCACAATCCTTTGAAAAATCAATACTTACTCCCTGCTCATCCTCAAGCACATTCACAGCTCTGTAAACTGCTTTTTCAATTTCATCGGGAGTTACCGACTTGAACTCAAAAACCGTTGAACGGCTTAGAATTGCATTATAAACATAAAAATACGGATTTTCTGTTGTTGAAGCAATCAAAGTTATGCTTCCGTTCTCAATATATTCAAGCAGAGTTTGCTGTTGTTTTTTATTAAAATACTGAATTTCATCAAGGTACAGCAAAATACCGTTAAGCCCCTGAAATGTGTTAAGTTCAGAAACAATTTCCTTAATATCAGCAGTTGACGCTGTTGTACCGTTTAACTTTTTCAGAGTTCTGTTGGTTCTTTTTGCAATGTAGGTTGCAAGGGTGGTTTTGCCAACACCTGACGGTCCGTAAAATATCAAATTAGGAATTTCACCGCTTTCAATAATTCTTCTCAGCGGTTTCCCATCGGCAAGCAAGTGTTTTTGCCCTACAATATCATCAAGTGTTTGAGGTCTGAGCCTGTCAGCAAGAGGTATATTCATTTTAGCATCCCCAACAAATACAAATTACCATTCGTATATACCTGCAATATACTTTTGAATAGTTGTAACATCATTAATGTCTATTTTTGAATTCTTATCTACA
Organism: Ruminococcus sp.; assembly: GCA_022510955.1. Classification (GTDB taxonomy): domain Bacteria; phylum Bacillota; class Clostridia; order Oscillospirales; family Acutalibacteraceae; genus Ruminococcoides. The sequence goes on along the minus strand of JAFLSM010000031.1, from coordinate 18,103 downwards.
TCGGCATTTTTTTGTGCTTGTTTAGACAAATCAACCATATTGGCAATATACTTCTGAGCTAAAGTAACATCGTCAATAGTAATTGTTCCGTCAAGATTAACATCGCCAAGCATAAAGTCATCCTCAATATTTTCTCTTGTAACAGCCTTAATTACAAAGGTACCGCCAAGATCATCTTCGAAGGCATACTTATACCAATCAAGTAATTCTCTCATTTTTTTGTCATATTTTATAAAGCAATCACCGTGTTTTGAATCATTAATAAATGTATAAACACCTGACGATGTTCTTAACCACTCACCAACACCAATGGAATTTATAACATATGATGGATCAGTAGTATAATCCTTTCCTTCATTCAAGTCTGTTGTGTCAATTTTAACAGCAATGGCACCGTCACCGACAGGAGCAGAGAAATCCTCAAAATCAGCACAAATATAACCGCTGAACTCTACTTTGCCGCTGTCTAGTTTTATCCAATTATTTTCGTCATTGTCCGGAACTTCATTTTCAACAGGAATATAGTAAATTTCATAATCTGCACCAACAGACTGTGTTTCAAATACTACCTTGTCTATAATATTGTAATTGTCTGAAAAATCAAATTTGTTTATATATGTAATCTTATCTCTTACAACATACTGGAATTCGTATGTTGCACCGTAAATTTCATTCTGCTTAAGCTTTACATCATCGGTAATTTCCATAAATTCTTCGATTGTAAAAGATGGATTATATCTTGAATCGAAAATATATTTATCCTCATATGAAATCCAAAAATATCCGCCAAGCGAGTTATAATTGCCCCAACTGTTCCTAACAAGCCATGCACCGTTATTTTTGGGTCTAAACTTATTTGTTGTACCAAACTGCATTCTTGAATAATTATCGTCCCATCCGACAATTTCAACTGCATGTCCAACATAAGAGCCTGAGTAATCTTCCGGCATAAAATAAGAAAGATTGTTATTCATACAATTAACAGTCTGAGCATATCCGGTATATACACCGCCGTTATCCATAATTGCCTGTTTTATTTCGTTAGGATTAGACTTTGAAAGATAGCGAATAGATGTTGTACCATATCTTGCAAGATTTGCAGGAGCCATATCGCCATAAATATCACCTTTTAAATCAACGGGATCAATATCGCTCTCTAAAATACCGCCATACCAAGATGTCAGATATCCGGGTATAATATAATTATATCCTTCAGAATTAAAATCTCTTTGCCAGCCTTTCCCGTTAAGTTTTGTTGTTGCCCATACATTTGCCCAAGTGGCAGACATATTCCCTACATTAAAACCATCTCTTAACAGCTTTGACTCAAATGTTGCAACACCGGCATAAGCCCAGCAGTCATTACTGCCTTGATTTTTTATGTTGGTAACATATCCCAAGTCAACTGAGCTATACTTTGAAGGCAGACCACTGTTTGTATTAGAAATAACCAAAATATCGGTATTTTTAAAATCAGAAGATACGCTAAGTGAATTATCTACAACGGCTGCATTTGCTCCAATCACACTTGAGGCTGCAATAATTCCTACAGCAGATATTACCGCAATAAATTTAGAAATCTTTAATTTCTTCATAAAATCATCACCCAATAAAACCTAAAATTTATAGCAATGCAAAGTATAATAATTATATCAAATATCATTATTTTTGTAAAGAATAATAGAAATGATTTCATCAATAATAATACATATACATTAAATATCAAAAGGAGTCTCATATATATGCAACTTAGAACAGACCTGGCTGTTGAAGCAAGGGAAATTGCGGGCGAAAATATCAGCGGTGTTGAATTCAAATCCTACAAAGAGAATAATCTGTCAATCTCAAGACTTAGGATAAAAAATCAAAAAGCAAAGCTTTCTCTCGGCAAGGAAATCGGCACATATATCACCATTGAGCTTCCCTCTCTCACAGACAATTTTTCCGAAACTGACAAAAGGCTTATAACCATCGGAGAAGAAATACGCAGACTTTTGCCTGTAAACGGTCTTGTACTGGTCGTGGGACTTGGCAATACTGAGATTACCCCCGATTCACTCGGTCCTAAAGCAAGCTCACGAGTACTTGCAACAAGACATATATCAGGAGAAATTGCAAGATCAACAGGACTTGACCGTCTGCGTCCGGTTGCTGTTATTCAGTCGGGAGTAACAGGTCAAACAGGCATAGAAACAGGAGAATATATTTTAAGCATCGTCAAGAGGATTAAACCAACAGCTGTAGTTGCCATAGACGCCCTGGCATCACGGCGTCTTGAAAGACTTGGTTGCACACTGCAAATCAGCGACACAGGAATTTCACCGGGAGCAGGAGTTGGCAATCACCGAACTAAAATTAATGCAGAAACTATTGGTGTACCTGTAATTGCTATTGGAGTACCCACTGTTGTTGATGTAAAAACACTTGCAAGTGATTTGCTTGACAATGAATACACAAAGCAAACACAAAAACTCGTTAGTCCAAACAACCGTGATATGATTGTAATTCCGCGAGAAATTGATTTGCTTACCGAGCGTGCCGCCCGACTTATCGGCTTTGCACTTAACGGAGCATTACAAAATGAATTTGACCTCCCTGACCTTATATCATTAATGTGATTTTACTTCCGTTTTCATAAACCTATTAGGCGAACCAAAAAAGAGGACTAAAAAAAGCTTGTTCTGCATATATATTATCAGAGCAGGTGATTTTTTGAAAAGAAAAGGAAAATTTATACTCACAATAAAAACTTCAATATCTTTTGCGCTGTGCATAACAGCATTTTTCTGCATTTTTTTAAGACTTCCGCAATTTTTTTCACAAAATCCTGCCGTACTTGCCGCCGCCTCCTTTACTCTGAGCGACGGCACATATAAACTTATTGACAGTGATCAAACGGAAAATCAAGAGGATAACTCTGTTGTAGTTAAGAAAAATCAAATTGAATCCACTGCTTCAACACCGTCTGATAACGCATCCAAAAAGCGAGACAAATCAAATTATTACGACTCCTTTGCAGACCACACAGGTGAAAATAAATACGAAATAAGTGAAAACAGCTATTTTGGTGCAGGTACACAGGTTAAAAACTTTTATGTCAAAAACAAAACAGATGTCAATTATGACTTTAGCAAATACCTGAATTCACCTCTTACATTTAATGTAGAGAAAAATGTCGATTCACCTCAGGTACTCATCTATCACACACATACCACTGAGGGATATATGGATGAGGGCGTTGATTATTTTTATGAAAGCTTTTACTCCCGAACAGAAAACAGCGACTTTAATGTTGTAGCTGTCGGTAACAAAATCACTGAGGTTTTAAACAGCAAGGGAATCTCAACCTATCACGACACTACTATTCATGACGCAACATACGAGGGAGCATATGAACGAAGCGGCAATTCCGTTAATGAAGATATGAAAAAATATAAAGACATAAAAGTAGTGCTTGATATTCATAGAGATGCTTTGGGTACCGAAGACCACAAAATAAAGCCTGTATTTACATACAACGGTAAAAAAGCTGCTCAGATTATGATTTTATCTGGTTGTGACGATGGAAGTAACTGGTTCCCAAACTGGGAGAATAATCTGAATTTTGCACTAAAAATTCAAAATAAGGCAGAAGAACTCTATCCCGGAATGACACGCCCGTTAAGCTTTGACTATTTCAGATATAACGAATATATTTGCGACGGCTCGTTGCTTATTGAAATAGGTACAGACGCTAACTCCATTGATGAGGTCGAATATAGCGGAGAACTGCTTGCAAATGTTCTTGCCGAAGTCCTTTCATAATACAGAAATATAAAAAGAAATTTCAAAAAATGGTTGATTTATTTGTAAAAATATATTACAATAAATTTACAGTTGATTACAAATTGTAACCAACTGTAAAACAGAAGTTTCAAAAAGGAATGAAAAGAAAGGATGATTGGTTGAAGAAAACGAACGCAAAAAGAATACCTGCAATTTTATTGACTGTGATATTACTTTTTACTACTGTATTTTCAACAACAGTACTCGTAAGTGCAGCATCATTTACTCCAAGATATTCTGCACCATCTTACGATAACTCTTACTATTACAGCAGTAAAAATATTTTTTACAGTGCAGGTTATGGTATGCCGAACTGTACTGCCTATGCCTTTGGCAGAGCTTATGAAATTATTGGCTATGAGCCAAATCTCAGTCATAGCAACGCACAGGATTGGTACGGCTACAATATGAACGGCGGATACTATAACTACGGTTCAACTCCAAAGGTTGGCGCTATTGCTTGTTGGTCATACAGCGGCGGCGGACATGTTGCAGTTGTAGAAAGCATTGACGGCGACACAGTAACATATTCAAACTCTGCTTGGTCAGGAACTAACTTTTACCTCACCTATGGCAGCATTTCAAATCCAGGTTCAGGCGGTAACAGCTGGTGGAACTTCCAGGGTTATATCTATATTTTAGATTCAGACTCAAATTCATCAGATACTCCTCAAACACCCGCAGAACCGCTACCGACAGATAATTACTCAATCGGAACATACAAAGTTAATGTCAGCTCAACTCTCAATATGAGAAGCGGTGCAGGTACAAGCTACGGCACTGTTGCTTCTGTACCAAACGGTACAGTGCTTGTTGTAACAGACATTGACTCTGACAGCAACTATGTTTGGGGCTATACAAGCTTCAATGGTATAAACGGTTGGGTTGCACTGTCATATTGTGACTTTATTTCTTCTACGGAAGAAACAACAGCTCCTCAGGTTGAGGAAACTGTTTCTCAAACAGAACCAACCGAAGAAGTACCCGATAACAACACTGAAGAATCTACTGATGTTACAGATGTAACCGAATCAGAGGAAACAACTGAAACTTCTGAAGAGACTGAAGCAACAGAACCGACAGAGGTTCATGACTATGTGCTTTACATTGCAAATGAAAACTCTGAAGAAACTGTAGCTTATCCCCTCTCTGATCTATATCAGACAGCAGTCGTAACATTAGACGCAGGAAATTATCTTATTTATATGAGCGAAGACGGAAACACAATCAGCGGTACATATGAGCTTGTTCTTACAGCGACAAGCGAAGTTAGTGTTACATATGAAAACAAAGACTACTTCCTCATAATATGTAACGAAATTGAAGTTTCTGAACAAAACAGTGGTGATACGACATCAACATCGGACGAAGCACAGGAGGATACACAGGAAACAAGACCTGCAACAGTAGTAAAAGACACAAAGCAGTCCGTTTCAAAATCCTCTACATCCGACACAGCATCTCAGAGTGCAAACAATGCTGATAACACCAACGGAGCCATTAAAACAGGACAGAGTGTGCAGATTGAAGCAATAATGATTCTTGCATTCTCACTTGCATCTCTTGCACTCTTATGGTTTAAGCGTAAAATGTTCATGTAATAAATATTAGCTATTAATCAATAACAAAAGGCTGACTCGTTTCGAGCCAGCCTTTTGTGCTATTTGTATTTATTATAATTCTTTACGAAATTCCATAACCACTACTTCTTTTTTTACCTTGTGATTATTTATGCCCGTCATGATTAATCAAATAACTTGCACCGTATCTTAATATTTTATCTTTTAATCACCAAATGAAATACCCATTTTGCGTGCTGTTTCAATAATCTCGCTGTTCTTAGGAACACTTTTGAGTTTTCCAGCAATCTTTGAAAGCGGAACAGCAACAACTTTGTCATTATCAAGAGCCACCATATTGCCGTATTTCTTGTCAATAATCAGTTGTGCAGCAGCAACGCCGAAGCGAGTTGAAAGTACTCTGTCGTATGGATCAGGACTTCCTCCACGCTGGAAGTGACCCGGAACCGTAACTCTTGTCTCCTGCCCTGTCGCCTGCTCAATCTTAGCTGCAATTTCATATGAGATTGACGGATATTTCATCTCGGCAAGTGCAGCCTTTTTCTGCTTTTTAGGTAGTACTGCAAGCTCTTTTGATATTGCTCCCTCTGCAACTGCAAGGATAGAAAAATTCTTGCCTTTATCTGTCCTCGCTTTTATATCTCTGATTACTCTATTGATATCATATGGTATTTCAGGAATAAGAATTATATCTGCTCCTCCTGCAATACCGGCATAAAGCGTAAGCCAGCCAACTTTATGACCCATAACCTCAACAATAAATACTCTGCCATGAGATGTAGCTGTTGAGTGAATACAGTCGATAACATTTGTGGCAATGTCAACGGCACTCTGAAAGCCAAAAGTTTTGTCGGTTCCCCACAGGTCATTATCAATAGTTTTTGGCAGTGATACAACATTTAATCCCTCTTCGCTCAAAAGATTTGCAGTCTTTTGAGTGCCGTTACCGCCAAGCACAACAAGACAATCAAGTTCGAGCTTTTTATAGTTCTTTTTCATTTCAGCTACTTTGTCTACGCTGTTTTCGTCAATTACACGCATTAGCTTGAACGGCTGACGAGATGTTCCAAGAATTGTACCTCCCATTGTGAGAATGCCTGAAAAATCATCGGGTTTCATCTTGCGGTATTCACCATAAATCAAACCACGATATCCGTCAATAATTCCATAAATTTCAATACCGTCATTTCCGTAATAATTATAAAGCGTCTTCCCCACAGCTCTTATTGTTGAGTTAAGACCTTGGCAGTCACCGCCGCTTGTTAAAATTGCTATGCGTTTCATTCCTTGTTTTCCTCCTTTTGTGTCGGTACAATCGGTGTTCCAACTGTGTTTACATATGTTGTTTTCATTGCCTCTCTCTGTGCCTTTGCTGCAAGCTTTGAAAAGTGCTTTTGACAATTAAGTTTCTTTTTACCTCTTCTTTCAACACTAACATAAGTTGTGTCCTCAAGCTGTTTGCGTGAATTGGTGGTATCTCTGTACATCACGCTTATAATCTCCTGAACCCGCTTCTTTAAGTCCTCATCCTCAACAAGAAATACAAGTTCAACCCTCCTGTCGAGGTTTCTCGGCATCCAATCGGCACTGCCCATATAATAGAGGGGATTGCCTTTGTTTTCAAATATAAAAATTCTGCTGTGTTCAAGTAATTGTCCCACAACCGACATAACCTTAATATTTTTACTGTAATTTTTAAGATTCGGAACAATACAGCAAATACCGCGAACAATTAAATTAATCTTAACACCTGCATTTGAGGCATCATAAAGCATACTGATAATCTGCGGGTCAACAAGCGAATTAACCTTTGCCGTGATTGACGCAGGCAATCCCATTTTTGCATTCTCGGTTTCCCGCAAAATCATAGTCTCAAAAAATGTTCTCATTCCGTTTGGTGCTACAATAAATTTATTGTACTCAGGCGGAAATGAATACCCAGTAAGCACATTAAACAGAGATGACGCATCCACGCCATACTCCTCACGGCAGGTAAACAAACCGATATCAGTGTAAAATCGTGCCGTACTGTCGTTATAGTTACCTGTTCCCATATGAAGGTATCTGCGTATTTCGTCATCATCACGCCTTACAACAAGGCAAATTTTGCAATGAGTTTTAAGACCTGTAAGACCATAAATAACATGACAACCTGCCTTTTCAAGCTTGTTTGCCCACTGAATGTTATTTTCTTCATCAAATCGGGCTTTAAGTTCAACCAGCACCGTAACCTGCTTACCGTTTTCAGCCGCTTTAATCAGAGCCGCCACAATCGGTGAATTTCCGCTGACACGGTACAAAGTTTGCTTGATTGCAAGTACCCTTGGGTCACAAGCGGCCTTTCTAACAAAGTCAACCACTACATCAAAGCTTTCATACGGATGATGAACAAGGCGGTCTTTCTCACGAATAGCCGCAAAAATATCATCATAACCGCAAAATTCAGCAGGCGGATTAACAGGCACAATCGGCTCATAGCAAAGTTTTTCACACCCCTTAATTCGTGCGAATTTTGAAAGGAATGTCAAATCAAGCGGCCCACGCTGAAAATAAATTTCATCCTCAGTCACTTCAAGCGAGTCAATGAGAATGTTACGAATTTCTTTATTGCACTTTTTACTAAATTCAAGACGAACAGGCTCTCCCCTTTTTCGCTTACGAATTGACTTCTTGATTTCAGCCATCAAATCCTCTGTATCTTCGTCGATATCAAGGTCGGAGTCACGAGTAATTCTGAAAGCATCATACTGCTCTATATTATGCAGTTTAAACAGCTGACACAAATGAGCAGTAATAATATTCTCTAAAAGAATAAAGTTTCTCCCTATCTTTGAAGGCAATTCAATAAAACGAGGTAAAATTGACGGCACCTGAACAACGGCAAAAAACTCCTCATTTTCGGAATTTGTAAGTCTTACAGCGATATTAAGGCTTTTGTTAGCAAGCAAAGGAAACGGTCTGCTTGTGTCAACCGCCATTGGCGTAAGTACGGGAAAAACTTCCCGTTTAAAATACTCATCTACAAAATCTCTTTGATTGCCGTTGAGTTCATCAGATGTCTTAAACTCAATTCCATTTGCCTTAAGCTCAGGGATAATTAAGCGATTATAGCAGGTGTACTGTTTTTTTGAAAATAAATGAATTTTATCGTTAAGTTTCTGTAAAACCTCTATTGGAGAAAGACCTGACGCATCTAAGTTTTTTACCCCTCGATGTACTTGGTCAATAACACCTGCAACACGCACCATAAAAAATTCATCTAAATTTGAAGCCGTTATAGAAAGAAAATTACACCTCTCCATGATGGGATTATCTTTCCTAACGGCTTCGTCCAGAACTCGGCTGTTAAAATCCATCCAACTGAGTTCTCTGTTATTATAAGGCATATCTTGCCACCTTTGTGCAAGATATGCCTTTTCATTTTTCTTTTTATTGTCATTAACAGACATATACTCACCGCCAAATAATAATATTATATGTAATACTTGCTTATAATAATCTTCTATTTGCGATTAGTGTTAATTAACGACAATACACTATTGTCGTATAAAATATTTGACAAGTGGTATTTTTATAATATTATTATTTTAATTAAAATATAGCGGATTCATAAATTTACAGGTAATTTTATACTACTTCACCTAATTTTAACATGAAATATATTTTTGTATTTCAGTTACATCCTCAATGGTAATACTACCGTCACCATTAAAATCAGCTAAAAGTCTTTGTAAAATATTAAAATTAGACATTTCAGCTAAATACTTTTGAATGAGGGTTGCATCATCAATACTTACAACACCATCAGAATTAATGTCACCCATAACAACATCGGACTTTGGTTTTGTTGTCGGTTGTGCTGTTGTAGGCTGAGTTGTAGCTTTTTCAGTAGTTGGCTGTGCTGTTGTAGGCTGAGTCGTAATTTTTTCAGTAGTTGGTTGCGCAGTTGTAGGCTGTGATGATGAAACAAACACGCAATAATCAAGTGCTACCCAACCGTTTATTCCTTTATAGCTTGTATATCCCCATGTATATCCGTCTAAACCCTTCTGAACTTTTGTAACTGTAAGAGTGACATTATTGGGAATTGAGGCTACTATACTATAGCTTGTCCCTGCACCGCTTCTCATATTTAGTACAGTATCAACATCTGTTCTATAAACTCCTGTACCGAAACTACTATCAGAGGCAGTAGTTTGAGGAACGGAAGAATCAAAATTACCAATATAAATATAGCCTTGGAAGTTCCACCAGCTGCTTCCACCGGCATTGGAATCATTAATATTGGCAGTGGTAAGATAAAAGGTTTCACCCGACCAAGCCGAGTTTGAGAATGTAATTTTTCCATTTTCAATCTTTTCTACAACGGCTACATGACCGCCGCCACCGTTATAATACCAACACGCAATAGCACCGAGCTTTGGTGTTGAACCATAGCTGTAATACTTGTTAGACTTGTTATAATCATACCATTCATCAGCGTCGTACGGACAAAGATTAGGTGCCTTTTTCAAAATTTCATAAGCTCTGCCATAAGCATATGCAGTACAGTTTGGCATACCATATCCGTACTTATAAAATATATTTTTATCGCTGTAATAATATTGATTATCTTTACTCGGAGCAGATAGTCTTGGAGAATATGTATTATCAGATGCCGCATTAGCAAATACAGTCATTGAAAATACGGTTATTAATAGGATTACCGCTGTAATCAAAACAGCAGGAATTCTTTTTGTCATCAAATTTTTCAACAGAAACAATCCTTTCAAATTTACAATAAGACTCTAATAATATACTTATTTTCTATGGTGTACTATATATACCATATAATTAAAATTATAACACAATATAGTAAACAGTGTCAAAGTTTAGTATGCCAAGAAAGAAGAATAAAACTTATAATATTTATTAAAATTCTACAAGAAAAGACAAAACAAATAGATTATCAGATTAACAGCCAAACAAAAGATAAACCGAGGAACCCTTTTGGGAGACTCGGTTCATTCTTTTTATGTTATTATTATAGACTATTTCCCACTCATTGTCATAGTCATGAACTTATTTATTATTCCTACAAAAACAAACAACCGAGTGATTTAATCAACTAAAAGCTGTTTAAACCACTCGGCTGTATTGGCGCGCCAGAAGGGACTCGAACCCCTGACCTTTTGATTCGTAGTTGTAAATAATATTTGCAACGCATTTATGAAAGTATATTACTATTTGTGAAATTATTACAATTCTGTTATAATTTGCAATATTATGTAATATTCGAAAAGGGGAATTTGTTATGATGACAAAAACATTTGAGGAACTTTCTAAACTATATTTAGAAAAAGAGTGTATAGGTAAAGATTATAGTTATTGCACCGAACTGAAAAGTAATATTAATCATCTTAATAGATACTTTTCTACAAAATCACCAGAAAAGATTAAAGGAATTGATGTAGACGATTTTTTAAACTTTCTTTATCTAGGTGTTAATCCAAACAACAACAAACCTTATTCAAAGCGATTACTCACTGGTATTATATCAACAGGATATAGACTCTATGAATTTGCTCTTGATAATGAGCTCTTACCAAATATGCGTAATCCATTCTCAGGAAAAAAGAAAAAAATACCTAAAAACGCACCAAAAAAGGAGCGAAAACCAATAGATGAATATCAAAAGAAAATGATTTTAAGTGTTTTTCACCGAACACAACTTGCAGCACTGATTATGCTGTATTGTGGCTTAAGAAAAGGCGAAATAATCGCACTGGAATGGCAGGATGTTGATTTAAACAATAAAATAATAAGCATTACAAAAAGTGCTGTTCGTTATGATAGTAATAATTATATAATTACATCTCATACCAAAAACGGCAAAGATAGATATGTACCTATTCCAGATAATCTGATTCCTTTTTTACAAATTAGTAAATATAATACTAATTCAAAGTATGTTTTTTCTCAAAATAGTGGCAAATTACATACTATGACAAGTTGGAAACGAGCTTGGGACAGTTATCAAAATGAGTTAAATTACAGTTATTATGTATATTTAATGGAAAAGACCAACAGAAAACCAAAAAATCGTTATGACCCAAGCGGAATTCCAAAAGTGCTTGAAAAATTCACAGCACATCAGCTTAGACATACCTATTGCACAATGCTTTACTTATCAGAAGTTGATATAAAAACTACAAGTCAGCTTATGGGACACAGCAGCGTTGATATAACCTTGGAAGTATATACGCATTTAGATGCGAAATACAAGAAACTAAATATCAATAAATATAATAATTATCTTAATAACTCATCAGATAATAAGATAATGCAAATTACAGATAAAATAGTACAACTTAACAGTGCGATTTAATTTAAAGGCGATTACATTATGTAGTCGCTTTTTATTTATATAAATAAAAAGTGGACAAATTGTCCATCCTAAACTAATTATTGTAGGAGGAAAAGATATGAATAATTTCGGTAATTTTCGTTGTTCTTGTGGCTCAGAAAACATTACTTGCTCTATTGAATATGATGGTTGTGATTGGAAAAGTGAAGAAGGTAAAGGCTCCGGTTTCGATTATGAAATTTCATTAGCATGTAAAAACTGTGGCAGAGTCTACCCTATCGGACGATTAAAGTCAGAACACGACTTTTCACAAATAAGAAATAACAAATAGTCGAAACAGCTCTGCGGAGCTGTCAGCAAGTGGTTAGCCTCCTTGCTCTTGAAGATGACAGGCTATGTTCCTACAGGAACGGAAAGGATTAGATTATGAACGAACAGATTAAAAAAACAACAATCATTGCAGTAGCAATACAAAAAGGCGGAGCCGGAAAGACGACAACCGTAGTAAATATTGCAGCCGGGTTCGCAAGAGCAAACAAAAAAGTTCTTGTTGTTGACCTTGATAGCCAAGCAAACTTAAGTCTATGGCTCGGCTTTGAACACGACGGAAAACCTACTATTACAGAGTTAATTGTATCATCTATTGGTGGTATGGTTATTGATTATGATAGCCATATAAGACATTTTTCTTCTGATAGATTTGACTATATTCCTGCCTTTGAAGAAAGTCTGAAAGGCATCCCTTCATATCTCGCATCTCGTAATGACTGCACAAACATTCTACTAAAAACATTTTCAGCAGACTATTTCAAAAAATATGATTACATTATTTTTGACTGTTCTTCAGCTGCTGATTTGTTAATTACAAATGCTTTCGCAGCTTGTGACAAGTTACTAATCCCGGTACAAACAGATTATCTAACATACAGCAGAGTTGAAAACACTTTGCAGACCCTTGTAAACATAAAAAAAGATGCTGACATTCAGAAATACATACTTGGTTTCATACCTACAATGTATCAGAATGGTACAAATCATAGTGCAGAAATTCTTGAAGCTCTAAAGGAAAGCTATGGTGAACTTGTACTTAATAAAATTTCGTATAGAACAGAGGTAAAAAATGCCGTTGGCTATAGTCGCAGTAATATAAGCAAGCCAAATTCAAAGTCCGGTCAGGAGTATGCATCAGTCGTAAATGCAATACTTAAAAGATTGGAGGATTGATTATGCCAATGAATATAAAAAAGCAAGGTTTAAATTTTGAGGTAACAAAACCCGAAGAACAAAATATACTCTCCGATAGCGAGAATCAAATAGTTGAAATTGCTAATGACTTAATTATTGAAAATAATGACCAACATTTCAAAATCCACGATGATACTGTCGATGAACTTGCAGAACGCATTGCTGTGGATGGACAGCTTACACCTTGTTTGGTTGCTCCCCTCCCCACCGGCAAATATGAATTAATTGACGGAAGACATCGCCGCAGGGCGGTAATTAAGGCAGGACTTACCACAACAAAATGTATCATTCGTAAAGACCTGAATGAAAATCAGTTAAAACGAATAAGATTGACCTCAAACCTTATTCGTAATAATGACTATCTCCCATCGGAGCTTGCTTTTGCATACAAAGAACTTTTTGAGATTGACGGTACTAATATGACTGACATCTCAAAACAGGTCAATATGAGCAAGAAAAAAATATACAGATATATCCGTCTAACAAACCTAATCAAGCCACTTCTTGACAGAGTTGATAATAGTTCAATCCCTCTTATAGCCGCAGTTGAGCTTTCATACTTAACAGATAGTCAGCAGAAAAAACTGTTTGAGTTTCTTTTAAATAACAGTAGCTGTTCAGTTACTACTCAGATTGCGAGAGAAATTAAGTGTACACCGGATAATCTTAATGAGATTTTCTTTTCTGATGAAAAATATGACAGTAATGATAATATGCTTGATAAAGTGGACAATTTGTCCACCAACACAAAAGCAACAGATGATAATAATGAAATGGACAATTTGTCCATTGAAGATAAAACTAAATCTGAATACACAGACATCACTACTTTATCTCCAAAATTAAAAGACAAATTATGCAATATAATCATTTATCAAACAAGAATTGATAAAGAAATTGTATATGGATTTTTTACTCAGCAGGATACACATAAATATCTTAAAGAGCTTTGCAAAAGACATTTTGGTATATCTGACGGTAAATATATTTATTCAACAACTCAAAAACAAATAGAAATACTAATTGACGGAAAAAAATATGTTTTATCTTTTAGTTCGGTAGATACTTTAATAAGAGAGTATTTGAGAAAATATTATACTCCTAAAAAGCTTGCAAATTTATATGAAAGTAATGAGGAGGACTAACAATGTCAAGTTGTAAGAATTGTATTCATTATAATGTTTGTTTTAAAAAACCTATTCATGATGTAGGTGCTGATTTAGTAGAGTTGGGAGGTTGTTCAGATTTCAAAGACAAACAAAAATTTGTCAAGCTGCCTTGTAAGGTCGGTGATGAAGTTTATTACATCTTCAAAGATAAAATAGACAGAAAAGCTATAAATTGTTTGGTAATAAGTGACCCTTTAAAAATTACAGAAGTCGGAACAAGAGGCTTTTGGACAAGCAGATTTCCAAACGAAAACTCTATGGATGATTTTGAACCGTGGGATAGTATCGGCAAAACAGTATTCCTAACAAGAGAAGAAGCATATAATTATATTTCAGAAATCAAAGGAGTTAACTAATATGAAAAAGCTTTGTTACTTATTAATCGTACTCTCCTTAAGTGTTTTGATGTTCACAGCTGCCGGTTGTTCGGTAGCTGATGAACACCAAACATTAAACTCTGAAAGAAGTTCTGTATCACGGAACCAATCATCAGAGGCGGAGAAAAGTGACACGAATAATGAATCAAATAAATATTTTGTAGATGTTGGCAGTATAGGTTACTATCATTTTATGTACGACAAGTACACGAAGATAATGTATGTCGAATATCACGGCAATTCAAGAAGAAGTATGACTGTATTATATAATGCCGATGACAGTGTTATGACATATGATGACTGGAATAATTTGGAGTGACATTATGGAAATCACTTCAATTCGTACCCGACAAATTAATAGTAATAACCTATTAGCCATTGCATCAGTAACACTTGATGATGAAATTATCATAAATGATATTAAAGTTTTTTTCTCTGACGGTGTTATTTCTATTGTATATCCCAATACAGAAAGAGCTAAACAGCTCAAACAAAAAAATATCATCGTAAATAATGATTTACATAATAAAATAAAATTAGCTATAATTGAACAAATCAATCAAACTTAAAGTCCGTACAATAGGACAGTGAATTTTGTTATAAGGTGTAATACTTCAAGGCAAACGCCGAGAACGGCACCGACAAAATATGGCTACACAAGATGTATTTTAGGAGGAAATGTAAATGAAGAATATTATTATTGCAATAACTGCATCTTTAATTGCATTATTATCAGTTTATTTTATTACAGGATGTTCAGTTAAAAAAGTGGAAACCACTGAAACAGCAGTTGCCGAAACCACTGTTATTGAAACCACATCAGTCCCCAGTACTACTGAAATGCCGAAAATTGAAATCAAACATGAGGAATATGAGCAATAATCAATAGAATATTTTCATAAGGGCAGTTGAGATTTACGCTTGACTGTCCGTTTTCTATTGTAAAAAATTAAAAATGATAGTTACTTTTAAACGGCTGCTATAAGCAGCAATTTACCCCATTTTCACATAAAGCACGGGTGTATTTTTCTCCTTATGCATCCGTGCAGAAATACAAAGCAGCTGCTCAATATGAACAGCTGCTATTTTTATATATGAAAGGACAAAAACATATGCCAAAAAGAAAAGTATCATCTGTAGTTCCGATGTTTGGCCGCAGACTAAAGCAATATCGTGTTGCTTGTGGTCTAACACAGGAACAGGTTGCCTCTGTACTTAATCTAAACAGAACAACTTACATAAAGTACGAAACAGGTGCTTCAGAACCAAGTTATGAAATTCTCTGTCGAATAGTATCACTATTAGGTACTGATTTTAATTCAGTACTCGAAGAAAGTGATAAGTTTGAGGGGAGTATATTTGATACCAAAATGCCACTGTTCAATCTTACAAAAGGAGAACAGGAGATTATTATTGCTTTTCGCTCATTCTCAGATGAGGAAAAGGCTGTACTAAATGATAAAATTACAGAAATTTTGATAGATAGAAATAAAAAATTAACGGAGAGGAAAGGTGTGAATTTTTATGTTAGAAAACAGTCCGGTTGATGAACGTCTTGGTGCAAGGTTACTTTATTACAGAAAAAAGAAAGGTCTGACGCAATATGAAGTTGCAGAAAAAGTTGATATATCTCGCACGGCGTATTCGCAATATGAGCGTGGCGTGACATATCCTTCATTTGCAATTCTCAGACGAATTATTACTCTTTTTGAAGTAGACTTTAATACCATTTTAGGATATTACGAGGAGTGAAAAACTATGAAAAAGTTTATATGTGTATTTATGTCAATAACCCTTGTTATTTTATCAATAAGCTCTGCATCCGCAAGTATCATAAGTACAGATGATGAAGCAAGTATTGCCACCTCAATAAAAGTGGGAGACGTCAATATTGACGGTAATATTACCATTGACGATGTAACGGTAATCCAAAAATATCTGGCGAATTTACCAAATAAAATTTTTTACAAATCAGCAGCTGATTATAACTATGACAGCAAAATAAGTATTGACGATGTCACGCTACTACAAATGTATATTTCCGGACAAATAATCGATTACAATAATGCTTATTATAGTCTATTATCTAACAACTGCTCATTATATAAATATTTTGGTAAAGAAAAGTATTTAACTCTCCCCTCTGTTGTAAAAAATAGAACAGTCACTTCAATTACCTCATACGCATTTATTGATAATACCACTTTAGTACAAATAACACTACCAAAATCATATAAACGAATTGAGGATAATTCATTTGTAAACTGCTCTGAATTGATGAATATTATTATTCTTAACAACAAGCTGTCTTACGGCAATTCATTTATAAATTGTCAAAAACTAAAACAAATTACATTCAAGTAAAACTAAGGGGCATTGCAAGTATGGGATTTTGGGATGGTTTAATAATCGGACTATTCATAGGTGCACTTGTTGCCTTTATATTGCTAACTATATTCATGATAAATAAAAAATAACCAAGTGGACAAATTGTCCATTTTTTATTAATTTGAAAGGAAAAAGAAAAATGAACATTATTTTAATTATCGTAGGTGTTGCTGCTATTATTTCAGCAATATTTCTGATGTCACTAAAAAAAGACAGTGCAGGTCTTATGTTTAATGTTGATTTAAACGAAAAAGAAGAAAAATAACGATATGAAAAAAGCAATCAGAATTATTTCTATTATTTTATTTTCTGTTGGTGTCTCTATATTGTTATATGACCCTATCTCTTCTGCTATATACAAGCACAACATTGATAATGCAATCATTGAGTTTGAGAAAATAAGAAAAAATATTCCTGATGATGCTGAACAGGAATATACTTATATCCCAAACAATAAACCTACAGAGAATACAAATTTTAGGGCAAATAATAGTTCAGAGACGGTTAAGATTGATCTTGATAAATTATATATAGATAGTGTCAATTATAATAAAAATCTGATAAATAATCAGAATAATTTACTTGTTGATAGTAACTCATACACCTCTTCGGCATTAAATTTGAGAGATTACGGTATATATAACAATATGTATGGGTACATAACAATTCAGAAAATCGACCTTAAACTACCTATATATTTAGGCGCAAATGATACCACTATGTCATTTGGTGCAGCACACCTAAATTATACATCCTTGCCTATTGGGGGAGAAAGCAATAACACTGTTCTTGCTGGACATACAGGTTATTGGGGTAAAACCTTTTTTGATAATATTAAATATCTTAATATTGGTGATAACATTCAAATTACTAATTATTGGGATACTCTATCTTACAAGGTTATTGATAAAAAGCAGCTTAAACCAGAAGAAACACAATCAATATATATTCGGGATAACAAAGACATATTAACCCTATTAACCTGTATTTCAAACGGAAAGGAACGATATTACATTATCTGCGAAAGATGCAAATAAAGGAAATGGTTAATTAAAAAACAAAAACGAAAATTTAATTCTGGAAAATTAAGAACTAAAAACCAGTTAAAAAGGAGAAAATAAATTATGTTTTATTTCTATTTTTTGGGAACACTTGTGTTAACATTAATGTTTT
>JAFLSM010000030.1 GCA_022510955.1 Ruminococcus sp. | reverse complement strand
TTGCCCGCTCAGTTTGCCGCAAGCGGCAACGAGCGATGGCTAAATTTCCATTTACACCTTATCCGCCCACGATAAGGATGCAGGAATTTTTAACTTATATTTGTGGGCGGAAAGGCTATGGAAATTAAGATGCTAAAAACAGACTATCAGAACAATATTCTGACAGCGTACATAGAGGGCGAAATTGACCACGATTCAGCCGTGAAAATCCGCACGCAGGTTGACGGTGCAGCTCAGTCATTGCGTCCAAGGCTTTTATGTCTTGACTTTTCAAATGTGTCATTTATGGATTCATCGGGAGTTGGACTTGTAATGGGGCGTTATCGCCAGATGAAGTTGATTGGCGGTTCGCTGAGGGTCATAAATATTCCCGACCGAATGTACCGCATTTTTGCAATGTCGGGGCTTGAAGGATTGGGGGTGCTACGATGAAAAAGCCAGTAAAAAATGAAATGAGCCTGAGTTTTCCGTCCAAAAGCTGTAATGAGGCATTTGCCCGTTCGGCTGTGGCGGCGTTTGTGATGAATCTTGACCCTACAATAAGTGAGTTGAGTGATATAAAGACGGCTGTATCTGAGGCGGTTACAAACTGCATTGTTCACGGTTATCGCCGAAGCGGCGGAACAATTTACATAAAAGGCAAAATTACTGACGACAATATGCTAACGCTTAAAATTCGTGACAAAGGTTGCGGTATTGAGAATGTAAAAAAGGCGATGGAGCCTCTTTTTACAACTGCACCTGAAGAGGAGCGTGCAGGGCTTGGTTTTGCGGTTATGCAGAGCTTTTGCGACAAGGTGAGAGTGAAATCTGCCGTTGGCAAAGGTACAACCGTAACACTTGAAAAGATGATTTCAAGCAATGATGACTGATAAAAATAAAATAGCAAGCGACAATATGGGGCTTGTACATGCGTGTTGCAAGCGATTTAAGGGCAAGGGAATTGAATATGACGAGCTGTTTGCCGCAGGCAGTCTGGGGCTTGCAAAAGCAATAAATAACTTTGACGAAAGCAGAAATTTTCAGTTTTCAACTTATGCTTTTCCTGTGATTATGGGAGAAATAAAGCGTCTTTTCCGTGACGGCGGTGCTGTAAAGGTGAGCCGAACGCTTAAAGAACTTGCAATGAATATCAGCAAGCTTTGCAGTGAGTACAGGCAAAAAAACGGACAAGACCCTACGGTGTCACAGATTGCTAAAATCCTTGATATAAGTGAAGAAAAGGTTGTGGATGCACTTAACTGTACTCGGATACCTTTGTCGCTCACTGCTGATTATGATGAGGACGGCAATCCGCAGATTGATGTGCCTGTTGAAGATATTCAATATGCAATTTCAGAGAGGTTGAGTCTTGAAAGAGCAGTAAGCCTTTTGGACGAAAAAGACCGCAGGATTATCACCCTGCGGTACTATCAAAACAAAACTCAATCTCAGACGGCAAAACTGCTTGAGATGACACAGGTGCAGATAAGCCGTAGAGAAAAGAAAATATTAAGTAATATTCGAGAAAAAATGTCGGGCTGATACACATCAGCTCTGCCAATACTTTCGGTCAAGACTGCGGTACTGCACAGCCTCAAAGATATGTTCGGTATGTATAATTTCGGATTGCTCAAGGTCTGCTATTGTGCGTGCAACCTTTAAAACCCTGTCATAGGCTCTGGCGGTTAGTCCGAGATGTTCAAAGGCATTACGCAGGGCTTTTTCGGCCTCCTTGTCAATTATGCAGAATTTTGAAAATTGCTCCGCATTGAGCTTTGCGTTGCACAGTGTGTCTGACCCCTTGAAACGCTCATGCTGAATTTGTCTTGCCGCGTCAACTCTTGCTTTAATGCTCTGCGAACTCTCGGTCTGCTCACTGCTGCGAAGTTCATCAAACTTGACAGGCGGTACTTCAATATGAATGTCAAATCTGTCAAGCAAAGGACCGCTGACCTTGTTGAGATATCGTTTTATTTTCTGTTCGGAACAACTGCATCGATTTGTGCCGTCGCCAAAGTATCCGCACGGACAGGGGTTCATTGCAGCAACAACCATAATGGAACAAGGATAGGTGCAGTTTTGTGCAGAACGGGAAATAGTTATTTGACTGTCCTCAATAGGTTGCCGGAGTACTTCAAGAGCAGTTCGTGAGAATTCGGGCAGTTCATCTAAAAATAATACTCCATTGTGGGCGAGTGATACTTCACCGGGTTTAATTGCCCCCGAACCGCCTCCGCCAAGTCCTACAGGAGTTACGGTGTGGTGCGGTGAGCGAAACGGACGAGCTAAGACAAGTCCGTCGTGATGCAGTGTGCCTGCGATTGAATGAATTTTGGTTGTGGCAATCATCTCATCAAATGTCATATCGGACAGGATTGACGGCACCCTTTTTGCAAGCATACTTTTGCCCGAACCCGGTGGTCCGATAAGCAGGATATTGTGACCGCCCGCAGCGGCAACTTCAAGTGCTCTTTTAGCCTCAAACTGCCCTTTAACCTGTGAAAAGTCGTATATAAAGCTGTCAGTTTTGGTATTGCTGTTATTGTGCGGTACAACAGGAGAAATCGGTTCTGTGCCGTTAATAACATTTTTAAGCGTTATAATATTATCAACAGCATAGACTTCAATTCCGTCAACAACAGACGCTTCGCTTGCATTTGCCGGAGGAACATATATCTTTTGGATTCCGCATTCCCTTGCCTTGATTACCATAGGAAGAACGCCTTTTATTCCTCTGACCTCTCCTGCAAGTGACAGCTCGCCGATAAAAGCGCAGTCAGAAGTGTCCTTGATAATTGCACCTGCAAGTGTCATTAATGTTACAGAAATCGGAAGGTCGTAGATAGCCCCTTCTTTGCGGATATCGGCAGGAGCAAGGTTGAGAGTTATTCGTGATGACGGAAGCTTGATGCCACAGTTTTTTAGTGCACTGCGTACTCGGTCACGGCTTTCTTTTACTGCCAAATCGGGAAGTCCCACCATATCAAAACCCGGGATTCCGCCGCTCATTGAGGCTTCAATTAAAACCTTGTAGCCGTCCATTCCGTTTATGCCAAAGCTGTTGCATTTTACAACCACTGAATCACATCCAATAATAAAAGTTATGTAACAAATTATAACATTTAAAAATAACTTCTTCAAGACAAAATAAAATAACTTTCGACAAATTTTTATAAAACTTGCTCATAATCTGAAAAAAATTTTTAGATTTTTTATAAATGGTTATTGACTTTTGTGATAATATACTATATTATGGTTATATGGAAAAGTGTTTTGGGGTGAGAATATGAGTGAATCTGCAAATTCCTATAATTCACTCTCTGATGATATTCTTACCGTACTTGTGAAAAATGGAGACGACAATGCCTTTAGGGAACTGTATATAAGGTATATTGGAACGATTAGTCTCATTGCCGCAAAATTTTCGGCTGAGGGTTATGAACATAACGATTTTGTTCAAGAGGGTTTGATCGCATTATTGTTGTGTTGCAGAAGCTATGACTGTGAGGGTTTGGCTGCTTTCAAGAGCTATTTATCAGTTGTTGTTGAACGACATTTTATCAGCATTATCCGCAAGTCAAACACCAAACGCAAAATTCCTCCTTCAAAGCTGATTCAGATTGACGAAATTGATGAATCGTTGGAGGATACGGCGCAAACTCCGGAGGAGCAGATAACATTCAGAGAACATCTTAGTTCTATTGTGAAAAGCCTTGAACATATGCTTTCTAAAACGGAATTTGATGTGCTTATGCTTTATGGAAACGGACTTAGCTATAAACAGATTTCTGAAAAGCTTTCCATTTCCGAAAAGTCTGTAGATAACGCTCTTCATCGGGCACGAAACAAAATCAGTGCTCACAATATATCTTAACGGAAATTTTTTATCTGTTTGGATATCAAATTGCATATTCCCAAAATAAAAAAAGCGAGGTAAATACTAATGTATGAAGACAAGACACTCGTCTGCAAAGAATGTGGAAATGAATTCGTTTTCACTGCAGGTGAGCAGGAATTTTACGCAGAGAAAGGCTTTGAAAATGAACCGCAGCGTTGTAGAGAATGCAGACAAGCTCGCAAAAATGCGGTAAAAAGCAGTCGTGAATATTTTGAAACAACATGTGCTGAGTGCGGCGGCCCTGCAAAGATTCCATTTAAACCAATGGAAGGCAAAAGCTATTATTGCAGTGAATGCTTTGCAAAAAGAAAGGCAGAATAATTTTAAGTTTATAGCTATTTAGCAAATTAGCACGGTAAGCAAACGCTTGCCGTGTTTTATTTTTTTGTTACGCTTTGGCAGTATATGAATTAAACTTATAACAAAAATATTGATAAAAGTATGCTTATGTGATATTCTTAAGTAAATAGATAAACAAGGAGGGTAGTGTTTGACAAAGACTAATAATGTGATTGTTTGCAGATAGCAAAGGCTATTTGCAATGAATAGCTTTTGCTAAACTCGTTATTTTTTATATAAGGAGATTCTGCAATGAGCTATTATAACGGCAAGGATATACTGCCTAAAGAATTGATTGCTGCTATTCAGGAATATGTTGACGGTGAATATCTGTATATTCCAAGAAAAAGCAGTAACCGCAAGTCATGGGGA
Organism: Ruminococcus sp.; assembly: GCA_022510955.1. Lineage (GTDB taxonomy): Bacteria > Bacillota > Clostridia > Oscillospirales > Acutalibacteraceae > Ruminococcoides. The sequence goes on along the minus strand of JAFLSM010000030.1, from coordinate 22,631 downwards.
GAATTAACCAATTCTAAGGCTGAGATTATTAAGAGGAACAGTGAAATTTACCGCAAATACCTTTCGGGTATATCCGTAAAGAATTTAGCAAAAGAGTATTTTCTTTCTGATAAAACAATCTATTCCATAATTGCCGACGCTAAAAAATATTAGTTTTAGGAGAATGTTGCATATAGTGACATTCTCCTTTTTGTTTGTGTAAATAGTTATAGGTAGATTATGATAAGTGGATATGATATTCTTTAATTAATAAAATCTATATATTTTGAAATGAGGTATCATTATTATGGAAAGAATTATAAAATCAATGAGCAAGGAATATGAGCATGAAGCTCTAAATTTAGTTGAAAAAGTTTTTACTGATTATGAAGATGAGGAGAATGCAAAAATTGTTTGTCAACTTATTGAAGAAATCCGAAGTATGGATACATATGTCCCTGAACTTGAGCTTATTATGGTAAATGAAGATGATGAAATCATCGGATATGCAATGTTTTCAAAATTCCATATCGAAGGAAAGTATTGCGATGATTTGCTCATACTTACTCCCGTTGCTGTCAAGACCGAATTACAGAGACAGCACATATCAAAGGAACTGATTGAATATGGCTTCGATTTAGGAAAAAAGCTTGGATATAAAGCTGTTTTAGTTGAGGGCAATCCACAGAATTATAATGCGAGAGGATTTAGAACTTCAGCAGATTACGGCATAGTCGCAGGAGAAAGTGTAAATCTTCCTGCACCTGAATGTTTAATGGTAAAAGAGCTAATTCCAAAGGGATTGGAAAATATAAAAGGTATTGTTGAATACACTGACTACAAATCGCTTATTTAATAATAAACCTAAATCATCAGAGTAGATGATTATCCTGCATTGTCGTTTTACTTAATTTCCGATACTAAAAAATATTAGTTTTAGGAGAATGATGCATATCGTAATATTCACCTTTTTGTTTGTGTAAAAAGTTTCAGGTGTATTATGATAAGCGGATATGATATTTTTTATTGAAAAGACAGTACATATCAAAGAAGCTAATTGAAATATCTGTTTTACGGAGAGTGAAATAGGCTGAAAAGAATCCTAAGATATATAAATATTCCATTTTAACTATACATATAGGGTTACACTCATTGACATTGCAATTTGATAATAAATACTATGATCTGAATTTGGATTAATTGATAGTAAACATAAATATGGAAACACAATATCTTTTTTAGTAATTTATAAATAGACAAATCATAATTGAGAGGAGAAACTTCAATGCCTGAAAAAGAAATAGCTTTAGAAACAGATAGACTAATTTTAAGACGATATAATAAGTGTGATTTACAGGATTTATACGAATACTTATCCGATGCAGAAGTAGTAAAATATGAACCATATAAACCAATGAATATTAATGAGGTGGAAAGCAATCTCGACTGGCGAATTTCTACAGATGAAATGATTGCAGTGGAGTTAAAAGCAAATCATAAAATGATAGGAAATGTGTATCTTGGGAAAAGGAATTTTGAATCATTAGAATTAGGATATGTGTTTAATCGAAATTATTGGGGAAAAGGGTATGCAAAAGAAAGTTGCGTAGCTTTGATAGAATCAGCTTTTTTAAAGGGAGTACATAGAATTTATGCTGAATGTGATCCGCAAAATCTGAGTTCATGGAATTTATTAGAGACTTTAGGATTTAAACGCGAAGCTTTTTTTAGGCAGAATATTTACTTTTGGACGGACCAAGAAAATAAACCAATTTGGAAAGATACCTATGTTTATTCGATACTGAATAAAGGGAATGTTATATAAATCTCGACAATGAAGTTATCGGAGTCTCACAAAGTATTATGTTTATGTGGGATAGCATTGTATAAAAACGGAAAGCACCGCTTATTTGCGATGCTTTCCGTCTTTTACTCTATTAAAATTGCTTGTACATTGCATTCGGGTATTAATGGTTCATATTATAAATACATTCTGTCTACTTGGATAAGTACATCTCGCCGACTGCTTATTTATTGTTTATTAATTGCCAATTTTACATCACCGCTGGTTGTTCTGATTTCGCACTTTCCGCCTATATCTGATTGCGGAACATTAATATTTCCGCTGGTTGTTTTAATATCGAATATCTTGTCGGTTAGAAGTGTGCCGGTAACATCACCGCTGGTTGTTTTGATATTCATTGTTTCTGAATCGCATTGATATAAGTCAACATCACCGCTTACACTTTCAATCCTTATATTGTTTTTTGCATTCACGCTTGAAAATGTATGATTTCCGCTTGTGGTGTTGGAGATTATATTCTGACATTCAATATTTGAAAGTTTAATATCTCCGCTGACTGATTTTACTTTAATTTCATCGCTAAAATTTATTGAAGAAATCGTCAAATCACCGCTTGTTGAATGAATATCTATCTTTTTTGCGGAAGATTTACCGACATATATGTCACCGCTTACTGTTTTGATTGAAGCTTCTTTTTTTACATTTGATAAGAAACTTACATCACCGCTTGTACTATCAACATCGGCTTTGGAGAAAGTGAAATTTTCGGGGATTTCAATATTACCGCTCATACTCTTAATATACAGCTCTTTATATTCTATTTCGGGCAAATATACATCAATTTCTATGTTATCCCAGAAGAATATTCCTATATGTTCGTACCACTTACGATTATCAATTCGTTTAATTGTTAATGTCTCGTTTTGCGTGGAAACAGAGTGAGAGATTTTGTCTGATTCATTGCATATTACACGGCACTTATCGTCATTTGAAGCCATAAGGCGAACATCACACTCTGCACCCTCGATATGTATATTTCGGAAGCTTTCATCAACCGTATAGGTTTTAGTTACAGTATTCATAGTGTTCAGAGTTGAAAAATCAAAGTTTATTGAACATAACCCACACGCTGAAATTATCACTCCGATAACAAACAGAATAATGGCAATTATAATAGATATCTTTTTTGATTTATTCATTGTGCATCCCCCTTTCTGATAAAGCAAGACTTAATGAGTCGTAAAATATTCTTGCTTAAAATCACAACACCTTTTGCAATTTGATTGCATCCCAAGAAAGACAAAATAGTTAAGCCCGAACAGATAAAGCCTGCACCTAAGAAGATGGCACTTTGTGATAAATTGCCCATGCACATAAATATTACGGAAGTGCAAATAGCGCCTATTCCTCCTAAGGCAAGGGATAAAACTACGGAATACAGCGACACGATAACCGCCCACAGCACTACATATACTGCCAGAACAACGCATAAGAGGGCTAAAAGCAGAGAAGCCCATATCGGCGAGCCTAAAATCAGCAGAACGACTTCCCATGTCTTTAGAGCACGCCGTGGTTTTACCTTTGTTTTAACCAATTTAGGCATAGGTGTATCCATAAGTATTTGGGAAGCAATTTTCTGAGCAGAACCTAAGGCTTCAACCGCCTCATACTCTGTCATACCATCCTCTATTCTGTCATCTATTATTTCACTGTAGTAATCAAGAGATTTTTCAATATCCTCATTCGGCAGACCGTATAATTTTTCACGGAGTGCATCAAGGAACTCAATCTTTGTCATTGCTATTTTCCTCCTTGGTAACAAATTTGTAGATAGACATTATTTCTTTCCATTCGTCCTTAAAAGTATTTATGCGATTTAATCCTGACGGAGTAATATGATAATACTTTCGCAGTCTTCCGTTGTGTTCAACAGTTCTTACGGTCAGAAGTTCTGCCGATTCCAATCTGCGGAGAATAGGATAAAGCGTTGATTCGGATATCTGAACATAAGGTTTCATATCCTTGATAATCTGATAGCCGTAGGAATCTTCATTTTTGATTGCCGCAAGAACACAGACATCCAAAAGACCCCGTTTTAACTGAGTATCCATTTTATACCTCCTTTTACATAATACTATACAACGCATAGTATGAATTGTCAAGAGAGTTTTAAAAAAATAAAACCGCCTTTTTGAAAAGGCGGTTTTTGGTATATGGTTTAATAATTTACAATTAACAATTATGGTGTGCAAGTTTCAGTCGCAATTATAAATTCAGTAGGGCACATATGTTTCCTTTATTACAGGTTATCTGCTCGACAATAATTGTTCATTTTACACTGTTATTTGTTAATTTAATAAATGTACTCCAAGTTTTCTCTGTCAAGCAGGCCTGTTCTCATTGCAGGCTTGCACAGCGGAATCTGCTTGCCGTTCTTAATAAACAACGGAACTTCATTAAGAGATACCTCAATGTAATGCGTACCTTTTGTCATTTTTTCTGTCACAACATTTTCTCCGCTTAGCTTGACAAATGTCATATCCTCGGGCAGATACACATATCTGCCGCTTACATTTTGTTCATATACAGGGCAAATCATACATTCATCCCCGAGCATAAGCTGGGTTTCACATTCCCTTGCAATCTTATCGTCAGGATAATCAAACGAAAGCGGACGGAAAATCATATCATTATTTTCGCTTGCTTTGCAGAATGTATCATAAAGGTAGGGAATAAGTCTGTAACGAACCTCAAGTATGTCCTTGAAGTCCTTGCTGTTTTCAAAGTTATAGCACTCCTGATCTCTTGTGCCGAGAGCTGAGTGATTACGCATAAGCGGAGTAAACACACCCAGTGCCAAAAAGCGAAGTACAAGGTCACGGGTTGCATTTTCGTTAAATCCTCCCAAATCAGCACCGCAGTACAAAAATCCGCACATATTAGCAGACGGAAGCATTTTAAGATTTAAAAGAATGTGTGACCACCACGAGTGATTGTCGCCGAACCAAATACCGCTTGAACGGTGTGCACCAACATAGGACGCTCTTGAGAACATCAGAATTTTGCCATTGCCGAATTCTTTTTCAAAGTATTCTCCTGCCGCTTTTGTCATATTTGCGCCGTAAATATTGTGAACTCTGTCATGACAAACCTGCTTGCCGTCAACAGTGTGATAAATGCTTGAGTAGTCGGCAGGTGAATTTGAAAGACCGAGGAATGTGTCCTTGAGATTAAAGAATTGTGAAAGGTCAAGATTTTTACCCTTAAGTGAGCTTGCCTTTTCGATTGCGGCATTAAGTCCCTTGGTTGAGTAGAAAATTGCAGGCTCGTTCATATCGTTCCAAAATCCATCAATACCTGCGTCGGTTAGAATTTTGTATTTTGAGCCGAACCACTCACGCACATCTTTGCGTAAAAAGTCGGGAAATCCAACAATGCCCGGCCATACACCGCCCTCAAAAACTGAGCCGTCCCCGTTTTTGCAAAAATAATCGTTTTCAATGCCCTCTTCATAAACTTCGTAGTTTTCTTCTTTTTTAACGCCTGCATCAATAATCGGGATAAGGTGAATCCCCTGTTCCTTTTTCTCCTTGACATAATCTGCAAAGTTGGGAAATTTCTGCTCGTCAACAGTAAAGTCCTTGTATCTTTCCATATAGTCAATGTCAAGATATACGCAGTCAAGCGGAATATTTGCCTTGTTATATCCGTCAATTACTTTGTCAACCGCCTGCTTGTCGGGATAGCTCCAACGGCTCTGTTGAAAGCCAAATGCCCAAAACGGCGGAATATAGCTTTTGCCGATTGCACTGCGGAATTCTTTTACAATTTCAATCGGTTTACTACCGTCAATAACATAAATATCAAAGTCTGTGCCGTCAATCGTAATGACGGTTTTATTTGTGCTTGTATATCCGATGTCCCAACGAACACGGGCAGGAAAATCTACAAACAAGCCGAATGTTTTACTGCCGTAGAGCATTAAAAAGTTGTGAGCCGCATAAAGTGATGACTTTGTTTCAGTGTGAAACGGGTCGTCACTGCAAAAGCTTTCGTATACCCAGCCACGCTTGTTAATGCCTCTTGGTGCTTCGCCTAAGCCGTATACAATGTCATTATCCTGCATATCAAATTCAAATACGAACTTGTTGTTTTCAACTCTGTTTACAAGCGGAAATTCACTAATGTTTAAGCTGTCATATTTTTCTATAAACGCTTCTGTGCAAATCGGATTTCCTGATGTGTATTTTTTAATCATTTTCTTATCACCGCTTCATGAGTTTTTTGACATATGACCGCCCACAACCGAAGATGTACTTCGGTTGTGTGGTGAACATTATGACGAATTATTATCTTTCATACTAAACACCAATTAAAAATGGATATCTTTCAATTAGTGTTTAGTATCAGATAAAATTCATCATAATTATATATTAAATGATTAAAATTTTACATTGGATTTTTTAACAATGATTTGAATTAAAAATTGTTGATATTTTACAAATCTTATCGACTGCGAAGTCGCACGATTTTTCTTAAAAATGCGTTAGCGTTAAATGGGATAAGCGGATACAAATAGCTTTTGTTGCTTAGTGTGCGGTTAAGACAGAGGAAAAGCAGATTGATTATAAACGCTGCAATGAATCCCCAAAGATTAAATGCGTAGGTTAGTACCAATAGTAATACTCGGCAGAATTTAAGGCTGTAGCCAAGCTCATAATTTGGCTGTGTGTAATTTGCAACAGTTACAAGTGCCATATATAGAATTGATTCCATACAGAGCCACCCCGACTCGACTGCAAATTCACTTAAAGCGATTGCACCGATAATACTTAGAGGCGTTGTAAGTGAATTTGGCGTGTTTAAAGAGGCAAGCCTCAATCCGTCAATGGCAATCTCCATTATTAACAACTGCCAGAATACGGGAACATTCTGTACTTCATCAAGCAGCACAAATCTAAAAATCTGAGGTACATATTCGGGATTTTGCAGTGCAAGCAGCCAGACAGGAGTTATGAATACCGTCACAATAGTAATTAAATATCGGGCAAGCTTGAGATATGTTCCGACAATAGGTGAAAAGTAATAGTCGTCAGCTTCTTCAAGGATATCAAAAATTGATGTGGGCAGAAGTAAAGCATTTGGGGCGTTGTCAACAAGAATAATAATGTTGCCTTCCAAAACTGCCGAAGCCGCTGTATCGGGCCGCTCTGTGTGTTTTACCTTTGGAAACGGATTGTACCATTTGTGTTTGTATAGTGCTTCAATCAGGCTTTGCTGGTTCATTGTAAGACTCGGCACCTTAATTGCGTTTATTCGAGCAACAAGCTGTTTTAGGAATTTTTTGTCCACCTTTGACTCCATATACACAAGTGCAATGTCTGTCTGCGACTGTGAGCCTACCTGAAATGATTTTATGGTTAGGTCTGGCGTGCGTATTCGTCTGCGGATTAGTGCGGTATTTAATACAAGTGCTTCAACAAAACCGTCATGACTTCCCATGAGTACCTTATCATTTTCAGGCTCTGCGGTGTCACGCTGGGGATATGTGCGTGTATCAAGCAAAATCACTCTGTCAAAGCCTTCAACAAGGAGGGCTGCAAATCCGCTTAATACATTTGTGCAGATTTTTTTGATATCGTCGCTTGTTTCAACCTCAACATATGGTACGGCACTTTGTGAAAAATATCGTGCGGACTTGAAGTTTTCTTCAGTCAGATTTTTATAGAAAAATTCAAGTATTTTTTCTATTATGTCATCCTTAATGAATCCGTCAATAAAAAATAATGCCGCTTTACGGCTGTTAATGATAAGATTTCGCTGCACAAGGTCAAAGCTCTCGTCACTCCTAAGCGTGTCTTTGAGTTTTGTGAGATTTGCTGAATATTCTCCTGTAAGCATAAAACTCCTCCTTTTTTTACTTTCGCTTTTTTTACTATCGCTTCATAAGTTTAGAAAAATTTATAATGCAGTGTCCCGAAATTAAAACTTTGGTTTTATAGTAAACTTCATTTTTACACCAACTCTATAAATTAGATATAATAGCGACCACCGTCGCACCGAAATTAGACTTCGGTTTTATAGTAAACTTCATTTTTTATCTGTTTTATAGTTTATGTTAGAAGAAGATTTGGTAGTGTCAAAGGCTCCTTTGTAAAAGAGGCTTTTTGTGCGATAGTGAAAACATCATATAAATAATAATCTCTTAGCCACCGTTAATAGTGAATTATGATGTTTACCAAACAATAGAAGTAAACCTTCGGGTCACAACGGTTACATATCAAAACAAACTTTTGAAGCGGAGTAAAAATATTTTTTGGAAAATTGCATTAAAATATGCAATTTATATATTTTTTTCATGTATAGGTGAGAGGACTTTCAAAAATCCTGATTAGTATTTTTATTACGAAAAGAAAGTTTCTCAAACAAATTGGAGGTGACAAATTATAGCGAGTAAATTGTCAAGCAGGGAAAAGGACTTTTGTTGCTGTTTTTTAAAAACAGGCAATGCCCAAAAGTCGGCAGAGCTTGCAGGATTTGGAGGAAACACAAGAGTTTTGGGAGATAAGCTTTTGCAGAGACAGGAAATTTTGTCGGAAATTGAAAATATCGCCTCTCGGCAGGAAAGACTTTTAAACGGACTTGCAACAGCAGGCTATATTCGTCTTGCCTTTGGCAGTGTTGCAGATGCGGTTTCGCTTATGTATATGGACAGACCAAGCCGTGAAGAGCTTGAAAAAATGGACTTGTTTTTAGTTTCGGAAATTAAACATCCAAAGGACGGAGCACTTGAAATTAAATTTTTTGACCGTCTTAAGGCAATGGAAAAACTGTCTTTAAATAAGAACTGTGATGACAGTGCAAGCAGTATTTTTGATGCAATTTGCAACAGCGCAAAACAAAATGGGGGTAATAAGTCTGAAAATTAAATCGCTTTCAAAAAAGCAGATTAAAGTGATGAATTGGTGGAGCAAGGAATCTGAATTTTATAACTATGACGCAATCATCTGTGACGGTGCCGTGCGAAGCGGTAAAACCTTTTGTATGTCGCTTTCATTTATTATCTGGTGCTTTTATGAGTTTGCAAACTCTGACTTTGCACTGTGCGGAAAAACAATAAAGTCGCTCAAGCGAAATATGATAACTCCGATTATGCCTGTTCTTAAGGCGTTGGGATTTGAGTGTGAGGAAAAGGTGTCGGAAAACAAACTGACGATTACATATCACGGCGTAACAAACCGAATTTATTTTTTCGGAGGCAAGGACGAGTCGTCGGCATCTTTAATTCAGGGTATGACTTTAAGCGGTGTTTTGTTTGACGAGGTTGCACTTATGCCACGCTCATTTGTTGAACAGGCTATTGCAAGATGTTCAGTTGCAGGTTCAAGATTCTGGTTTAACTGCAATCCCGAATATCCTGAGCATTGGTTTTATGTTGAGTGGATTAAAATGGCAAAGGACAAAAATGCTCTGTATCTGCATTTTACAATGGACGACAATCCGTCCCTTGCCGAAAATGTTAAAAAGCGGTACGAAAGCCTGTATTCGGGCGTATTTTATGAGCGATTTATAAAAGGCAGGTGGGTTGCAGTGTATGGTGCCGTGTATCCGTTTATGGAGAATGAGGATATGTACTGCGAGGTGCCTAAGGGCGAGTTTGACCGCTATGTAATCTCTTGCGATTACGGCACTGTAAATCCTGCTTCTTTCGGACTTTGGGGCAGGCAGAATAATGTGTGGTACAGAATTGATGAATATTATTTTAATTCTCGTCAGGAGGGATTTCAAAAAACAGACGAAGAGCATTATGAGGGACTTTTAAAGCTTGCAGGAAACCGCAAAATTGCAAAAGTTATTGTTGACCCGTCGGCGGCAAGCTTTATTGAGGTAATAAGACGGCACGCAAAATTTGATGTCTGTCCTGCTCAGAATAATGTAATTAACGGCATAAGGCAAGCCTCGCAGGCTCTCAAAGACGGCAGTGTGAAAATTTGCAAAAATTGCAGGGCTATTAAAAAAGAATTTTCACTTTACAGGTGGGACACAAAAAAGCATGATGATTTGCCTGTTAAGGAAAATGATCATGCAATGGATGACCTGAGATATTTTGTTACAACAGAATTTGACAGGGGTGTGCAGGTGTTTGCGTTTGCCACCCAAAGATAGGAGGAATTTGATGAAGCTTGGCTTTAAGAAAAGAGCAAAGCAGAGGGAGAGCGTTGTGCAGACAGTGCCGAGGGCTAAGGAAAACAGTTCTCTGATGTTTTCGACTTTTGAAAGACAGTCAAAGGCGGAGAGGGAGCTGTATTCATCTCTGCGTGAGGCAGTGCCGATTATTGACGCCGCAATCTGCAAAATTGTCAGGCTTATAGGAAACTTTAAGGTGATTGCTCACGACAAGAGGGCACAGAGCGTTATTGATGATTTTATAAGAAATGTAAATATCAGCGGTTCTTCAAGGGGTATGTACGGCTTTTTGTGTACATATATGGATGAGCTGTTGACCTACGGCGAGGCTGTGGGTGAAATGGTGCTTTCAAAGGACGGAGAGCAGATTTCAGCCTTGTATAATGCAAGTCTTGATGATGTTCAGATTGTGCCATGCAAGTCACCGCTCAAGCTTTTGGTGTGTAAAAATGATTTAGGTGAAATTACACCTGTTAAAAACCAAGAGCTTGTTTTTACTACGCTCTTAAACCCAAAAGCAGGCACGGCACGCGGTATTTCGGTGCTTAAAAGCCTGCCGTTTGTAAGTTCAATTTTGCTTAGAATTTTCGGTTCAATAAAAACAAACTGGGAACGAGTGGGTGATGTGCGGTTTGCAGTTACATATAAGCCTGAGCAGAATGGTGCGGCACTTACGCAGGAGAGTGCAAAGCAGATTGCTGACGAGTGGAAAAAGGCAATGAGAAGCGACAGTGTGTGTGACTTTGTGTCGGTGGGGGATATCAGCATAAAGGCGATTGGTGCTGAGAATCAGATGCCTGACTGTGACATACCCATACGGCATATTATGGAGCAAATTATCTCAAAGCTTGGGATTCCGCCGTTTATGCTTGGCATTTCGTGGTCAAGCACAGAGCGAATGAGCGAACAGCAGGCGGATATTCTTACGAGTGAGCTTGAATATTACAGAGAAATTTTAAATCCTGTGATTTCAAAGATTATAAGTACACAGCTAAGACTTTGCGGATTTAACTGCGGTTTTGACATTGAGTGGAACAACATTAATTTGCAGGATTCTGTTGAGCTTTCACAGGCAAGGCTTAATAATGCAAAGGCTATGCAGATTGAAAAGGAATATGATTTGGAGGCATGTATTGAGTAAAGAAATGATTAGAAAGGAAGTTTTTTCGGGAACTGTTGCCGACAGCACAAACAGCGGTGTTACAGCCGAGGAGCTAAAGCAGATTAACACCTATACCCGCAGAGATTTGAGCGAGGATGAAGTGTATGTTTTCTCGGTGGTGCTGTGTGACAATGACATTGACCGTGACAACGAGAGATTTACCGTTGAGTCGCTGTTTGCACTGGAAAAATTATTTGTAGGCAAGACAGGTATTATCGACCACAATCCGAGTGCAAAAAACCAGACAGCAAGAATTTTTTCTTGCGAGGTTGAGGCTGTAAGCGGAATGAAAACTGCGACAGGTGACGATTATTTTAGGCTCAAGGCAAGGGCGTATATGCCAAAGTGTGACAGCAACCGTGATGTGATTACGGCACTCGACAGCGGAATCATAAAGGAAGTGAGCGTCGGCTGTGCAGTGGAGAAAACTGTGTGCAGTATTTGCGGTGAGGAGCTGGAGATATGTGTTCACCGCAAAGGAGAAAGCTATGGCGGAAAAATTTGCTGTGGTGAGCTTTTAAATCCATATGATGCTTATGAATGGAGCTTTGTGGCTGTTCCTGCACAGAAGAAGGCAGGCGTTACAAAGTCACATTTAAAAAACAGAAAGGAAATGAAAATGGACGAAATTTTAAAAAATCTTGATGATGAGAGAGGTTTTAATCTTTCAAATGTCGACTGTAAAAAGCTAAAGGATTATATTGATAATCTCAAACAGCTTGCAAAGGACGGAGCGTATTATCGTGACAGTCTTACAAGCGAGGTTGTAAAGTTGTCGGCACTTGTTCAGCCTGATATTTCAAGAGAAACAATGGAGAATGTAGCAAAGTCAATGACAGTGTCACAGCTTTGCGAGTTCAGAAATGCTTTTAAAAAGCAGAAAAATTCAAGCTTTGAGGTATATCCTCAGCTTTATAAGGATAAAGACAACAATAATAACAACGGCTTAAACGGTCAGTTTACAATTTGACGGAGGTAATTTTATGAATGTAAATTTTAACGGATATAACGAAAATGTGGCAACTTTTGTTGCAGACAGCAAGCTTACAAATGCAGGTGTGCCTGTAAAAATCAGTGCAGACGGCACTGTAACGGTGTGTACAAGCGGAGACAAATTCTGCGGAATTTGTGTGGCTGTTCGTGACGGCTATGCGGCTGTTCAGCTTTCGGGTTATGTAACAGTCAAAACAAGCACAAAGCTTGCACTCGGCTTTACTAAGCTTGCCGCAGGTGCAAGCGGTGCAGTGGCTGTAAATGAAAACGGCAGAGAGCATCTTGTAATTAATTCCACTGCAAGTGAAGCAGGAATTATTCTTTGATTTTAGGAGGTAAATAATATGGCTAATTTTGAAAATATTACTATTGAAAAGGGTATGTATCAGACAAAGGGCGGTCTTACAAAGGCACTCGAAAAACTTGACCCAAGCGAAAACTATAGAGGAACATCCCTTGAGGGACTTGACGCTTTTTCAAGACAGCTCAAGCGTTTTGATATTAAGGTAAAGGGCAGAGAGAGCGACTGCGTTGAAAAGTTTTTCCAGACTTCAAACTCTGCCGCACTTTTTCCTGAATATGTTAGCCGTGCTGTAAGGCAGGGCATGGAGCGTGCTGACATTTTGCCGAATCTTGTGGCAACTGTAACCGACATTGAGGGCATGGATTACAGAAGCATTGTGTCTGACCCGAGTGAGGATGACAAGAGCCTTAAGGTGGTTGCAGAAGGTGCGCAAATTCCGCAGACTGTTGTTAAGACAAGAGAAAACCTTGTAAAACTGCATAAGAGAGGCAGAATGCTTGTTGCGTCTTATGAGGCACTTCGTTTTCAGCGACTTGATTTGTTCACTGTAACACTTAATCAGATTGGTGCATATATTGCAAGAGCACAGTTAAAGGACGCTATTGATGTGCTTTTAAATGGTGACGGCAACGGCAATGCGGCAGAAAGCGTAACAGCAAAAACTTCGGGCAGTGTTGAATATGCAGACCTTTTAAAGCTTTGGTCATCATTGTCTCCGTATGAACTGAATACAATTTTGGCACCGACAGCGGAAATGCAGAAAATCCTTGCACTTCCTCAGATGCAGGACTCAAACGCTGGACTTGATTTTCAGGGTACAGGTAAAATGATTACACCTATGGGTGCAACACTTCTGCACGCTCCCGAAATGGCAAGCGGAAAGATTATCGGTCTCGACAAGAATTGCGCACTCGAAATGGTACAGGCAGGCGGAGTTGTGACAGACTATGACAAGCTTATTGACCGCCAGCTTGAAAGAGCGGCAATTACCTGCACGGCAGGCTTTTCAAAAATCTTTACAGAGGCTGCAAAAACTTTGAGCTGTTGATGAGGTGATATCTTGAATATTGCAAATGTGACCTCACGATTTGCTCTTTTGAGCGGACTTTCAAACAGTGAAATATATGAGTGGAAGGGTTTGATTGACGACGCTTGCAGTTATGTAAATTCCATTGTTATCAAAGAGAATTTGGACGCAGAGGACAAAATCAGAATTGAAACTTTGTGTGGAGTTTATGCGTATCGGCTTTATTCACTTTGCAATGAGCAGGAGATTTCATCATTTAAAGCAGGTGATGTCAGCGTGACATCACCTGCCGTTGACACAGACAGGGCGGAGAAACTGTGGAAGGAATACCTAAGTCAGTATAGTGACCTTGTGCAACAAAAAAGATTTTTGTTTGGTGCGGTGATGTGATGAGTATTTTTAGCTCAATTAAGGAAACAATAAAGCGATACGGTAACAATGTGACTATTGTTACCGGTGATAAAAGGAAGAAAGCTAAGGCGTTTGTAGAACCGCTCAGATATAAGAACAAGGTGTATGTGGGCGGAAAGTACAGACTGCTCGGTTTGGATCGTGATGAAAAATATCTGTATGTCGGATGTGCTGAAAACTTGCTTAAAGAGCAGTACACCGTAATAGAAATGCAGAACAGTAAATATATTGTTAAGAGATGTGAAACATATTATGTAAAGGATTATCCGATTTATGTGTGGGCAATTCTGACACCGTACGGTGATGATTTGGAGGACGATTATGAATCAGATAGAAAAGCAGGTTGACAGGATTATTGTCGGGCTAAAGCGAAATGCCGAGCTTGACAAAGTGAGATTTGTGCGTGAGTATGGCTCGCATAAGATTGAAACACCTATTAAGAGTGTGATTGCTGTGGTATCGGTAACAGACACAGCACAGTCAAAAAGCTATATCGGAGGATATTTGTCGTCATCAATCAAGGGCGAGGAGTATCTTGCAAGGGTTGAAATAAGGGTGTATGCCCCGGCTGAGGAAAACGGAAGCGGACTGTCTGAAATTGTCAGCGAGATGCTGACGGGACTTAAGAAGGCGGACAATGAAAAGATTGTGACTGAAAGCAGTGCATCAACGATTGCGTTTGATGCTGACCTTAATGCAATTTACCGCACACTGTCCTTTACAATTTCGTTTTGTCTATGTGAGGAGGCGTAAATTTTGATTGACGGACTCTTAAAATGTGAGAATGTAAAACTGCTTATTGACGGCTCCGAGTTTGGCGGAGTAACGGTTGTAAAAAGCGTAAGAAAAAATGAACTGACAGAGATTGGCAGTTTTTTATCGGATGTGCCGGTTTATGAGAGCATAGAGAGCAGTTATGAGTTGAAACTGGAGCTTGATGTCGGCAAAAGTTGTCCGTTTACTGAGAGCGACAGGTTATTGGAAATTACTATTTGCTGTGATGACAAAAAGGTTAAGTACAGTGAATGCGTAATTAAAAATATGCAGACTGTGATAAAGCCAAAGGGCAGAATTGCGGCTGAAATTACTTTTGTCGCAAGAGAAAGGACGGTGCTATGACAGACATTAGATTTGATATGGAAAGCCTTGCCGATGTGCAGAAAAGTGCGAGCAATATGGAAAATTTGAGCGAGTTACTTGAGCAGGAGAGCAGAAGATACAGCAGGGTGCTTTCTCAGGAGAGCGAGGCGAGAGCAAAATGAAGTTAGTGCCGATGAGATTTAAAGGCGTTGAGTGGCATCACAATCCGGCTGAGATTTCGTTTGAATGTGACAAGCAGGTTAATGAGCTTAAAAGTCCGAACGGAAAGTCATACATACAGAATATGGAACGCAAAAATATGGTTGTAAAAGGCAAGGGGCAGTTGTTTGGCGAGGACTGCCTTGAGCAGTTTGACAGACTGTTCAGATTATTCAGTCAGGGCGGTGCAGGAGTGCTTGTAATAGAACGAATAGAACCGATTTTTGCGGTTTTTGAAGGCCTGAAAATTTTGGGAAAGCCAAAGCCCGATGTGCTTGAATATGAGTTTTTGTTCCGTGAAATTATGGAGAAAAAACAGGAAGATAAACCAAGTATTTATGTCATCAAAAAGGGAGAAAACTTGTGGGATGTTGCATATATAACGGGAGTTGAAATTGACACTCTTGTAATGCTCAATCCCGAGATTAAGCGACCTGATGAGGTTTGTGAGGGTTTTGAGGTGAAGCTATGCTGAAAGTAAGTTTTAAGGATTCAGACGGTAATGAACTGAAAAACAGTGAAATACTGTCGATAGCACTCAACAGCGAAATTGATGTGCCGGCTGACAGTATTTCAGTAACTTTGCCTTATGATGCAGATGTGGCATTAAAGGCACACTTGATTACGGCAAGCATAGAGGAAAATGTCGTGTTCAAAGGTATAGTGGACGAGGTTGTAAGCCTGTGCGATGAAAAGCAGGCAATTATGAAGCTTACTGCACGCAGTCCCGCAGGATTGCTCCTCGATAATGAAGCCGAGCCTGTTACATACTACTGTCCGTCGGCTGAATTTATTTGCGACAAGCATTTAAAGCCTTTTGGAATTGAGGTGCAGGATGCGGACGACATTCCGATTTCAAATTATTTCAGGATTGACAAGGGCAGTACTCATTGGCAGGTGCTTGAAAATTTTTGCAAACTCCATTATGGTACAAGCCCTCGTATTGACGGCGACGGCAAGGCATTTTTAAAGGGCAAGGTGCGTGATGAAAGTTTTGTGTTCGGCAAAAACGGAATTGACTATGTGTCAATTAAGGAGAGCCGAAAAAAATGTGAGCTTATAAGCAGTGTGCGTGTCAAGATTGAAGAGTTCGGCGGATACACCTCAAAGGTTTTAAATGATAATCCCGAATGTAAAACAATCAACAGAGTAAGATTTATGAATGCGACAGCTGATACGGGCGGACTTAAAACGGCAGACAAAATTATAGAGAACAGCAACAAAAAAAGCTACTGCATTATGCTTTTGTGTAACGGATGTGTTGTGGACGCAATGGGGTGCAAAGCAACAATCTGTGATGATAGGTTTGGGAATATTGAAAATTTAGTCGTTCAGAAGGTGCAGTACAGCTTGGGAGCTGACGGTGAATTTACTGCATTGGAGCTTGGAAAGGAGATTTGATATGTGGCTGACAGGATATATAACTAAAAATTCGATGAGTACAAAAAATGCAGTCAAAGGTAATGTGAGCAATGCAAAAAGCAACAGAATATCTGTGGAATCATCGTGTGAACACAAGCAGATAAGAACTTGCACTCCATATGGAATGGTAAGTGTGCCTCCTGTTGGGGAAAGTGCTGTTGTATTGCCTCTTGAAGACGGAGAGTTAAGCCTTGGTGTGATTGCAAAGTCGCATAATTTGGCTGAGGGCGAAGTTATGTTGTTTTCAAAGGGCGGTGCAAGCATTGTACTGAAAAATAACGGCAAGGTTTTGATTAACGGCAAGGAGTTTTGATATGATTGATTGCAGGATTGAAAACGGCGATATTTCAGTTGACAGCACAGGAAGATTTGTAAGAATTACAGAGAAAGAGGCTTTGTTTCAGCGTGTGATGATTTGCATAAGTGCAAGACTTGGAGAGTTTGTATACGACAGGGGGCTTGGCTCAAGGAGAGATAAAATAGAAAGGAACGGAATTAATGACTCTCAAAGGCTTGAACTTGTGCTGAATGAAGCTTTGGCAAGGTTTGAAAATACATATGTAACTGTGCTTGAATTTAGCGAAAAAATAAAGGTAAAGATTTGCATTGACGGTGAATGCAGAACTGAGGAGGTATATATGCTTGGAAACTTATGATGAAATTTATGAGAGAATGAAACAGAAGTATGAGCAGGAAAGCGGCGCACAATTTGACGAAGCAAGCGATATTGCAATTAGGCTCAGGGTGCTTGCAGGAGAGATATATAATGCTCAGGTCAATATGGAGTGGCTTAAAAATCAGATGTTTGTTGAAACGGCGACAGGGGAAAGGCTCGATTACCTTGCAAAACAGAGGGGAATCGTGCGAAAGTCTGCTCAAAAGGCACAGGGCGAAATTACTTTTTATATTTCGGAACCGATTAACCACACGATAATTATTCCAAAAGGTTCTGTTGCAGCAACCGCTGAAGAAATTCCAAGAAGATTTGTTACAACAGAAGACCATGAAATTACGCAGGGTAATGTTCTTGTAAGTGTGAGTGCAGAGGCAGAAAAGGCAGGCAGCAGCGGCAATACGACAATCGGAAAAGTGACTGTGGCTGTTGATGTGCCGTCTGAAATTGAATGGGTTAAAAATCGTGAAGCGTATGTGGGCGGTACTGATGAGGAGAGCGACGAGGAGTTGCGTGAACGAATCAGGGACAGTTATTTTCGACTGCCGAATGGTACTAATGCTGCCTATTATGAACAGCTCGCTCTGACAGTTGACGGAATTGCTAAGACAAAAGCTGTGGGCAAAGTAAGAGGCGCTGGTACGGTCAATGTGTTTGTGAGCGGTGACGGCAAAGAGGCTGTCAATACGGCTGTAAATAATGCACAAACGCTGATTTCATCAAAGCGAGAGCTGAATGTTGATGTTAAGGTGACAAATGCAGACTTAGTGGCTTTTGACCTTGATGTAACGGTATATAAGCGTGAGGAGTTTTCCGACAACGAGATTAGAGAAAAATGCAAGACGGCGTTTGAGAAATTTATAAAGTCACTCGGAATCGGCGAAAGGCTGTATCTTTCGGCTCTTGGAAAGGCTCTGCTTGATACGGGGTGTATTTTGAACTATCAATTCAATGTTCAAATGACGGACACTCCTATTGCAGCCTCACAATGCTTTAAGGTAGGAAATGTGGATGTGTTTGTTAAATGATGAGTAGTTTTGAGTCAATGAAAACAAAGATTGAGAGTACGGGAATTTACAATGTGACCGAGGGTACAAATATCAGTAAGGAACTTAGGGCGTATGCAGAGGGTATTGATAGTTTGTTTGACAAGCTTGCGGAAATGGAGCGTGAATGTTTTGTTGAAACGGCGGAAAGCTATGGACTTTCTGAAAGAGAGAGGTTTGTAGGTGTTGACAGAAGCGGAGAAACTGTAGAAAGACGCAGAGAACTGCTTGAAACCGCCGAGCAGTTACGAGGTGACTGCACTGTCAGTGGATTTGAAAAAATTGTTAGAACTTACGGACTTGAAAATTTTAAATTTGTGGAACATCCAACAGGTAATTATTTGCTTCTATATGTATATGACAAGCTTACTGATGAGCAGAAAGCAATGATTAAAAGCAGGGTGAATGAGGATTTTCCTGCGCATATCAATGTAACTATTTATTTTATGTAATTATAATAGCCAATTATCCCCCGAACACAACAGCTTGGGTAAATGTTGCGGACGGGGGATTTCTTTATACTTATAAAGTAAAAAAGACCTTGAAGGATTTCTCCTTCAAGGCCTGGTTTTATAATAATCTTTCAAAAACACCGTATAAAGCTATGTACAGTTGACATTTTTTTATTGCTATGGTAATATAATAGTGTAAAGGAACGGTTTTAGCTGTTCCGCAAAGATGATTAATTTTATTAAGATTAACCGCCTTGTAGTTGCGTTACAGGGCGGTTATTTCTTTATAGTGAACACAATAAAAAATGTGAATATTAAAATCACTATTATGTACTCCATAATTTCACCCCCTTTCTCAAGGGAGCTGAAACAGCCGCCACCGTTCCTTTACAATAAGAATTGTATCATAACTTTTGTAATCTTGCAATAAAACGATTGACATTTGATTGTCCTTATGATAGTATTATTAAAAATTTTAAAGGATGATAACGATGTTTGCAATAGATGCTTCAACTGCATATGTTTGCTTTGCCCCTCGTTACGGATTTATAATTAAATCTTGACGGGGCTTACATTGTTATACTGTTTTTCATATAATATATGATTGATATTGTGGTAGTGAGAGCACTTGGCTTTTGCTGCCATTTTTGTTTTTAGGAGGAAAACTTATGAGTGATATTGAAAAGGTAAAGAAATATTACAAGAATTATGACGAGGACGGACGATTGCTCTCAAAATATGGATTGGTTGAATATTTGACAACTATGAGATATATTGAGAAATATCTGAAAAAGGGAGATAGGATTATTGAGATTGGTGCAGGTACAGGCAGATACAGTCACGCACTTTCACGGGCAGGCTATGTTGTTGATGCTGTGGAGCTGGTTGAAGAGAATATTAATATTTTCAGAAGTAATATTACGCCAAATGAACAAATCAGCATTGTTCAGGGAAATGCGCTTGATTTATGCGATTTTGCGGATGAAAGTTATGACATTGCTTTACTGCTTGGACCATTGTACCATTTATACAGCTTTGAAGAGCAGAAAAAGGCGATTGCTGAGGCTTTGAGAGTGACAAAGTGTGGCGGTGTTGTGTTTGCAGCCTATGTTATGGCGGATGCGTCGGTGCTGACATATGGCTTTAAGAAAAATGTAATTGAAGAAATTGTGAGTGACTGTGAGCTTGATACTGATACATTTGATGAGTTTACAAAGCCTTGGGGTGTTTTTGAACTGTACCGTAAGGAGAACATTGACAAGCTGAGAAGGGAGTTTGATGTTGAGCACTTAAATTTTATTATTACGGATGGCTATGCTAATCATATGAGAGAAGAAATTGAAAAAATGGATGAGAGAACTTTTGATTTATTTATAAAATATCATTTTTCAATTTGTGAGCGTGAGGATATGGTGGGATTATCTCATCATACATTGGATGTGTTCAGAAAGCGGATGTAATACTAATCTTCTATTGTCGATTAGTATAATATTAAATAGGCAATGTTTAATATCAGAACACCGCCTGTTTTAGAACAATTTCATATAAAGTAAAAAAGACCTTGAAGGATTTCTCCTTCAAGGTCTGATTTATGATATTAAGTTTTGCTTATTGATTGATAAAGAATTTTACCTTAAATCAACTTAAATATCTAATTAACCCTCGTTAACAGCAGCCTGTGCAGCAGCAAGACGAGCGATTGGCACACGGAATGGTGAGCATGATACATAGTCAAGACCAAGCTTGTGGCAGAACTCAACTGATGATGGGTCGCCGCCGTGCTCGCCGCAGATACCAACATGGAGGTTTGGATTAACCGGCTTGCCGAGCTTGATTGCTGTATCCATAAGTTTGCCAACACCTGTCTGGTCGAGCTTAGCAAATGGATCGTTCTCGAAGATTTTAGCATCATAGTAAGCATCAAGGAACTTACCGGCGTCATCTCTTGAGAAACCGAATGTCATCTGTGTAAGGTCGTTTGTACCGAAGCAGAAGAAGTCAGCCTCTGCAGCGATTTCGTCAGCTGTAAGAGCAGCACGAGGAATCTCGATCATTGTACCAACTTCGTACTCAAGCTCTACGCCTGCAGCAGCGATTTCAGCGTCTGCTGTTTCAACAACCATCTTCTTAACATACTTTAATTCCTTAACTTCGCATACGAGTGGAATCATAATTTCAGGCTTAACAGCCCAATCTGGATGAGCCTGCTTAACTTCGATTGCAGCACGGATAACAGCCTTTGTCTGCATCTTTGCAATCTCAGGATAAGTTACTGCAAGACGGCATCCGCGGTGACCCATCATTGGGTTGAACTCGTGGAGGGAAGCGATGAGTGTCTTGATTTCTTCAACAGTCTTGCCCTGTGCGTCTGCGAGCTTCTTGATGTCATCTTCATCAGTTGGAACGAACTCGTGGAGTGGTGGGTCGAGGAATCTGATTGTTACAGGATTGCCCTCAAGAGCCTCATAAAGAGCCTTGAAGTCGCCCTGCTGATATGGAAGAATCTTCTCAAGAGCAGCTTCTCTCTCTTCAACTGTGTCAGAGCAGATCATCTCTCTGAATGCAGCGATTCTGTCCTCTTCAAAGAACATATGCTCTGTACGGCAAAGACCGATACCCTCAGCACCAAGCTCACGAGCCTTTTTAGCGTCAGCAGGTGTGTCAGCATTTGTTCTAACCTTAAGTGTTCTGTATTTGTCAGCCCATGCCATAATTCTACCGAACTCACCGGCGATTGTAGCATCAACTGTTGGAATGATACCGTCGTAGATATTACCTGTTGTACCGTCGATTGAAATGCAATCACCCTCGTGGAATGTCTTACCAGCAAGTGTGAACTGCTTGTTGTCTTCGTCCATTGCGATGTCGCCGCAACCTGATACACAGCATGTACCCATACCACGAGCAACAACAGCAGCATGTGATGTCATACCGCCACGAACTGTGAGGATACCCTGTGCAGCCTTCATACCTGTGATGTCCTCAGGTGAAGTTTCAAGACGAACAAGAACAACCTTTTCGCCTTTTTCAGCCCAAGCTACTGCGTCGTCAGCTGTGAATACAACCTTACCGCAAGCAGCACCAGGAGAAGCGCCAAGACCCTTACCGATTGGTGTTGCAGCCTTAAGCTCTGCAGAATCAAACTGTGGGTGGAGGAGTGTGTCAAGGTTACGAGGGTCGATCATAGCAACAGCTTCTTTTTCTGTTCTCATACCTTCGTCAACGAGGTCACAAGCAATCTTAAGAGCAGCCTGAGCTGTTCTCTTACCGTTTCTTGTCTGGAGCATATAGAGCTCGCCGTGTTCAACTGTGAACTCCATGTCCTGCATATCTCTGTAGTGGTTCTCAAGAGTTTTGCAAACTTCCTGGAACTGAGCAAAAGCCTCAGGGAACTTGTCTGCCATCTGAGCGATTGGCATTGGTGTACGAACACCTGCAACAACGTCTTCGCCCTGTGCGTTTGTAAGGAACTCACCCATGAGCTTCTTCTCACCTGTAGCAGGATCTCTTGTAAATGCAACACCTGTACCGCAGTCATCACCCATGTTACCGAATGCCATTGACTGAACGTTTACAGCTGTACCCCATGAATAAGGGATGTCGTTGTCTCTTCTGTATACATTAGCTCTTGGGTTGTCCCATGAACGGAATACAGCCATAACTGCACCCATGAGCTGCTCCTTAGGATCGTCAGGGAAGTCAACGCCGATCTTTGACTTGTATTCAGCCTTGAACTGAGTTGCAAGCTCTTTGAGATCGTTAGCATCAAGATCTACGTCCTGAGTAACGCCCTTCTTTGCCTTCATTTCGTCGATAAGCTCTTCAAAATACTTCTTACCAACTTCCATAACTACATCAGAATACATCTGAAT
>JAFLSM010000003.1 GCA_022510955.1 Ruminococcus sp. | reverse complement strand
TGAAATAATCCAATAGATGTACTTCCGTCATCCGCTCCATAAATAAAAAAGCAGGCTTCGTTGAAGTCTGTTTTTGTTTTATAGGAAACTGCTTGGAAAACAGTCGGGCACAAAAGGGTATTTTTATAAGGTGCTGTCTACTCGAATAGGTGTAGCCTACCGGCTGCTTTTGTAAGATGAGTTTGTTCCCCTAATATAGAAAAATAGTTTTTTGCTGATTAGAACTAATAGACTAACTTATCGTAATATGATATAATTCATGTAATGTAAATCAGAATTTGAATTCGTTAAAATCTAAGTATGTTACCACCATTATAGGATGATATTAAAAATCTCCAAAAGCCTTGAAAACAAAGGGGTTATCGCAGTTTGCTCACCTTATCCTCTTTTACGATTTCACACAAGTTTATTCATGCCTTTGCGCTTTATAAGAGAAAAACAAGGGTAGATGAAGCTTTACGTCTATCTGCCCTTTGAAAATTTGGTATAATACTTTTTTGCCGAATTGTGGATGATAAGTTAACCTTTGAATAACATTCCAAATCAATTCCGATATATAATATGTATAAGTAAATGAAGCGAGGAGAAAAAATGATTGTCAATAGAAGAATTCTATTTTTATGTATTGGATTTTATCCATTACATTTTTATTGAGTATTAATTTTAACACGCAAATAGTTTACGCCAAAACAGAACAAACATCAGAAACAGATATTTACAACGATATAGATATCTACTTGCAATCTTGCGTGGAAAATGCCCATATTCCTTCAATGTCTGTAACCATTGTAGATAAAGATAACGTGTTATTCTCTCAAAATTATGGTAACTGTGAAAACTGTGATACGCCATTTCTGCTTGGCTCGGTCAGTAAATCGTTTACGGCTGTTTGCATTATGCAGTTAACCGAGCAGGGAAAAATAGATTTGAACGCTAATATATCAACTTATCTGCCTAATGCAACCGATGGCGATAAAATCACTGTAAGTCAATTACTAAATCATACAAGCGGATTGGGCGAACATCAAACACTTAGAAATTACAAGATTATAAACGAACAGGGAACACATAACTATGCCAATGTGAATTATTCCCTACTTGGCGAAATCATTGAAATGGTTAGCGGTAAATCATACAATGATTACATAACTGAAAATTTATTTGAGCCTCTTCAGCTTTCACATACGGCCGCAACGCTTAGCGAAAGTATGGAAAATGGGTTGATTGAAGGATATACAAATTATTGGGGGTTCTATATAAAAAGTAATCATAAATATCCTTCCTCTAAAAATGCTTGGATAACTGTACCGGCAGGATATATTTCTTCTTCCGCAAACGATTTGGGAAAATATTTGCAAATGTATTTAAACGACGGAAATGGCATTATATCTAAGCAGAGCATAGATACAATGTTTTATGAGGATACGGTCTATGTGAACGACGATGTTCCTTACTGGTATGGATATGGCTGGGCTACAGTAAAAGAGCCGCTTTCCGAGCCCGTATTGCGCCACAGTGGTTTGATTGAAACCGGAACTTCCTGCGTTTTCATTCTTCCTGAAAGCGATATTGCAATCGCTATCACGACGAATGTGAATGATTATTTTGTAACAAACAGCATGATGGATGAGTTGGGATGGGGAGTTGTCCTTATGCTTTTAGGAAACACACCGAATGAAATTACGAGCAATGAGTATATATTAAGTCATATTCGAATCGATCTGATTATGCTCGCCATATTAACTGTGGCAGTTTTATCTATATGTCTTATTCCAAAATATGTAAATAGAATAAAATGCATTAAAAAAATTCCGGCAGTACTGTTTCTCATATTATTCCACTTGCTTTTGCCGATTTATATTTTAATGCTTGTACCTATATTCTTTGCAACGCCACTATGGGTAGCACAAGCTTTTGTTCCCGATGTTTTTATAACGGTAGTTGTCTCGTCAATGTTACTATTTGCCAGTGGTCTAATAAAGAGCATTATCCTGTATAAACATATGAAAAAAAACAAATGTCTTGTCCTATAGTAACTCCCGTGGAGGCGAAATCTTGAGAATAACCGCAGATTTGTGCGAGAGGTGTATTTCGTTTTTAAACGCCGAGGGCTCCTTTGACAGCCGAAAACAGCTTGATACTGGAACAAAAAGTTTTCATCGTTTCGACTCATAAGGGTAAAACAAGGGAAAATACATAAGACTCGAGCATTTAACAGGCAAAACGCTTTTAAAATAAAGAGCTTTCAGATGGTAGCTAAGATAAATCGGAATTTGTAGGGATTATCGATAAACTCCGAATAAGGAAATTAAAAAATTGATAGGAAATTGCTCGGAAACAGTCGGGCACATAAGGTTATTTTTATATGGTGCTGTCTACTCGGATAGGTGCAACCTACAGGATGTTTTTTATATAAATATGTTTTGATAGGAAGTTAATATTATGAAGGATTTTAATAAAATAAGGTCGCTTGTCGGAGATAGTCTTAAAGAAGATGAACTTCAATATGTAGATTGCTATGTTAATGACAATCTGGGATTGTTTATTCCGAGTTTCGGGCAATGTGGATACGCCGCAAGAAAAAGTCATACACATCCTTCTTATATGATAATCATAGTATTTTCAAATGAAGAACTTTTAGTTGAGCGAAAAATAGAATTAAAGCCCAAGCATTATTTTGCGACAATTACATCACCTGATATTCCTCATAATGATATAGATGAAGATTTTAATCATTATTATTGTACTATGATTGATAGGGAATATTTTGAAAAACAGTATCGTCTTTACAGTGAAAATGTACCTTGTTTTGAGCAACATCAATTTTCATTATGCAGTGATATTTTAAAAACTCTAAATACATTTGCTTTAGAATACAGTAAGGGTATGAAGAATTCGGATATAACTTTAGGGGCACAGACAACGCTTATTACTCACTGGATTATCAGAAGCATTCTTGGAGAAAATCTGGATATGCGTTCTGTTTCATCAAATTATACAGTAGGTAGAGTACAGCAATATATAGAACAGCATTTTGATGAAAATATCACGGTGAAAAAGTTGGCACAGATAGCATATATGTCGGAATCAAGCCTTAACAGACTTTTTAAAAAAGAAACTTCATTCACTCCGATAGAATATTTAATTCAAACAAGAATAGCAAAGTCAAAAATCCTGTTAAAAAGAAAAGATGTGCCTATTACAGAGATATCACAAAGATGTGGTTTTGGCAGTAATGCACATTTTACCTCGTGCTTTAAACGCCTTGTTAATATATCTCCATCAGAATACCGTGACGCATATAAGGAGTAATTTCTGCTTTTGCTTGTTTTTTGCAAGCATACGGCATTATTTTGAAAGTAATATTTATTGTTTTCAACTATAATAGCCGTAAACAAAAGGAGGAATAATGTATGCTAACTAAAAGTGAAATTTTTAATTTGATGAAAGAGAATCCTGTTTTTCATTTGGCAACTATGGATGGAGATCAGCCACGTGTCAGAGGAATGCTCCTGTTTAGAGCTGATGAAAACGGAATAATTTTTCACACAGCTTCAACTAAAGATGTTTTTGAACAGATTATGAAAAATCCAAAGGTTGAGTTATGTTTTCAGGGGCAAGGAACTCAGATTCGTGTTACCGGTAAGCTACAATATATTGAGAATGATGAAAATCTTCGTGAAGAAATATTTAGTCATCCCACAAGAAAGTTTTTGCAGGCATGGAAAGATAATGGAATAGATAATCTGCTTCAGATATTTTGTTTGAAAAATGGTGTCGCAACCGAATGGACAATGGAAACTAATTTTGATGAAAAACAGTTTGTTAAACTTTAAATTCTAATGATGTGTTTGCAGTAGTCTGTCGTTCTTATTTGATAAATAAAAGATAGATATTATTTCAAGTAATTACGATCTAAAAAGTGTTGACAAATGAATAGTAGAGTAATATAATAATATTAATATAATAATATTAATATGTTAAACCTATGAACAAGAGTAGTAGCATTTTCTGAAACTTTCAGAGAGTCGGCGGTTGGTGTGAGCCGATAGTGTAGGATTGTGTGAATGGACTTGTGAGGGCGAACCGAAAGTATAAAGTTTTTAGTTCATAAGGATTGCAGTAACAGGCGATGTGTGTTAAAAATGTTTTACGAGTAGTTTTCGACGGAGCTCAACCGTTACAGTGAGAGGCATATGTCAGTATGCTGTTAAGCGGGCGATTATTCGTCAAATTGGGTGGTACCGCAGAAGTTGTTTATTCAGGCTTTTGTCCCTTTTTTGGGACAAAAGCTTTTTTTGATTTATAGGTAACCGCTCATAAACAGTCGTACACAAAAGGGCATTTTTATATGGTGTTGCCTGTTCGATAGGTGCAGACCACCGACTGCTTTTTTGTTGTATAAATATAAAATAATTTGAAAGGTTGGTGTAAAATGATTAAACCGTCATTTGATGAGATTCTGAGTTTGAAGGACAAATACAGCGTAATCCCTGTTTGCAAAGAGATTTATGCCGATGTTGTTACTCCAATTACATTACTCAGAAAAATTGCTCAAAAATCAGACAAATTTTTCCTGCTTGAAAGCATTGAGGGTGGTGAAAAGTGGGGAAGATACTCATATCTCGGCTTTAATCCTAAATCACGCCTTGCATATAAAGACGGTACGCTCACCGTTACGGGCGAGGGCGCAAGAATTGTAAAAACCGACAAGCCTTATGATGCCTTGCGAGAATATCTTGCCGATTATAAAACTCCGCATTTTGATGACCTTCCTCCGTTTACAGGCGGACTTATGGGTTACTATGGCTATGCGATGATTGCAGTTGCAGAGCCTGTTCTAAAACTCAAAAGGGGAGAAACAAACGATTTTGATTTAATGATGTTTGACAAGGTGATTGCTTATGACCATTTAAAGCAAAAACTGATTGTCGTTGCTAATATGAAAACTTATGATGTAGAGCGTCAGTACGAAAAAGCAAAGTCGGATATAAACGAAATTATTTCCATAATCACTGATGCCTCTCCTCTGCCAAAGCTTGAGAGCGATGAAAATGTTGAATTTTCAAGTACCTACACCAAAGAAGAATTTTGCGATATGGTTGAAAAAACCAAGGAATATATTTTTGACGGCGATATCTTCCAATGCGTTGTTTCAAGGCGTTTTGAGGCTGACTATAAAGGTTCGCTGATAAACGCATACAGAGTTTTGCGTGTGACAAATCCTTCTCCATATATGGTGTATATGAATATTGAAGGCGATGAGATTATCAGTACCTCACCCGAAACTCTTGTAAAGCTTCAGGACGGCGTTCTTAACACATTTCCTATTGCAGGCTCCCGTCCGAGAGGAAAGACAAAGGAAGAGGACGACGCACTTGCCAAAGAGCTTATGCAGGATGAAAAAGAGCTTGCAGAGCATAATATGCTTGTTGACCTCGGAAGAAACGATATCGGCAGAATTGCTAAGTTCGGTTCAGTAAAGGTAACTGAATATCAAAAAGTTTTGCGCTTTTCAAAAATTATGCACATTTGCAGTGAGGTTGAGGGCGAAATCAGAGACGACCTTGACGCTTTAAGTGCAGTAGAGGCAGTCTTGCCGGCAGGCACATTGTCGGGTGCGCCAAAGATAAGAGCGTGTGAAATTATTGAAGAGCTTGAAAAAACTCCCCGCGGTGTATACGGTGGTGCACTCGGATATGCTGACTTCAACGGCAATCTTTGCACCTGTATTGCAATCCGTATGGCTGTTAAAACAGGCGGAAAGGTGTATGTTCAGGCAGGCGCAGGTATTGTAGCAGACAGCGTTCCTGAAAGCGAATATATGGAAACCTACAACAAGGCTCTTGCAGTTATGAACGCAGTTAAAAATGCAGGGGAGGTTGACAAGTTATGATACTTTTTATTGACAATTACGACAGCTTTACCTACAATCTTGTTCAGTTTGTGGGCAGTGTAACTCCCGATATTTTGGTTGTTAGAAATGATGAAATTACCGTTGATGAAATCAGAAATTTAAATCCCAGTCACATAATACTTTCCCCGGGTCCCGGTTATCCGAAGAATGCAGGTGTGTGCGAGGATGTTATAAGAGAGCTTAAGGGCGAATATCCTATTTTGGGTGTGTGCCTCGGTCATCAGGCAATTTGCGAGGTGTTTGGTGCACAAATCACACATGCAGTAAAGTTAATGCACGGCAAGAAAAGCGATATTAAAGTTGATACAGAATGTAAAATTTTTGCCGATATGCCAAAGGTTGTTGAGGGCGCAAGATACCACTCACTTATTGCAAAGCGTGACACAATTCCGCAGGAACTTATTGTTGTTGCTGAAGATAATATGGGAGAGGTTATGGGCGTTAAACATAGGGATTATGAAATTTACGGATTGCAGTTTCACCCTGAATCAATCCTTACCTCACACGGAATGCAGATGATTAGAAACTTTATTGAAAGGGTTTGATTTAATTGATAAAAGAGGCAATTATCAAGGTTGTTGCAGGAAATGACCTTACATTTGAAGAGGCAACACAGGTTATGGAAGAAATGATGAGCGGTACAGCCACACAGGCACAAATGGCTGCTTATCTTACAGTACTCAGACTAAAAGGCGAAACGATTGATGAAATTACAGCCTGCGCAACTGTTATGCGTGACAAAGCTCTGCATGTTTCAAAGAGCACAGATGCCCTTGATATTGTCGGCACAGGCGGTGACGGCACAGGCACATTCAATATTTCAACCACATCAGCTTTTGTTATTTCAGCAGGAGGTGTGCCTGTTGCAAAGCACGGCAACCGTTCAATGTCAAGCAAGAGCGGTGCGTCTGACTGCCTTGAGGCTCTCGGCATAAACATTATGATTACTCCCGAGAAAAATGCTGAGGTGCTCAGTAAAACAGGCATTTGCTTTATGCACGCACAGAACTATCATTCTGCAATGAAGTATGTAGGCCCTGTAAGAAAAGAAATAGGAATACGCAATGTATTCAATCTTTTAGGCCCTCTTACAAATCCTGCAAGTGCAAATTTACAGGTTACAGGCGTGTATTCCGAAAGTCTTGTTGAACCTGTTGCAAAGGTTTTCTCAAATCTCGGTGTTAAGCGTGGCTTTGTGTTCCACGGCAGTGACGGTATGGATGAGGTAACGGTAACAGGTAAAACAAAGGTTTGCGAGATTGACAACGGCAGTTTTAAAAACTATGACATCACACCTGAGGAGTTCGGCCTGGGTACTTATGATATGTCCGAGCTTTTGGGTGGTGACGGTGCAGAAAATGCCGAAA
Source organism: Ruminococcus sp. (assembly GCA_022510955.1). Taxonomy (GTDB): domain Bacteria; phylum Bacillota; class Clostridia; order Oscillospirales; family Acutalibacteraceae; genus Ruminococcoides. The sequence continues at coordinate 66,042 of JAFLSM010000003.1, read as the reverse complement.
TCACAAGAAAGATTTTAAGCGGTGAAATCACAGGAGCAAAGCGTGACATTGTTGTGCTTAACTCGGCATTAGGTCTCGTTGCAGGCGGCAAGGCAGACAGCATTGCAGACGGCGTTAAGCTTGCTCAGGAGATTATAGACAGCGGCAAGGCACTTGCAAAGGTCGAAGAATTTGCCAAGGCAACAAATGAGTAATTTTGAGGTTAAATATGATACTTGAAACGATTGCACAGGCAAACCGTGAGCGATACGAAAAAATAATGCAGACGGTTTCGCTTGAAGAGATAAAACAAAAAGCTCTTGCAATGGAAATTAATGACGAATTTCCATTTGAAAAGGCACTTTCCAAAGACGGAATTTCATATATTTGCGAGGTTAAGAAAGCGTCTCCATCAAAGGGAATAATTGCAGAGAACTTTCCGTATGTGCAGATTGCAAAGGACTATGAAAATGCAGGAGCGTCAGCAATATCTGTTCTTACCGAACCGCAGTGGTTTAAGGGAGAAAACAGATTTTTGCAGGAAATTTCGCAGAATGTGAGTCTTCCGCTTTTACGCAAGGACTTTACAGTTTGTGAATATCAGATTTATGAGGCAAAGGTTATTGGTGCGTCGGCAGTGCTTTTGATTTGTGCATTGCTTGACACCGACACAATCAGAGAGTGGATTAAGCTTTGCGACACGCTCGGACTTTCGGCTCTTGTTGAGGCTCACACAGAGGAAGAGGTGCAGTCTGCACTTGATGCAGGTGCAAGGATAATCGGGGTTAATAACCGCAACTTAAAGGACTTTACAGTTGACATCACAACCTGCACCAGACTTCGCTCACTTGTACCAAAGGATATTCTTTTTGTAGGCGAGAGCGGAATCAAAACAAGCGAGGATATTCAAAATCTCAGAAATGCCGGAGTAAACGGTGTGCTGATTGGTGAAACACTAATGCGTAATAATGATAAAAAATCGGCTTTGGAAATGCTCAACGGCAGTCCTCTTGCTGTTTGAAAGGGCAATATTATGAAATGTTCAAGCCTTGAAGATTTTTAGAGATTATTAGTATAAATAATATTTTTAATATGAGGAGATATACAAATGTCAAAAGGTAAGTTTGGCATTCACGGCGGTCAGTTTGTTCCCGAAACATTGATGAATGCTGTGAATGAACTTGAAGAAGCCTACAACAAATACAAGGATGACCCTGAATTTGTTGCTGAGCTTGATAAATTGATGCGTGAATACGCAGGCAGACCGTCATTGCTTTACTATGCAGAGAAGATGACAAATGATTTGGGCGGTGCAAAAATCTATTTAAAGCGTGAGGATTTGAACCACACGGGTGCTCACAAGATTAACAACTGCCTTGGTCAGTGCTTGCTTGCTAAAAAAATGGGCAAAAAGCGTGTAATTGCAGAAACAGGTGCAGGTCAGCACGGTGTTGCAACGGCAACAGTTGCGGCTTTGCTCGGGCTTGAATGTGAAATTTTCATGGGCAAGGAGGACACAATCCGTCAGGCTCTTAATGTTTACAGAATGCGTCTTTTGGGTGCAAAGGTTCACGCTGTTGAAACAGGCACAATGACGCTTAAGGACGCTGTAAATGAATGTATGCGTGAGTGGACAAACAGGGTTGACGACACCCTCTATGTTCTCGGTTCCGTAATGGGCCCTCATCCGTTCCCGACTATTGTGCGTGACTTCCAAAGCGTTATCAGCAAGGAAATAAGACAGCAGCTTATGGAAAAGGAAGGCAGACTGCCCGACACGGTTATTGCCTGCGTCGGCGGCGGTAGCAATGCCATTGGTGCTTTCTATGACTTTATTAATGATGAAAGCGTTGAGCTTATCGGCTGTGAGGCAGCAGGCTTAGGTGTGGATAATCCGAAAAATGCTGCAACTATTGCAAACGGCTCACTCGGAATTTTCCATGGAATGAAGTCATACTTCTGCCAGAATGAGTACGGTCAAATTGCTCCCGTTTATTCAATTTCGGCAGGACTTGACTATCCGGGCATTGGCCCTGAGCACGCAAACCTCAGCGACACAGGCAGAGCAAAGTATGTGCCCATTACAGATGAAGAGGCTGTGCAGGCATTTGAATACCTTTCAAGAACCGAGGGCATTATCCCCGCTATTGAAAGCTCACATGCTCTTGCACATTGTATAAAGCTTGCTCCGCAAATGAGCAAGGATAAGATTATCGTTGTAAACCTTTCTGGCAGAGGCGACAAGGATGTTGCAGCGATTGCAAGATACAGAGGGGAGGATATTCATGACTGATATCAGAAAAGCTTTTTCAAACGGCAAGGCGTTTATTCCGTTTGTCACAGCAGGTGATCCTGACCTTGAAACAACCGAAAAACTTCTTATTGCAATGAGTGAAAGCGGTGCAGATATCATAGAGATAGGAATTCCGTTTTCCGACCCTGTTGCAGAGGGTGTTGTAATTCAGGAGGCTGACCTGCGTGCACTTGCATCAGGCACAACAACCGACAAGATTTTTGATATGGTAAAGCGTATAAGACCTCAGATAAAATGTGCGCTTGCTGTTATGACATATATGAACCCAATCTTTGTGTACGGTACAGAAAAATTTATGTCAAAGTGCAAAGAGTGCGGAATATCTGCCGTTATTGTTCCCGACACACCTTTTGAAGAAAAAGCGGAGCTTTCTTTTGCCTGTGATGCAAACGGCGTTGAGCTTGTTTCGTTGATTGCCCCCACATCACACGACAGAATAAAGACTATTGCAAAAGAGGCACAGGGCTTTGTGTATTGTGTGTCATCTCTTGGCGTTACCGGTGTGCGTAACGAAATTACAACCGATATCGGTGAGATGGTGCGTCTTGTAAAGTCAGTAAGTGATGTTCCGTGTGCAGTCGGTTTTGGTATTTCAACTCCAGAACAGGCAAAGAAAATGGCTGAAAGCGCCGACGGTGTAATTGTTGGCTCTGCAATCGTAAAGCTGGTTGCAAAGTACGGCAGAGATGCAGTTAAGCCTGTGTGTGATTATGTTAAGTCTATGAAGGAAGCAATAAGTTGAGTACCGCCTATGAGCTTCAAAGGGTAATTGATGAAAGTCAAAGAATTGTATTTTTTGGCGGTGCAGGCGTGTCAACCGAAAGCGGAATCCCTGACTTTAGAAGTGTGGACGGACTGTACAATCAAAAGTATGACTATCCTCCCGAACAGATTTTGAGTCATACTTTCTTTAGAAAGCGTACTGATGAATTCTACAGGTTCTACAAGGATAAAATGCTTTGTCTTGACAAAAAGCCTAACAAGGCTCATTTAAAGCTTGCAGAGCTTGAACGGTCAGGAAAGCTGAGCGCTGTAATTACGCAGAATATTGACGGACTTCATCAGGCGGCAGGCAGTAAGAGAGTGTATGAACTTCACGGCAGTGTACTCCGAATTTATTGCCTAAAATGTCATAAATTTCATTCTGCCCTGTTCATCAAACAAAGCAAGGGTATACCGCACTGCGAATGTGGCGGCGTTATAAAGCCTGATGTTGTACTCTATGAAGAGGGTCTTGATGATAAAACAGTAAGCGGTGCATTGAATGCAATACAAAATGCCGATACAATGATTATTGCCGGTACAAGCCTTACTGTGTATCCTGCGGCGGGCTTTGTGAGATATTTCAGCGGCAATAAGCTTATTTTGATTAACCGAGATGCAACTCCGCTTGATGATTCTGCCGATATGGTGTTTCACGATAAGGTTGGAGAATTGCTCTCAAAAATTATATGTAATGCTTGACAAAAAAAGCTTATCAAACATTATGTATTGTTTTGTAAGGAATACATACATTGTATTTTTGTGAATGTAATGATTTAGTGTATTTTTCAACGCAAATTCATAATAAATTCACACAATTTTCATATACATATTGTTTAATATACTTGTACTCAAAAGACGGAACCGCAACCGTCGGAGTATAATTGTTCTACCCTCCTTGGCAATCCGACACAGAGGATTGCCTATGTACCCCTCATTTTTTAAAGATAGGAAAAACCGAACCACTTAATTTGGTTCGGTTTTTTCATTTGAAAAATGTAAACTTAGTATCTCGAAGAGTAGCTTATGTAAAATTTTAATAAATTTAAAACAAATGTTTGATTTATAGGATTCCATATGGTATACTTATTATAAAATAATAATTGCATTTGCGGATTAATAAAGCGGAGGTGTGTATATGAAACCGTTAAGCAAAAGTCAGCAAAAAATCCTTGATTTTTTAAAGGAATGTTCATACGAGGGTAGAGTGCCGTCTGTGCGTGAAATTTGCAGTGAAGTTGGGTTAAGCTCAACCTCAACGGTACATCACCATTTGAATGCACTTGAGGAAAAGGGTTTTATTTCCCGTGAGCACGGCGTGAACAGATGTATCAAAATCAGTGGAAATGAAAAGTCTGCAAGCGTGCCTGTTGTGGGCAGGGTTGCGGCAGGTTATCCTATACTTGCAGTAGAAGATGTTGAGTGTTATGTTCCTGTGCCTGAAAGCCTTAAAAGGGGCAGAGATTTGTTTGCTCTGCGTATTCAGGGTGAAAGTATGATTAATGCAGGAATTCTGAATGATGATATTGTCATAGTAAACCGTACACCTGTTGCAGAAAACGGTGAGATTGTGGTTGCACTTGTGGGTGATGAGGCAACTGTAAAGCGTTTTTACAAGGAAAACGGTCATTACAGACTTCAGCCTGAGAATGACGACTTTGAACCGATTATAGTTGATGAAGTTGTTTTGCTGGGCAAGGTAATCTCGCTTGTAAGAAATTATGATTAAGTGTTTTAATGGGAGTAATCAAAATGAGTGAACTTAATATTAATTTTCGTGATATTGAACCATATGTTCCGGGAGAACAGCCTCAGTATCCCGATAAGATAAAGCTTAATACAAATGAAAATCCATATCCTCCGTCACCGCAGGTAAAAAAGGTGCTTGACAGCTTTAATACGGATGATTTAAAGCTATATCCCGATCCTAATGCATCAGAGCTTGTGGAAGCGATTGCTGATTATTACGCAGTTGATAAGAAGAATGTGTTTGTCGGTGTAGGCTCTGATGATGTGCTTGCAATGTGCTTTATGGCATTTTTTAATTCAGGCAGACCGATTATTTTTCCTGATATTACATACTCTTTTTATCCTGTCTGGGCAAACCTGTTTGGCGTAAAGTATGAAACAAAACCGCTTGATGATAATTTTCAGATTGTTAAAGAGGACTATTTTTGTGAAAACGGCGGCGTGATTTTTCCAAATCCTAATGCTCCAACTGGCGTTGAATTATCTCTTGACGTAATTGAGGAAATTGTTCGGTACAACAGCGACAGAGTGGTGATTGTTGACGAAGCATATGTCGATTTTGGTGCAAAGTCGGCATTACCTCTTATTCAAAAGTACAAAAATCTTGTTGTTGTGCAGACTTTTTCAAAATCACGCTCTCTTGCAGGACTTAGAATTGGATTTGCCATTGCAAACGAAGAACTTATTTCGGTGCTTAATGCAGTGAAAAATTCTTATAATTCCTATACAATGAATTCGCTCACAATCAAGGCGGGAGCGGCGGCTATTGCGGACGATAGCTACTTTAAGCAGACAACAGATAAAATTGTTGAGACAAGAGAAAATGCAAAAATTCAGCTTTCAAAGCTCGGTTTTGAATTTAATGATTCAAAGAGCAATTTTATTTTTGCCAGACACAAAAGTGTTAAGGCGGTCGATATTTTTAATGCCCTGCGTGAAAAGCATATTTTTGTGCGGTATTTTAATCAGTCTCGCATTGATAATTATCTTCGTATCACAATTGGTACAGACGAAGAAATGCAGGCGTTAATCGACTTTTTAACGGATTATTTGAGTGATTGATTATAAAAAGAGGGATGAAAATGTCTGACAGACCAATTTTGGACAAAGAGCTTGACAGCAGAATTTTTCTTGATTATTATTGGCTGAAAGATGAGTTGGTAAGCTTTTGCAGAAAATACAATTTGCCAACTTCGGGGGGGAAACAGGAACTGACAGACAGAATTGCCTATTATCTGGATACAGGAAAAGTAAAACCTGCCTCAGCAACGGTCAAAAGAGCAAGCTCATTTGTTGGTGAAATAAGTGAGAATTCAATCATTGAAACAGATTTTGTGTGTTCTGAAAAGCATAGGGCTTTTTTTAAAGAGCATATCGGTAAAAGTTTCTCTTTCAATGTTTTATTTCAAAAGTGGTTAAAAGCTAACAGCGGAAAAACATACAAGGACGCAATCAATGCTTATTATAGAATTTTAGAAGAGAAGAAGAATGGCAAAACTAAAATTGACAAGCAGTTTGAGTATAATACATACATAAGAGAGTTTTTTGCTGCAAACAGCGGAAAAACTCTGGATGATGCAATCAAATGCTGGAAATACAAAAAACAGCAGTCAGGTCATAATCGCTATGAAAAAGAAGACCTTATAGCGTTGGAGCAGTAATTAAACGGTTTTGAAAAACGGACTGGAGATAATACGATTTATGAACTTTGGATTTTCTTATGTAGGGCTTATATATTTGCTTATGCTGTTTGTCCCCAATATTTTATGGTCGAAAAACAAGCCGAAGGATTATGATAAATATGCTGTCAATGAAAACAGAGTTTTGCTGATGTTTGAACGGATTGGTGAAATTCTTGTCTGTTCCTTTGTGATGATTTTTTCTGACTACAATATCAATGAGATAACATTATGGTCGACATGGCTTTTAATATCGTTTGTCTTTATGGTTTTGTACGAGATTTATTGGATAAGATATTTTAAAAGTCAAAAGACAATAAAGGATTTTTACAGAAGTTTGATTGGAATACCTGTTGCAGGTGCAACACTGCCTGTTTGTGCCTTTGTTTTATTGGGAGTATACGGTAAAAATATATTTTTAATTATTTCTGCAATAATTTTGGGAATAGGTCATATTGGAATTCACATCAATCATTATAAAGAGATTAAGAATATGTAAGCTGTTTTATTACTATTCTATTGAAGATTAGTATAAGTAAATAAAACAGGAGCGATAACCTGTTCGCTCCTGTTGGTTTATCAGATATATGCTGTCAGCTCACGGAGGTTCTCTTCCTCGGTGTGGAGCATTTTGCGTGCAAGAGTATTTACATTTCTGTCTTTTCCATCGTAGTTGCGTATGTGTTTTGCCATTTTATTGACACCCATTGTACTGCCTTTAATCATCATTTCGGCAATGTGTGATGACGACGGGTCACGCTTTAAATCTCTTGCAGCTGCTATTCGTGTCATTGCTTTGGTCATAGGGCTGATATGCTGTGGTTCTTCGCCACGGTTTTTGAGCATTTGGGATGCACAGTGGTACAGCTTGCCGTATTTTACGAGCTGGTCGCATAGCACAGAGTCAACATTGCTGTTATGAACCTGCTTTCTGACTCTTGTAATGCCGTAACACCCCATTTCGGCATTTTGCAAAACATATGTCAGCATTTCAACATCATTAATCATAAAAATCACCTCTTGCTATATTATTTACGCACTTTTATATTTTATTCGGTAACATTTGGATTTTATAATTATAAGTTTGTTCGGAGTGATATTATGGATAATTCAAAATTACATAAAATAACTTTGCCGTTTCCCGAAAAGGGTGACAGGACAGTGTGGGTGTATGTTCCACATCATAACGATGGAGAAAAACTGCCTGTAATATATATGACTGACGGTCAGAATCTTTTTGCAGAAAATCCGTCGCCTTACGGCAGTTGGAATGTTGAAAAAGCAGTTGAGAATGAAATGCTCGAAACAGGCAAGGCGTGTGTGATTGTCGGCATTGATAACGGTAATCAGTGGCGTGATAATGAGCTGACCCCCAATACTATAGGAACAGTAATTATGCCCGAGAGTATGGATAATTACACAAAGTCCGAGGGAGAAGTGTTTGATGATTTTCTGATGAACACTGTTATTCCGCTTGTTGAGCAGAACTTCCCTGTAAGAACTGACAAAAGGGGAATGGCGGTGTGCGGAAGTTCTTCGGGCGGATTGCAGGCATTTTTTGCAGGTGTTGAACACAGCGACCGATTTTCATTTGTAGGTGCATTTTCTCCTGCGTTTTTGCTGTACAGCGAGGATTCTTGGAGAAGTTATCTAATGTCAAAAATGCGTGATGATATGCCGTATATGTACATTTACACAGGTAACGGTGACGAACTTGAACAGCAGATTTTTGAGAGCGTTGAAATGCTCTATGATTTGCTTCCCGAGGTTTTTTATCCGTATGACAAAATGAATGAGGTCATTTTATTTGAAAACTGCCACAATGAAAAGGCGTGGTCAGAGGTTTTTCCTGACTTTTTGCATACCTTTTTGAATTTATAGACAGAGTTCTCAAACTTATTGTTGCAAGTCAGTACTAAAAAGAGCAGTTTCCTATAAAGTAAAAAGAAGTGACCGTATCAGGTCACTCCTTCATTTTATAGAGATTTATGATGTTTATTGAAAAAACAGAAGTTTATACTTCGTTCACTGTATCACAAGTAAAATTAAACTTATGTAGAGGAGACTAAAATAACTCCGTCAACTGTACCGCCAAGACCTGCTGCATTTGACTCGTCAGTGTCAATGTGCATTGCAGGAGCATAGTTTTCGTTTACTCGGATTACAACATCACCAAATGTTGTTTCTCTGCCTGTGTTTTCGCCCACCTTAACAGATACAATTTGTTTATCAGTAAGACCAAACTCTTCGGCAGTTGCAGGGTCAAGATGAATGTGTCTTTTTGCAGCAATAACGCCACACTCAATTTCAACCTCACCGGCAGGGCCAACAAGCTTGCAGCCAGGGGTGCCTGCAATATCACCTGATTCTCTTACAGGAGCGACTATGCCAAGCTTTCTTGCGTCTGTGAGCGATACCTCAACCTGATCGGCATTTCTTTCAGGACCGAGGATTGACATATTCATTTCGCCTCTCGGACCGACAACAGTAACCTTTTCTGCACAGGCAAACTGACCCGGCTGTGAAAGATTCTTTTTGTTTGTGAGTGTTGCTCCCTTGCCGTATAGGGTTTCAAATGTTTCTTTTGTTACATGAACATGATGAGCAGATGTTTCAACCATTACTTTCATTTTGTTTACCACCATTTATCAAAAATTGACAGCAAACGCTGTCGTACAAATATATTCTACTACTAATTATTTAAAATTTCAATATGTTTAGGGTTTTATTTTGGAGGAATTAGAGTATATGAAAGACAATTTGTCTGCATTTAATTCAATAATTAAAAAATACAGAAGATTTTAAACACAAGTATTATATCGTGTTCAAATGATCTTTAGTATCAATATATAAGGAAAAGGGAAGAGGTATTTATGTATACAAATTGGAATGAACTAAAAACTGCGTGCGAGCAGTGTGAAAAGTGTGAGCTTTGCAAGACAAGGCACAATGTTGTTGTAGGTGTTGGCAGTGAAAATGCCGAGGTAATGTTTATTGGCGAAGGTCCGGGCGAGAACGAGGACTTGCAGGGCGAACCATTCGTTGGCAGAGCAGGCAAGCTTCTTGACAAAATGCTTACAGCCGTTGACCTTGACCGCAATAAGAATATTTATATTGCAAACATTGTCAAATGTCGTCCACCGCAAAACAGAGATCCAAAACCTGATGAGCAGGAGCAGTGCATTGAGTGGCTGCGTTCACAGGTTAGACTGATAAAACCAAAGATCATTGTTTGTCTTGGCAGAATTGCGGCAGCAAAAATCATTAAGCCCGACATTAAAATTACCAAGGAACACGGTCAGTGGATTCAAAAGGGAGATTATTTAATGATGGCAATGCTTCACCCTGCGGCAATTCTGCGTGATCCACGCAGAAAGCCTGACGCATTTAATGACTTTTTGATTTTGCGTGATAAAATTAACGAAATTTGCGACCACACATACCTTTAATATAATACTAATCTTCAATAAAATAGTAGATATCTTTCCGTCGCATTTTGCACTGTACTGCGTTCTTCTCCTTGACAGGCGTCAGCCTGCCAGTGTCGTCGCTCTTGTACAGCAGAAAATCTGCTCGAATATCTATTCAACTATTTAGTATAAAATCGGGCAGTTCAAAATGACTGTCCGATTTTTTTGAATTAGTTTTACTCATTTAAAAGATTGTATTAAATTATGCAAAAAAACAGACCAATATTACTATTAGTCTGTTAAAAGAGATTTAGTTAATTAAATTAGGTTTTTATAAATTGTATACAGAGATACCTTGCCAAAATAGTGCGTTATGCACGAAGCTCGGCTTCGTTATCACCTGTAAAATAAACCTTCTTAATGTCGGCGCCGAGAGCCTTGAACTTATCAATAACATTCTCATATCCACGCTCAATGAACTGAATATTAGAAATCTCAGTTGTTCCGTTAATCTGCAAAGCCGCAATAATCATTGCTGCACCTGCACGAAGGTCAGTAGCTTTAACAGGAGCCGCTGTCAGCGGTGCACCGCCTTCAATAATAGCAAGTCTGCCTTCAACAGAAATTTGCGCACCCATATTAACAAACTGGCTTATATACTGATAACGATTGTCCCATACGCTCTCGTTTACAATGCTTGTGCCGGGAACACTCATCAAAAGTGCTGTAAACTGCGGTTGGCAGTCAGTTGGAAAGCCCGGATGTGGCATTGTTTTGATATTGCAACGCTTAAGTGGCTTTACTGTTGCATCAACCTGAATTGACTCATCATATTCTGTGATTTTAACACCCATTTCACGAAGCTTGACTGTGATTGAGTCTAAGTGCTTAGGTGTAACATTATTTACTGTAATACAACCTCTTGTTGCAGCAGCAGCACACATATAAGTTCCTGCCTCAATCTGGTCGGGTATGATTGAATATGTGACGCCGTGAAGATAGTCAACACCTCTGACTTTAATTACATCGGTGCCTGCACCACGAATGTCTGCACCCATTGAGTTGAGGAAGTTTGCAAGATCAACAATGTGAGGCTCTTTAGCAGCATTTTCAATGATGGTCTGACCCTCTGCCTTACATGCAGCAAGCATAATGTTCATTGTTGCACCAACAGATACAACATCGAGGTAAATGTGTGTGCCTACAGGCTTTCCGTTACACTTTGCCTCAATAATTGCGCCGTCAACAAGGCGTGTTTCAGCACCGAGTGCTTCAAAGCCTTTAAGGTGCTGATCAATAGGACGAACGCCAAAGTTGCATCCGCCCGGAAGAGCTACCTTTGCATTGCCGTATTTTCCAAGCAATGCTCCCAACAAATAGTATGATGCACGCATACCTCGAACAAGTTCGGTTGTTGCGTTGCAGGTTCTGATGTGGGTAGGGTCGATATATAAAGATGATTTATTAATTCTTCTTACATTTGCACCCAACTGTTGGAGGATGCGGCTGATAAGAGAAACATCGCTGATATTTGGGATATTTTCAATCTGACAAGGTTCATCGCAAAGAATTACCGCAGGGATAATTGCAACTGCCGCGTTTTTTGCACCGCTGATGTTGACCTCGCCGAAAAGCGGTTTGCCGCCATTTACAACAAACTTTTCCAAAAATATACACTCCAATTCGTATTGTGTTCAATAACCTTTAAGTGCCTAAATTAATACTAATATTCAATATAATAGTAGATATCTTTCCGTTAGATTTTGCGCTGTATTGCGTCCTACTCCTTGACAGACGTCAGCCTGCCTGCGTCGTCCTTGTACAGCATAAAATCTGCTCGAAAATCAATTTTACTCTTCTATTGGCGATTAGTATAAAACGAAATATCTATTAGTAATAAACAAAAAACTATATATTGATAATGACAATTTTATATCATACAACAAATTGTGGTTACGCAGATGTAACTGTACAATTCTTCATAAGAAAATGATACTACAATATTGTAGTAAAGTCAACGGACTTTTGAAATTGTAACCGATTTTTGGCAAAGTTGTACTCAATTTATTAAAATGCTGTTATTTTTATTTTTAATATGCCCAAATGGAGTAACAATTTGGTTATAAATTCTTATAAAGAAATAAAAAACAAGACTTTTTTCACTAATAGAATTAACAGATTGTAATAAAATGCTTTTTAATTTAGCTGTTTGATATATTTTAAAAGCAGAGCGACTATTGCCAATATTCTAACAGTTTTTCAGCGATAATTGATATGTTTTCTCTGTCAGCTATATTACTGTAAAGCGAAAGTTTTTCAATTTCAGCTCTGTCTTTTCTGTGATTTCTGATTGAATTAAGCTTTGATTTTTGCAAAGTTATTCCGTATAATCCGCCGTATTCTATGTGCGGATTCGGATTAAAATAATCCGTTACCTTTTTGTACTTCATCAGTCCAATAAAGGTAACATCGGCATTATCAAGCCCAAGTTCCTCGTTTGCCTCTCGAATAATGCATTGTTTAGCACCTTCGCCGTTCTCAATGCAACCGCCGAAAATTTCCCAGCTTTTTCTGAAGTGATTCCACCCAAAAAGGTAATCATCATCTATTTTAACAACCAATAAAGCGTGATTGACAGGTGAGTAATTATCAATTTCATTTTCACCAATTTTGATAATGTCAATCAGTTCGTTTCCATTTTCATCCATGACTATCATTTTAACTCTCCTAATATTAATACCATTTTATTTTCTAATATTAATATTTGCAGTTTTTTAAATTAAAATAATAATTTTTTGTATGTGAAATGAAAATTTATAATTTATTCTATTATCAATTAATATGGTCAGACTACGGCCAAAATGAGAGCATTTTATTTCATAATTTTACATACTTTAATTTTAATGTCTGTGCATGATTATCTGATTTCATAATAATAAATAAAATCCGAGAGTTGGAATAATTCTTTAAATTGTCATAACTCTGGAGATTTAGTCAATATATGACATGTCACTCATTTTCTTAATAAATCTTTTTCCATAATTGTTTTCAAACATATATGAAACTCCACCTGTTAAGCCAAATAACTCAAAGTTGTTTATGTTTTCAACACCTAATCCTAAAAACATTGTATTGAACACACTTAATAAATCTCCGTGAGAAACAATGATAATATTTTTATCTTCACTTGCCATTATTTCGTCAAAAAACGGCTTTAGTCTGTTCCATTCATCTCTACGACTTTCAGCGTCAGAAAATAATCTGTCATCAATAGTTTTTTCTTGCATTTCAAGATTTTCACGAAGCCACTGAACAGATTTTCCGCAACATTTTCCAAGATTTCGTTCTCTTAATTCAACTTTTAAAATTGAATTAACACCCAAATGCTTACCGATAATTTCAGCTGTTTGCTTTGCACGAAGTAAGTCCGAGGAATACATAACAAATTGTGTTTTCGGAAATTCAGCTTTTAATTTTTCGCCAATTTTATTTGCTTGCTGTACTCCTAATTCAGTCAATTCCCAATCCGTCCAAGAACCAACCATACCATTTGTGTGATGGACTGATTGTGTGTGTTGAATAGTAATAATGTTTTTCAAAAAAGCATCCTCCAAAATTCATCTTTTTACCTTGTAATCAATGCCACACACTCTATATGCGCCGTATGCGGGAACATATCTACGGGCTGGATTTTCTGAACCTTATAATCGCTGTTTTGTGTTAGATATTCCAAATCTCTTGCCATTGTTTCGGGGTTGCAGGAGATATATACAACCGTTTTGGGTGACATTCTAATAAGCGAACTCAAAAACTTTTTGTCACTGCCTGCTCTTGGCGGATCCATAAACACTACATCAGGCTTTTCGTCTTCGTTTGCAACTTCATACATAAACTCGCCTGCATCACCCCTAAAAAATCGTATGTTCTTTAAGTCGTTTGCCTTTGCATTTACAACAGCATCACGAACAGCGTCAGGGTTAAGCTCAACTCCGATTACCCTGCCTGCACCTCGTTTTGCGGCTACAATGCCGATTGTGCCGATTCCGCAGTAGGTATCAAGCACAATTTCATTGCCCTTAAGCTGAGCATAGTCCATTGCAGTGTTGTAGAGCACCTCGGTCTGCACCGGGTTAATTTGATAAAAGCTTTTAGGCGAAATCCTGAACTTGCATCTGCATAAAATATCCTCAATATAGCCCTTGCCGTAAAGTACCTTTTGATTATCGCCAAGTACTAAGTTTGTGCTGTATGGATTGACGTTCTGAACTATGGTTGTAATTTGCGGAAACTGCGTTCTGATTGCCTTTACAAAGTTATTTTTTGACGGAAAAACAGGTGTTCCTGTCACAAGCACAAGCATAACCTGATTTGTTGCAAAGCCTCTTTTGACAAGAATATGACGCAAAAATCCCTTGCCTGTGTCCTCGTTATAGGTGCTCATCTTAAATGACGGCATCAGCTTGCGAACTGCAACAATAATTTTATCGGCAGTTTCGTCCTCTGTCTGACAGCTGTCAATGCCCACAATATGATGAGTTCCGCTCTGATAAACACCGGATATTATCTTGCCCTGCTTTGTTGTGCGGAACGCCGCCTGCACCTTGTTACGATAGTGATACGGTGTGTCCATTCCTATAATTGGCATAACATTGCAGTATTTTTTCAATAGCCTTTCAACCTTTTTTTGCTTAAATTCAAGCTGTTGTTTATATGTTAAATTTTGCAGCTGACAGCCTCCGCATTTTTTATATACAGGGCAGTTGTTATTTTTCACTTTATTGGAAGTAGCCTGTACATCGCAGTCGGTTGACTGATGCTTTATAATAGATGAACGTTCTCTGCTCTGGTTGGAAGCAACATCATGTTGCTTTTTTATATGTTGCTTTGTATTACTCATAATGTCCTCACATTTTTTTATCATTATTCTATCATTATACTTTGTTTTATACTAATCTTCAATAGAATATTAACTATCTTTTCTACTCTTCTTTTGGCGATTAGTATTATTTAACAGTTTTGTACAAAAAGGCAACCGGTGGCTGCACCTATCAGAGCAGACAGCGTCATATGAAAACACTCTTTTGTACCTGACTGTTTCCGAGCAATTTCCTATAAAGCAAGAAAAGAGGTGTCAGCGACACCTCTTAATTTTTGTAAATTATTTTATTTTAAGTGACATACCAAGCTTGTTGCGAGGAATTGAAAAGGCAACATTGTTTGCATGGTCACCAACTCTTTCAAGAATTGTCAGCATATCAAGGAATATAGTACCGTTTTCTGCGCTGCACAAGCCGTCATTCATTCTGCCTATGTGGTTAAACTTGTAAATCTTGACATGGCTGTCAATAGCGCTTTCGGTTTGAATAACCGACTTTGCAAGATTGTAGTCAACCTGCTGAGAGTTGAACATTTTTAAGCCGTCGTTAAGAAGCTTTGTAACAAGTTCATCAAGCTGTTTGAGCTCTTCCATTGCGTCATCTGTAAATGAAATCTTTGTTTCCATCATTGTGCGGGCATGCTCAGTTATATTCTCTGCATGATCACCGATTCGCTCAATATCCTGAATTGCCGAATACATAACACCCATTGTTTTGCGGTCACTGTCCACAATATCAAGACCGTTGATTTTTACGATATATCGTGTGATTTCGTGAGTTAGATAGTCGATAACCTTTTCGTTCTTTTCAACCTTGTCAATCAGATGCTGGTCATGCTCAAAGAATGCCTTTATAGCATAGCGATAATTTTTTAGAGCAAGAGAAGCAAGTCGTTCACACTCTTTTTCAACCTGACGAACTGCCATAGGCGGAGTTGTAAGAATACGGTTGTCAAGATAAACAGTTTCCATCTTTTCCTTTTCTTCGTTGATGTCAGGAAGAATAAGTGTTGTAACTTTCATAATAAATCCTGAGCATGGAAGAAGAATTATGGTGATTGCAATGTTAAAGATTATATGCGTTGCTGAAATTTGTGCTGCAATACCTAATGTTTCAGCAGGGAAGAAGTAGTTCATCATATCTGTGAATGGTAGGAATATGGCAATAAGCGTCATAATTACAGCGCCAAAACAGCTGATTAGCAAGTTTGAAACAGCAATCTGTTTTGCTGTTCTATTTGCACCCAGAGAAGACAGAATTGCGGCCGAGCAGGCACCGACATTAAAGCCGAATACAACGAATACAGCTTGTTTAAGGTCTGTAATAACTCCTGCTGTACCCAAAGCCATTAATATTCCGACCGACGCAGAAGAGCTTTGGATAATACCTGTAAATATAATACCGACAAAAAGACCAAGCAACGGAAAACTCAGATTATTAGCTATGCCTAAAAATGCCTCGCTTTCGCCCATCCACTTCAAGTTTTCACTCATCAGTGAAAGACCGAGGAACAGCATACCAAAGCCTGCGGCTATCTGACCGTAATATTTGTGGTTGTTCTTTTTGCAGAAAGTAATGACGATTGCTCCGAGAAAGATAAAAATAGGAACAAAAGCCTTGATGTCGATTGCAAGAAGAAGAGAGGTTACGGTTGTACCGATTTTGGCACCGAATAAAATACCGATTGCCTGCCCAAGCTCCATTAATCCTGCGTTTGCAAAACCAACAACCATTGCGTCTGTAGCCGATGAGCTTTGAATAACACCTGTTACAAGAACACCTACAAGCATTGCGATAAACTTATTGCTTGTGATTTTTTCAAGCAAATTTCTCAGCTTGCTACCTGCGGCAAGTTCAAGACCTTCACCCATGTTTTTCATACCGATAAGGAAAAGTCCCAAACCGCCAAGAGCCATAATTGTCTTTAGAAGCACACTGTATGTATCCATAATACACCATCCTGTTAAATTGTAAAAAAAGTGAAAATTATGTTCAATACGCATTCAAATATATTGTATCACAAATAATTTTATATTTCTACAAATATATTTTTCTTTTTTTGTATTTCGGCATTTTATACTATTTATATAAAAATAATTATGCAACAAGTGCCAAATGGTAAAAAAGCACAAAAACAAAGGCGTACCGCAGAAACGATACGCCTAATTTTATGCTGAAATAAATAACTTTATTTTCTGAAATCGAGTGTGATGGTATCAACATCGGTACTAAGCTGTCTCAGCTTAATGCCTGCTGATAATAACATTCTTTGTGATGCGAGCGTTGCAGGAGAGTCGGGATACTTATTATAAAGATAAATAAGCTCTGTGATTCCTGACTGAATAATGGCCTTTGCACATTCATTGCAAGGGAAGAGGTCAACATAAAGTTTTGCACCCTTTAAATCCTTGCCACGAGAGTTTAAAATAGCGTTTAACTCTGCGTGAACAACATAACTGTACTTTGTTTCTTTTCCCTCTCTTGCCCAAGGGAAATCATCATCTGAACAGCCATACGGAAATCCGTTATAACCTGTTGACAGAATAATGTTATCTTTATCAACAATGCAGGCGCCAACCTGTGTGTTGGGGTCTTTGCTTCGTTTTGAGGCAAGAATTGCCACTCCCATAAAGTATTCGTCCCAGTTTATGTAGTCTGTGCGTTTCATAACAAATCCTCCTCGTATACATCATTATAAATTAAAGCCACATAATAAATGCAGTTTTGTCATTTTGGTTGTAGCCTGCGTTTTCATAAAATTTCAGTGTACTGTCAATCTTTGACCCTGTTAAAAGCATTATCTTATAACAGTCTGTCTGTTGTGCAATATTTTTTGCATAATCAAGACACTTTGTGGCGTAGCCTTTGCCACGGTGATTTTTGTCAGTTACTACATTCTCAACAAAGGCATACGGTCGTTGATTGTGCGTAAGATTAGGAATGATAATGCAGGTGCAGGACGACACAATTTTGCCGTCCTCCTCTGCAACAATAATGTGATAATTTTCATCCTCATTAATCCTGTCCCATACTTTCATAACCTTATCCGATTTCTGTGGAAACGGATTGTCGTGCAGTTGCATATAAAGCGTTAGCAAGCCGTCAAAATCATCCTTATTTAGTTCTCTAATCATAATTATTACGAACCTGCACTTTCATAAGCTTTAATACCCTTGTTCCACACAAATATGCCGATTGCCATAATTACGAGCGACAGCAGAACTGTCATTCCTATATTAAATAGCGGATTTTCGCCTGTGAGGATATAGTTTGCAGGATAAAAAGCAGTAAATGCAAACGGAATTATATATGTAATTATACTTCTTAAAACATTATTATATATCGTAACAGGATATTTTGCAAAGTCATTAACCATATAGAACATATAAATAACATTACCACTGCGTTTTGTCCAAAATGCAATAGCTGCCGTAGCTGTTTTTATGCCCGTGTAGATAAGAGTCGCAAAAGGAATTACAGCAATAGCCAGTAAAACCTTAAGCACGCTCCACTCAATGCCTACTGATGGAAGTGTTATACACACAAGCGCAATTCCCATAATCAGTTCACCGAGTGCGTCAATTTGCAACTTTTCAACCATTACATGAAAAAGTGTGTTGATTGGTCGGGTCAGATACTTGTCAAAGTCACCCTTGCGTACGGTGAAGTAACCGATTGACCAAAGGTTGTCAAACAAAAGGTGGTCAAGTCCTTTTGGAATTAAAGAAAAGCCATAGATAAACACAATTTGATTGAGTGTCCAGCCCATCAGATTTGGAATTTGGCTGAAAATTATCCACAGAAAAAGTAAGTTGAAAAATTGACCGAGCAAAAAGCCTATGATGCCGACAATGAAGTCGCCCTTATACTCCATCATTCGCTTTAGCTCCTGAGTAACAAAAATTCTGTGCATTCTTAACATTCTTTTAAACTTTTTCATAAATGTCACCCTCTTTGCTAAAATATGTGTAATTTTCAGTTCTGCGATTTTACAATCCTGCAATTTTTCTCTGAATTGCAGTTACATCTTCGATGTTAATAAATGAATCACCGTTAAAATCTGCTAACCTCTGTTTTTCTAAAGGCAACACATCAATCGCGCATATGTATTTTTGGATTGCCGTTGCGTCGTCAACATTCAAAACACCGTCGCCGTTCACATCACCCGGGATTTCTCGGGCATTGCTCAACCATTGCAGAGCAGTCGGAAAAAATTTTGCCCAAGTGCTTTCGATGTGATACTCGTTTTTATCTGTAAGTGTGCCGATTATTTGCTCGGGATAATTTCTGTCTGTAAGATCATTTTTGATAATGTCGACATATTTTGTAATGCAGGCTTCATCATAGGGTGAGCCCGGTTCCGAGCCTCCTGTTTTTGCTCCTGCAAACAGATAGAGCTTCGGCAGATATCTCATAGCGGTAAAATTATAATTATCAAAGAATTTGTCTAAGACATCTTCATTGTAAATATGCATAGCCGGTGAGAAAATAATGCCATAGTCAAAAACATCGGCGTATTCCATAGCCATATACAGAGACATAATTCCGCCCATCGAGCTTCCTCCGATGCCTGTGTACTCACGCTGAGGCTTTGTGTTGTAATGCTCGTCTATGTAGGGCTTTACGGTGTTTACAATAAAATCTGCATATTTTTCGCCGGCAGGAGCAGAAATGTATTCTTTGCCTAATGCGTTTAGTTCCCAACTTGGAGAAAGCTCATTAAAACGCTCCAACTCTCCGTTGTCAATACCGACTACTATCGTGGACTCATAACCCTTGTTCATCAGCTTTGTAAGAGATTCGTCAACTTCCCATTCGCCTAAAAATGATGTGGCTGCATCAAAAAGATTCTGCCCGTCATGCATATACAAAACAGAATATTTCTTTTCGCTGTCTTCAGCATCATATCCGTCGGGCAGCCAAACACGGATTGTACGCTTGCGGCCGTCAGAGAACTGCGGCATTTTCATTTCGATTGTTTCAAGCTTTCCGCAGGTTAAGGTACTCTTAGTTTCTTCCGGCTTATTCGGGAAAGACACAGTATCGTTTAACACATTATCTGCATCTTTTACAATATATTTTCTGTTTCCGAAGGGTCCCGTGCCGGCTGCACTCTCACAATACTCCCAACCGTTTCCCTCATTGTCGGGATACTGAAGAGTCCATTTGTACTCTATTTCTTGTCCAATGTATTCACTGCCTACCGATACGACAAGGCTGAAATGCGTCTCGTCAAGCTGAGTTGCATACCATTTGGTATCCTTAGGATTCCATGTGTTAAGGCTTGAACCGATTGAAACCTTAGTTCCTTGCGGAATACTGTTTGCTACAGTTGCATTAAAAGTAAGCGTAACTGTGTTTCCCGCAGCGGAGGCGCCTGTTGACACAGCAGAAAACATCAGAGCAAGCGATAATATAATTGCTATTACCGAGCCAACAATATGTGTTCTGTTCATATTTGCTACCAATGCACTATATATTAAACTCCGTTTAAGTTTTGCGGAAAGCTTTTGTAACGGTGTTTAGTAGGTGGTTAAATAAAAAGTGCATCTTTCCTTTCATAAATGTTATAACCACTCTTTTGTCTTGGTTTAGCCTCCCTGTACTGACAAATGCTTGATTGACACTGCCCACAAAAGCTTTGATAGTCCCCAAAAGAACAGTACCCAGAACAACTGAAGTCCAAGGTAATAGAGTAGTGAAAATCCGCTGTACATTCCCATATAAATCATTACAGGAGTATAATTCAGAGAAGCAAATGGCAGGAATAAGAACAGCTTTTCAACTGCATCGGGCAAGAATGAAAGCGGAATTATCGACCCTGACAAAAAGCCGACAATACAGTTTTTCATCATATTTGCACCCCAAAGATATTTTATGATGAATGCAATAAAACCAAAGCAGATATTAAAGAAAAAGTTTATGAGATATGCAAAAATACAGCTTACAATGTATAGTAAAAAGCCTGTTATCTGAAATTGAACTGAGCCTGTAAAGATGTAACGCACAATTTCAACACCTGCAACAAGCGGTACAATCAGCACACAAACGGTCATTGCCTTGTTGCCAAGCTCCTGAAAAAGAAAGGTTGCATTATAGCTTATCGGCTTAATAATTCTCATTGCGATTGAACCATCACGAATTTCTTCGCCGATATCATATGTACCACCGCTGCTTATCATTGTTGTTGTAAGGAACATCAAAAAGATATATACCACCATTTGCGGCATTGTGAATCCGTTCATTGTTTGGTTATTGCCCGACATAAAAACTGCGTTCCAGATGAAATATGAAACAAAACAGCCAAGAACATTTCCGAGCATATAAAATATCCAATTTACACGATAGGTTGTGGTTTCCTGCATACCTGCGTTGATGAACGGAACATAGATTTTCAGTTTATGTAATCTGCGTTTCATACTACACCCCCTGCTTGTAAAGACGGCGAATAATTTCCTCAATATCGGCATCCTTGACGCTGATATCGTTTACCTTAATTTTATCGAGTGTATATGACAGCATATCAGATACAGGAGCAACCGAGCTGTTAAAACGCACCTTTACAAAACTTCCGTCCTGCTCAACAGACAAGTCCTCATCAGAGAATTTAAAATGCTCTTTGTAAGCAAGAAGAGAAGACACATCACGAACGCTTGTATCAAAGTTAAGCTCACGGATTTGACCGTATTTGCTTTTGAGGTCGGTAATTGTGCCGTCAAACACATTTGTTCCCTTATCAATCATAACAATTCGTTTTGACAAAAGCTCAATGTCCGAAAGGTCGTGGGTAGTGAGTATTACGGTTGTCTGCTCATGCTTGTTTATATACTCAATAGCATTACGGATATTATCTTTTACTACAACATCAAGTCCGATTGTTGGCTCGTCAAGGAACAATACCTTTGGACTGTGCAAAAGCGATGCCGCAATGTCGGCACGCATGCGCTGACCAAGAGAAAGTGTTCTTACAGGGCTTGTAATAAAGCTTTCAAGGTCGAGAACCTCGTTAAGAAAAGCCATTCGTTTTTTGAATTTATCTTCGGGTACTTCGTAAATTTCTTTCAGTACGCCATAGGTTTCACGCAGAGGCAAATCCCACCAAAGCTGTGTTCTTTGACCGAACACTACACCGATTTCCTTAACATAGCTTTTGCGGTTCTCTCTTGGATTTCTTCCGTCTATTGTACAGATACCTGATGTCGGTGTAAGTATGCCTGTGAGCATTTTGATTACCGTGCTTTTTCCAGCACCGTTTGGACCGATAAATCCGAGCACCTCTCCCTTTGGAACTTCAAAGCTAATGTCCTTTACTGCGATAATCTGCTCTGTGTTCGGGTGGAAAAGCGATTTTATACTGCCCTTAAGACCGGGCTCTTTAATTGTCTTTTTAAATTCTTTTCTAAGATTTTCTACTTTAATCATATTTCATACCCTCTTATATTTCTTAATGGTTCATAAATTTAGTTTAACTGTGAATTAGGTGAAAATATTAGGGCTTGTTTAATGAATGAAAAAATGCCCTAATCATAGTCTGCAACACCCGTAAAGCAGATGTTCATATCAACATCTGCATCAATACCGTCAACTTTTCCTGTTGAAGAGTACTGCCACATTGAGAATTGGTAATAAAAGGTTGGTAAATTTGAGTATTCACAGTACCAAATATCAATGTCGGCAAGACGGGAAAGGTCATACTTAAAGTAAAGCTCACGGCTTGGCGAGTAAAGCATTGTCTTGTATCCGTGCTCAATAATTCTGTCACAAAATGCCCTTGCGCAGTTTGTGGCTTCGGCAGCGGACACATTGTCGGTTCTTGCATCTTCATCTTTGATGATTTCCCAGTCATAAGCAACAGGGAATTCGAGCTTTAAATCGCCTAATATTGACTTTACATAGTCAGCTTCCTCAACAGCCTCTTCGGTGTTAATAGCCTGAGAGAAGAAATATCCTCCAACTTTTAAACCTGCGTTGTGTGCTCCGTCAATGTATTCAAGCGCCCTGTCGTCAGTATAAAGCGCACCTTCATCGCCATAACCTCTTCCGCCTATTCTCACAATAACAAAATCCACACCGCTGTCCTTGACCTTTTTCCAGTCGACATCACCGCTGTATGAGGAGATATCAATGCCTTCAAGGGAAGCGGCTTTGCCGTTTTCACTGTAATATTTAAAGGTACTGTCCGATGTAAAATTGTCGTTGTTCAGTTTGTTTTGAGGCACACCGTCAAGCTCGGTAATCCAGATTTCACCCAAAGTGCTGTCGTTAATCTGAATTTTGTTGCCCGTAGTTTTTACGGTGGTGTCGGTTGATGCAGTCGGTTTGGGTTCTGCTGATGAACTGCTGTCAGAGCTACATCCGACAAACAGGGTCATTGAGCAGATAATTGCTGTCAAAAATAAAGAAGTAATCTTTTTCATTAATTCCTCCGAAAATTAAGCAAATAAAATTATGTTTAAAATTTGAAATTCTTAAAATAATAACTGTTAGTGCAACTTGATTGCATATTTTCCGCAATATTGCTAAAAAATCAGTTACTTAATCAAAGGATAACATAAAATAATGAAACTGTAAATAAAATATGTCGATTTTTGTATTGAAAATAAATTGGAAATTAAGTATAATAGAAAATACGATTTTATTTTGTGAAAGTATAGGAAAGGCTGGTGATTTGAGTTGAAGGGTACAAAGGTCAACGGATACCGCAAGAAAACTCAATCCCAGTTGTTAAAGGAAATTGACAGTTGCAAGTCAATTTCTCAGCTTTTTGCAATTATACAGCATGAAAATATCAGTTTGCAAATGCACAGTCAGTCGAGTGCGTCAAATATTACTGTTCGTAAATTGGGGTCAAAGGAGATTATAGAAAAAAAGGACACTCCGTTTGAAAGGTTAAAAAAACAGGTTCGCAAGGCTGTAGAAGATAATACCTACAATTCTTAATCGTAAAGTTACAATAAAAATTTTATAAAATTTATTGGGTATTTTTAGAAAATTTTCATAAAATACCCTTTATTTTTTGTAATGATTGTATTATAATATTTTCATATTGTAGATAAGCATTTTACAATTTGTTAGGGGGAATAATTATGAAAAGAAAAGCCAAGAAAATTGTGAGTGGAACTCTTGCCGCAATTATGGTGTTAAGCTCGGCGCTGACATTCAATTTCAGTGCCTCGGCATCAACAGCAAACAACGATGAAAACAGCGTTGGTGTGATGGTTGATAACTCATATGATATTGCTATGCAGAGTGACGGCATTATCGAAGAAGAAACTCCAATAGAAGAATTTTACGAAGGAGAGCTTGATGAACCTGTTATTGAGCCTGAAGAACCTGAACAGTCTGCCCCTGAGGCAACAACGGTTCCGTCGGAAACACAGCCGACAACAGAGCCACAGCCAAGTACAGAGGCACCTAAGCTTACACTTAAGGTGAACAGCAGAACTCTGGGCGTCAATGAGAAATATACACTTCAAGCTGAAGTTTACGGAATTACAGACTCTGCACTTTCATGGTCAAGCAGCGACAATTCGGTTGCAACAGTTTCGGGAGACGGAGCTAATGGAATTATTACTGCCAAAAAGACAGGTACGGCAACAATAACCGTAAAGGCAAACGGTATGAGTGCAGATTGTAAGCTTACCGTGAAAGCCGAACCTAAGAGTATGTCGCTCAACAAAACAAGCCTCATTTTAGGTGTGGGAGAAACATACGACCTTGACAGTTCACTCCCAAATGGCTGCGGTGCATACAGCATTTTATACAGTACAAATAATGCAGCTGTAGCTGATGTAAAGGCAGCAGGCGGTTTGGTAACAGCAAAATCAGTGGGCACTGCAACAGTTACAGCAACTGCATACAACGGCGTAAAGGTATCGTGTAAGGTAGAGGTAAGAAATGCCCCTACTTATGTAACACTTAATAAAAATAGTATTTCTCTCGGAACAGGAACAACATATACGCTGGTAGAAAACACTCCGGGTGCATATTCAAATCCCGATAATGTTGTATGGAGCAGCAGTGACAGCTCGGTTGCCTCTGTAAAGAAAGATGAATACAATACTGCTGTTGTAACAGCAAAAAAGGCAGGTACTGCAATAATTACAATTCGTACCTATAACGGCAAGACTGCCGAGTGTAAGGTTATGGTTGAAAATGTAGGTACAGTAAAGAACATCACTAAAACAAGTTTTGAGTCAGACAAGGTTACCCTCAAGTGGGATAAGGTAAGCGGTGCAAGCGGTTATGTAATTTATTATCTTAACGCTGACAATCATAAGAATTATTCAAAGGTAAAGGAAGTAACCTCAAATACAGCAACAATTACCGGACTTCGTAAGACAACACAGTATTATTTCAAGGTAGCAGCATATGTTGATAAGAACGGAGTAAGGTACGAAGGTGCTTCGACAATCAAAAAAACCTGCACACAGGCGGCAGAAATTACAAACCTGAGCCTTGACCGCTCATCAGATGTAATAGAATTGTCGTGGAGCAAAGTTGAAAAAGCGACGGGCTACAAGATTTACAGAGCAAACGAAAAAACAGATTGGAGTTATAAAGAATACAAAACTCTAAAGGGAAACAGCAACACAAAACTGACTGAAAAAAATCTTCCTACAGGCAATCAGTATCGCTATAAGATTGTAGCTTACCGTCAGCTCTACGGAGATTGCTATTATTACTCAACAGGTGTAACTAAGGTTGCATATGCGGGACTTGGTGCACCGACAGTTAATCTTGTGTCCAGACTGAGAAAAGTAACACTTACATGGGGCAAAAATAAATATGCCGACGGATATGAAATTTATTATTCAAGATCTAAAAACAGCGGTTACTCTCTGTTTGGAAAAACAAAGAATACATTTTTTACAACAACACACAGACTTGAAGCAGGCAGAACTTATTATTTCAGAGTAAGAGCTTACAGAAATCTGTCGGTAAATGGTAAAAGAACTGATGTGCCGGGTACATACTATACATATGCAATAAAGGTTGAAAGCGGTGCATACGGACAGTCAATTGGCGGTACTTATGTTGAAATAAGTATCAAAGAGCAACATATGTGGTTTTATAAGAACGGTGAGTATATTCTTGAAACTGATGTTGTAACAGGTAACGACGACGGATATCACAACACTCCGACCGGTGTGTACTCAATTTGGCAAAGACAGTCGCCTGCAACTCTTGTTGGTGAAGACTATTCTACAAAGGTAACTTATTGGTTGGCGTTTACATATTCCGGATGCGGAATTCACGATGCAAGCTGGCGTAGTGCAAGTGAGTTCGGAGGCACCACATATAAGGGCAACGGTTCTCACGGCTGTGTAAATACACCTTACAATAAGGTTAAAACTATTTATCAAAATGTGGGTATAGGTACAAAAGTTATTCTGTATTGATTTTTCTCTGTATCTTTGCAAAACAAAAAGCTGTTTTATGAACGGGAAGTTCGTTTATAAAACAGCTTTTATTTTTGTATTCAATTTTATATGTGTAGAATGCTTGTTGCGACTGCAAAATATATGAGAAGCGAAAGTGAGTCGCAGACCGTTGTAATAAGCGGATTTGCCATTACAGCAGGGTCAAATCCGAGTTTGCCTGCCAAAAGCGGCAAACTGCCTCCGACTATCTTTGCCATCATAATTGTACCAAGTAGGGTGAGGGAGACGACTAATGCAATCCAAAAAGCATTTGAACTGCTGTGAAGGTCAAAAATCATAAGCTTTACAAAGTTTGCCGCAGCAAGTGTAAGACCGCAGAAGAACGACACCCTGAGTTCTTTCCAGAGAACTGTGAAAATATTCTTAAACTCGATTTCCCCCAAAGACAAGGCACGGATAACCGATACAGATGACTGTGAGCCTGCATTACCGCCTGAGCCTGTAATCATCGGAATAAATGAGGAAAGAACAATAACGCTTGCAAGTGCACCCTCAAATGATGAAATAATTATGCTTGTGAATGTTGCTGAAAGCATAAGAATTAACAGCCATGGAATACGCTTTTTATATATACCCCAAACGCTTGTTTTCATATACGGTTTATCAGACGGAAGCACAGCAGCCATCTTTTCAATATCTTCGGTTGCTTCCTCTTGGATGACATCAATAGCGTCGTCGATTGTAACAATACCGACCATACGGTTTTCGTTGTCAACAACAGGGAGTGCCAAGAAGTTGTAATTAGAGAACATCTGAGCAACCTGCTCCTGGTCATCAAGAGTGGTAACAGCAATTACATTTTCTTCCATTAAGTCTTTAACAATATCATTGTCATCGGCAAGAAGCAAGTCCTTAACGGTAGTAATACCGATTAGCTTTATATTTTCGTCGGTGACATAACAGGTGTATATTGTTTCTTTGTCAACACCTGTTCTTCTGATACGCTTAATAGCCATTTCGGCTGTCATATCAGGGCGGAGTACAATAAACTCCGTAGTCATAATTGAACCGGCACTATCCTCGGGATATTTTAAAAGCTCGTTGATTTGCTTTCTCATATCCTTGTCTGCCTGTCTTAAAATTCGCTTTACCACATTAGCAGGCATTTCTTCAATAAGGTCAACTGCGTCGTCCACAAAGAGTTCGTCAACGACCTCTTTAAGCTCACTGTCGCTGAATCCGTGTATTAGAAACTCCTGTGTTTTATCATCCATTTCAACGAAGGTTTCGGCAGCCAGTTCCTTTGGTAGAATACGAAACAAAATAGGCATCTTTTCATCCTGAAGTTCTTCAAAAACCGATGCAATATCATAAGGCTTCATCGTTTCAAGGATGTCACGCAGGGTGTTGTACTTTTTTTCTTCAAGTAAAACCCTGATAGTTTCGGTCAGTGCAACATTAACCAGTTCCATCATCTTTTCTCCTTCTTAATTCATTGAAGTCAAAAAGACGAGTACCATAGGTGTAATATTAAGTTATACTAATATTATTAGGCAATACCGCATAATTAAATAAGCGGACTTATGCCTTAAGTCAAAACAAAATGAACGCACAAGCACTCATTTTGTTGCAACTTCGCCCAGGTACAACGCCTTTATTACCGTCTGCGTCCATTAAGTTTTCACCTCTTATTAAAAATTTGTGTGCAGTAACGCAAACTGCATACATTATTATAATATTCTATTTTTTTATACTTGTCAATGCAATTTTAAGGGAATATTACAACAGATTTACAAAATATTTACATTATCATTAGTAACGGGCGTTATTCTTGATTTTTATAAAAAATGTTGTATAATATACTTAATTATAAACAAAATAATATTTATATAATATGGAGGCTTGTTATGAAAGATATGGTCAAGAAATATTTGCCATACGGCGTTGTGATTTTTGCAGTGTATCTTATAGTCCCGCTTTTTTTCAGAAATGATGCACTTAAAAACTTTGCAGGAATTGCTTTGTACTTTGTTTTTCCTTCGACAGCAGCGATTGCAGGAGCAATTTATTGCTCGAAATACGGACTTGACTTTTTGTTTTCGCTGATTGCTCCTATCTTCTTTTTGCCGAGTATGTTCCTTTATTATGGCGGAATCAACCTTGCGAGCATACTTTTGCTTGCAGTATATCTTGTTGCAGGTATGTTCGGCTTGTTTGTCGGCGACATTGCCCTTGGTGATAAACGCCGTGAGCGTGAAGAGCAGGAAAAAGCAGAAGCAGAGGAAATGTTGCTTGAAGCAAAACGCAGAGATGAGCGTGAGCGTGAAAGAATGTCTGAGCTTGATGGCTTGACAACAGGCGACAGGCACACAGCAAAAAAGGCTACCACAAATAAGCAACCTTTGGCAAAACAGTCATCCGATACACACAGCACATACTCCGCAAAGACAGCGGACAAAAGTTCTGATGATTATGACGACTTCGATTATGATAAATATTTATCTGATATTGACAGACGCACAGCTGTAAATGAAGCAGAAATTGACGACATTTTAAGCGAGTACGGCAAACATTAAACACAGTATAAATTTGTGTCCCAATCAGATAAAATCAATAAAAAGTATAAATAAAATTTTGGACTGATGTATTTTTACATCAGTCCATTTTTTCAAGATAATTACTTATAATAAATTTTACGCTCTCTTTTTCTTTGGGCGATAGCTTGCGAAAGTCGTTGACAAACGCGGTTTCTTCATCATTTAAATCACATTTATTAAGATGTTCAATTTTATGATTGATATCAGTATTACCTACTAAATAATCGATAGAGGTATTAAAATAATCCGATAGAGCAATCAAAGTTCTAATGTCAGGCTCGGTGTCGTGATTTTCATATTTATTTACAGATTGCTGACTTACGCCGATAATATCTGCAAGCTGTTGTTGACTTATTTTGTGTTGAAGGCGTAACAATTTCAAATTTTTTAGCATTTACTCACCCCGTTACTAATCTATACTAATAGTAACAACTTATGAGTGTTAAATAAAAATCTTATTAGTTGTCATTGACAACAACTGTAGATTGTTATATAATTTTAAAAGAATTTGTCAAATTTATTTTTGTGGAGTGGTTTTGTGACGCTTATTAAAAGTAAATGCAGAAATTGTGAAGAGAATATTAATTTTGACTTTGATACAGAAAAAATAAAAATTATGAATGATGAGTTTTGTTCTTTGATTAGTAAAAAATATCAGATTGATGGTAAGATAAAAGTAATAAAAGGAGAAATTCGTACTTTAGAACTACATATTAATTCCCTCAAACGTATGTGTTATATGAATGAGGATTTTAATAATTTAGGCATTATATTATTGGGAGTAATATGTACAATAACAGGAATTTTCTTTGTTTCTGTGCTTCCTGTAGGTTTGATTTTGCTCACTATAGCGGTTGGTGTTTTAATTAGACAGTCATTTATTAAAAAGAAATATAGGAAATTGGACGAATTATTCAAAAGTAAAAACAACGAGTTTAATTTACTGCTTAAAGAGCGAGATGATATAAATTGTATAATTGAAGAAATAAGAAACATAATGCAGTTTATCTAATAGTAAACATAGCCGTTCCGATAATGGGAAACGGCTATGTTTCTTACAATAGGCTTTTTAAACACAGTATAAATTTGTGTCCCACGCAGGAATGTAGGGATGATGACGCAGATAAATTTTATAGCTTGGATTAAGCTTGTTAATATACAGAGCAAGTCTGAAAATATCTTCAAATCTATGATACGCTGAAAAGTTTAGCTTTGGTTTAAAATTTTTCAGCGTATTTTTCATACCCTCAAGCGTTTCAAAATCAGCGCCCTCGACATCGGCTTTTATATAGCTTGCGGCAATTCCGCATAAAATTGTGTCAACAGCGGCAACTTGAGTTTTTGTGCCATTACTGCAAATTGCACTGTTTCTTCCTGCCTTGTTGTTGAATTCCAGAATTGTGTTTTTGTTATATGCACCAAGCTGCCACAAATCAATGTTTTGCATATCAATACAGTTAGCCCTCAATTTCCTGAAATTCTTTTCATTTGGCTCAAAGGCTATAATTTTGCGGTAATTACTGCCTGCATAATACAAAAACTCGTTAATCGTATCTCCGTTATATGCACCGAGGTCAACATATGTTTCGTTGCTGCCCAACTTTAGAATGTTATTGAAAGCTTCGTCCTTGTCGGTTGTAATTTCATCGAGCAGTTCAATTTTGCCTGTATAATAGAAAAGCAGTACATTTTCATATACCTTGCGTGACAAATCATCTGCAAGCAGATTGTACGCATTTTCAATATCGGATTTATTCTGCTTGATAAAGTCATCATCGAACAACACATTGCCGAATACAGGCACAGACGGAACTAAAGTGCTGTGACGGTTTGCAACTGACTTGATATAGTCCATAACTTCTGAGAGCTGGCTTGCAAAGCAGAGTGCAACCGTAAAGTCACCAAGCTCCTGCTCCAGTACACTTTCTTTTTTTACGGTGAAGCCGTGAAAACTTTGACCACGAACAAAGTCGTCGCTTGCCATTACTCCGCTAACTTTTATATTATATTTTTCAAATGCAGAAAGTACCTTGTCAGCGCCGTCGCCCATTCCGTAGAGGACAATCGGTTTTTCGCTGTTTTGAAGATTTTTCCACACACTCTGTTCATTTTTTAAAATTGAGATTATATTTGTCATGTTTTTTACTCCGATTTTTTATCTACGCTTCATAAGTTTTTCTTAATATGTGACCGTTGTAACCCGAAGATAAACTTCCGATTAATGGTAAACATCATAATTCACTATTTAAAATTTTTAATTATTTATAAGTGTTTTATTAGTGAGTAATAAAGTTACCACTGTCACCCCAAAGATTTACTTCTGTTGATGGGTAAACATCATAAATAACTATTATGCGTAAGCTGAAATTTTTTAGGCATAAAAAAACGCCCACCCTGCTGGGTGGACACTTTGAGTGTTGGCATCTCCCTATTTTTCCAGGCCGTCTCCAGCCAAGTATTTTCGGCACCACTGAGCTTAACTTCTGTGTTCGGTATGGGAACAGGTGGACCCTCAGCGTCATCAACACCAACTGTTGTTTTTTGTTGTTCTCTCGAGAACAATATGTATTATAATACTATTTGCGTCATTTGTCAACACTTTTTTCAAAATTTTTTTAAAATTTTTTCTTATGACTATTTTTCAGAAATAATCATTAAGTATTATATAACAAATCCGCCGTTTATGCCTATAATTTGACCTGTAATAAACTTTGCTTTTTCACTGCATAAGAAAACAGCAGTGTCGGCAATGTCCTGTGGGGTTCCAAGCTGATTAAGCGGTGTTTCATCCTTTAAATCAGATAATGTATCTTCGTCAAAGCTTTTCATCATATCGGTCATAATAACTCCCGGGCAAATGCAGTTAATACGCACGCCCGACAGTCCAACCTCTTTGGCAAGAGCCTTTGTAAGTCCTATAACTCCTGCCTTGGCGGCACTGTAATGTACTTCGCAGGAGGCGCCGACCTGTCCCCACATTGAGCTTATGTTAAGGATGACACCGCTATGATTTTTTATCATAAATCGCTTCAGTGCCTCTTTACTGCAAAAGAAAACTCCGTCAAGATTTACGCCGAGCATTTTATGCCATTCGTCAGCGGATATGTCCGTAAACAGTTTTTGCTGAGCAATTCCTGCATTGTTTATAAGTACATCAATTCTGCCAAATTCGGTTTCTATTATATTGAACATTTCGATAACAGAATCCTGACAGCTTACATCAGCGTTTACAGCAAACGCCTTGACACCGTATTTCTGCTCAAGCTCATTTGCAAGGATTTGTGCTTTTTCGGTTTTGCTGTGGGTGTGGATTGCAACATTATATCCTGCTTTTGCAAATTCAACAGCAATGGCAGATCCAATGCCGCCTGTGCCGCCTGTGACAAGTACATTTTTCATAGTATTATTTGTTTTCCTCTAAAATTTCAGCAATAAGCTCACGCTCATCCATATGATATTTGACGCCCTTAATTTCCTGATAGTCCTCGTGCCCCTTGCCTGCAAGCACGATAATGTCGCCATCTTCGGCATTATTTATGCAGTATCTGATTGCGTCCTTGCGGTTTGGTACAACCACATATTTGCCGTCAGTCTTATTTATTCCGATTTTGATGTCCTCAATGATATCCATAACATCTTCAAATCGTGAGTTGTCCTCGGTGATTACAGAAAGATCAGAAAGTCTGCCCGAAGTTTCGCCCATTTCGTAACGGCGAACTTTTGGACGATTGCCTCCAGCGCCAAACATTGTAATAAGACGGTTTGGATTGTATTGTCTTAAAGTTGTCAGTACATTTTCCATTGAAAGTGCATTGTGAGCGTAGTCAATCAGTAAAGTGAATTTGTCAGAAATCTTGACAGGTTCAACTCTGCCTTTGACTTTTGCAACTCTCAGTCCGTCAATTATAGCTTTTTCGGGAACATCAAAAAATGAAACTGCGGCAATGGCAGAAAGGGCATTATAGACATTGAATTTGCCCGGTGTGCCGACATCAAGCGAAAGCTCTTTAAGACCCTTTGCGTCAAAGTGAACGCCGATAAAGCCGTTATCAGACAGCAAATAATCGTTTTCAGCACGAAGCTCTGCGTCATTTGAAAAACCAAAGGTCAAAACGCTTTTTGCGTCCTTTGTGATTGCATTCCAGCTCGGATCGTCAATATTTGCGGCAGCATTTTTGCATTGACGGAAAAGAAGACTTTTGCAATACAGATATTCTGCCATATCCTTATGTTCAACTCCGCCTATGTGGTCATCTGAGAAGTTGGTAAATACTCCGACATCAAATGTAATTCCGGCAAGGCGATTGTGCTTAAGTCCGATTGAAGATGCCTCAATAACCATAGCCTTGCAGCCTGCTTTAATCATATTACGCATAGCCTTTTGGATTTCGTAGGATTCGGGAGTTGTGTTATTTGTTTTGTAAGTGTTGCCACCGTATACAACGCCAAGAGTGCCGATTGTGCCTGTTTTTATGCCGGCCTGCTCAAAAATTTCCGCAATCATTGCTGTAGTAGTGGTTTTGCCTTTGGTGCCTGTGATAGCAATAGTCTTTAACTCTTCGGCAGGTCTTCCGAAGTATTCAATGCTCATAAGTGCAAGAGCAAGTCGTGTATCGTCAGTTTTAATAACCGCTACATTTTCGGGGATAGTAATATCAAGGTCATCGCTGATAACAAGTGCAGTAGCACCTTTCTCAATAGCTGACTCAGCGTATTTGTGACCATCAGAAGTGTAGCCCTTCAGGCAGACAAAAACATCATTTTCAGATACCTTTCGTGAATCATAAATGACATCGTTGATTTCCGGATTGCCGTCATTAACGACAGTATAATTGATATTTTTAAGCAGGTCATTGAGTTTCATAAAAACACTCCGTTTCAATAAGTTTCAATAATAATATATGTATTGATGCTGTATTAAACAGCGGTGATAGTTATATATATGTTATTATGATTATAACAATTATATTTGAATATTACAACTTTACACACGAAAAAAATGATAAATTATGGTGATTTTATATTTATTAGTAAAAATTCACTAAATTTTTTGAGTTTATATAGACTTTAAATTCAGATTTTAAGACTTTTTTTGGAATGTAGAGACATAGAAATGTCAAATGTTTATAGTTGTCAAGAATATGATTAGGTAATATGCACAAAATAGATATATTAAAAATGCACAAAAAATAGTGGTATTTTTTGGGAATAAAATCAAAAGAAAAATAATTATTAGTTAAAATTACCAAAAAAATTTAATTAATTTATTACCTTAGATAAAAAGTACAAAGGTAGTTGAAATTTATTTGGTTTTTTGATATTATTTATGTAGTGGAAGTAATCCTTATTTGTGCAATATGTCTTGTTTCAATCTTACGGTTTACTTATGTGTTAAGGTTTAACATTGTGCAGATTGCAGATTAAGGGGACAATTCCATAGATGTCCTAAAGGGAATACAAATATTTATATTGAAAGAGGGATTTTCAAATGAAAAAGATTCTTGCTATTTTATTAGCAGGCATGATGACAGCAACAGCTCTTGCCGGTTGCGGTGACGGTCAGTCAAGTAATGAGCCATCAAACAACGAAACAAATGGTTCAGGTGCAGGTCTTGCAGAGCTTGACGCAGACGGTTTTGTTGATGCAGCAGAGCTTGGCGATGAGCAGGATGCATCAATTAAGGTTTGGGCTCCTGACGCAGCAGTAAGCATTACTCAGAAGATGTGTGATGCATTTGCTGAGCATTATGCTGACAAGAACATCTCAATCAGTGTAGTAGCACAGGGCGAAAATGACGCTGCTACACAGGCTCAGTCTGATGTTGACGCTGCTGCAGACGTATTCGGTTTTGCAAGTGACCAGCTTGACAACCTTATCAACTCAGGCGTTATTTCAGAATGTGCTTATGCTGAAAATGTAATTGCTATGAATACTGAAGAGTCAGTTAAAGCAGGTACAGTTGACGGCAAGCTTTATTACTATCCTGAAACAACAAACGGCTATTTCCTTGTATATGATAAGTCAGTTGTAAGCGATGAGCAGGCTCAGAAGTTCGAGGATGTTCTTGCTGCTTGTAAGGCTGCAGACAAGAGATTCATCATGGACGCAGGTAACGGCTACTATTCATGTATCTTCACATTCACAGGCGGTGTAACAATTGACGGTTATGCTGACGAAGAGCAGACAGTTCAGAACTTTGTAGATTATGATGAAGACACAGCAGTTGCTACACTTCAGGCATTTGCTCAGCTCATTAAGGACTACAAGGGCACATTTACTTCACTTTCAGTAGATAAGATTGCTTCAGGTTTTGCTGATGGTTCATGCGGCGCAGGTATTGACGGTGTTTGGGATATTGAGTCCGACTCTGCTAAGCTCGGCGATAACTTCGGTGCTGCTAAGCTTCCTACAATCAATGTTAACGGCGAAGACAAGGCTATGATTTCAATGTACGGTTACAAGGCTCTCGGCGTTAAGTCAACAACAAAGTATCCTCTCACATCAGCTGCTCTTGCACTTTACCTCACAGGTGAAAGCTGCCAGAGACAGAGAGCTGAAGAGATTCAGTGGGGTCCAACAAACACAACTGTTTCTGAAGAAGATGTAGTTAAGAATTCAGCAGCTCTTACAGCTAGTGTTGATCAGTCTAAGAACTCTGTTGCACAGGTTCACATCACAAGCACATTCTGGGATCCA
Source organism: Ruminococcus sp. (assembly GCA_022510955.1). Taxonomy (GTDB): domain Bacteria; phylum Bacillota; class Clostridia; order Oscillospirales; family Acutalibacteraceae; genus Ruminococcoides. Next base: position 30,594 of record JAFLSM010000003.1, on the reverse strand, counting down.
ATGGCTAACCTCGGTAACCAGATTATTAATGATGATTGGGATCCTACAAATACAGATAAGACAAAGGATTTGCTCACTGCTACTGTTAATAACATCAAGGATGAATAATTATCATCTGTAAAATGTTATTTAATAATTAATTAATCGGTGGGGCATCTTTTCCTTAAGATGCCCCATCTCAAAAATAATTTTGCGGTTTTCGTATTTATGACAAACATTTTCAGTATGATACACCAAACGAATAATGTTTTATTGTTTACAAAACGGATTACGCAAAAGATATTATTAGTTTAGTGTACACTGAATGAAGATTTAAGAAGATTTTTTGCAAACTATTTAAGGAGAGCTATTATGACATTTGTGGAATACAAACAGCTTAATCCTTTTCAAAGATTTGCCTATAATTTCAGTAAGACCGTAAAAAGTGCTCCAAAGGCGATTGCAAACTTTTTTAAAGCAATCGGTATGGCTATTGTCAAGTTTTTTGTGGGCATTGGTAAAGGTTTCAAAAACTATGGCGTTACTTTTGTAAAAGGTGATTGGGCTACAAAACTTTCCTATATCATTTTTGGTGTGGGTGATTTGTCCAAGGGAAAGTATTATAAGGGTATTTTATACTTTTTAACTGAAGTTTTATACATATTATTTATGATGTTCTTCGGTTGGACATATATTTCTAAGTTTACTACACTGGGTACAGTAAAATCACATGTTGAGTATGTTGGTCGTGCACCAAAAACAGTGCTTGGTGACAACTCAATGCTTATTTTGCTTTATTCGGTTCTTACTATTGTAATTACTTTTATTGTTCTTGCAATTTATATTTCTAATATTAAAGATGCTTACAGACATCAGCAGATGAAAAATGAAGGCAAAAAGCCGTCAACTCTCAAAGAGGATGTCAAAGATTTTCTTGACGGTAAATACCACATTACTCTTTTGTCTTTCCCAACATTGATGATTGGCATTTTCAATATTTTGCCTCTCATATTTATGATTCTTATTGCATTCACTACTTACGATAAGATAAATATGCCTCCTGCAAACCTTTTCACTTGGTGCGGATTTAAAAACTTTGGTTCGGTTCTTGATGTTTTCGGCGGTTCGCTCAAGGCTACAACATTTGTCGAACTTACAAAGTGGACACTTATCTGGGCTGTGTTTGCTACATTTACAAACTACATCCTCGGTATGATTGTTGCTCTTATGATTAACAAAAAGGGCATTAAATTTAAGTCACTTTGGAGAACACTTTTTGTTCTTGCTATTGCTGTTCCTCAGTTTGTATCACTTCTTGTTATGAATCAGATTCTTCAGACTGACGGTGCTTTGAACATTTTACTCGGATACTTTATGGGTGGTAATCCGCAAATTCAGTTCCTTAACAGTACTCCTTTGATAGCAAGAACAACAGTAATTATTATTAACTGTTGGGTTGGTATTCCGTATACCATTCTTTCAATGTCAGGTATTCTGATGAATATTCCTGAGGATTTGTATGAATCTGCCCGTATTGACGGTGCCGGTCCAATGAGAACATTTGCAAGCATCACACTTCCATATATGCTGTTTGTAACAACTCCTCAGCTTATTACACAGTTTGTTGGTAACATCAACAACTTCAACGTTATCTACCTTTTGACAAACGGCGGTCCTACAACAGAGAAGTTCTATCAGGCAGGCTATACTGATATTCTTGTAACCTGGTTGTTTAAGTTGACAATGAGTTCTCAGGACTACAACCTGGCTGCAGCGATTGGTATTCTTGTATTTATCGTTTGCGCTACACTGTCATTGATTGTATATAACAATTCTAAGTCAATGAAAGATGAGGAGGCGTTCTCATGATAAAAAGCTATAAATTAAGAAGACTTCTTGCGAACGGTTTCATTTATCTTTTGCTTGCAGTTCTCGGAATTATTTGGATTTCTCCGTTTGTTTATCTTGTTCTGCACTCCTTCCGTGCAGAGGGTGTAACTACTGTAGCATACCTTATTCCTCGCGAATGGACAATTCAGAACTATATTGACTTGTTCACAGGAGGCGGCGGTACTGCGCAGCTCAATTTCCCAAGATGGTTTATGAACACATTTGTTGTAGCTATCTTTAGCTGTATTATTTCTACAATTTCAGTACTTATGGTTAGCTACGCATTTAGCCGACTCAGATTTAAGGCTCGTAAAAAGCTTATGAATGTTGGTATGATCCTCGGTATGTTCCCAGGATTTATGACAATGATTGCTATTTACTATCTCTTAAAGGCTATGGGTCTTACACAGACACTTCTTGCTCTTGTAATTTGCTATAGTTGCGGTGCCGGCTTAGGCTTCCAGATTTCAAAAGGCTTTTTTGATACAGTTCCTCGTGCACTTGACGAGGCTGCAACCATTGACGGTGCTACAAGAAATCAGATATTCTGGAGAATTATTCTTCCAATGTCAAAGCCTATTGTAGTTTATACGATTCTCACTGCCTTCATAGGTCCTTGGACAGACTTTATTCTTGCCAAGATTATTATGTTGGATAGCCGTGATAACTATACAGTTGCGATTGGTCTTCAGTTAATGACTGATCATCAGTATAAGAATACATACTATAAGCAGTTCCTTGCTGGTTCTGTTGTAGTAGCTGTGCCAATCTCAATTCTCTTCCTAATTCTTCAAAGATATTATGTTGAGGGTGTAACCGGCGGTGCTGTAAAAGGCTAATATAATATTTTCGGGTGGCATCTTTTGGATTGCCACCCTTTTTATACTAATATTGATTAAAAGGTGTATAAAATTATCCGCTTTATATATAACCCTTAAGATGCGTAAATTTAAAAATGGACTGGCCACGCGTAGCATAACTACAGTTTTAAAGCTGTATGCTCCCAAAATATCTGTATTTTATTAGAGATTAGCATTACAAATTATAAAAAGGAAATATTGATATGAAAAAAACAATTTCTATTTTATTATCACTTTTGATTGCCTCAAGCTGTGTGCTTGCAGGATGCGGCTCAAAAAAATCGCCGAAGGATGACCCTATCGAAGGAATTGAAGCTGTGCAGTCAAGTGACAAATATCGCAATTACTATCAGATTTTTGTCAATTCTTTCTGCGATTCCGACGGCGACACAATCGGTGACATTCCCGGTATTATTTCAAAACTTGATTATCTAAATGACGGTGACCCGAATTCGGGTGATGACCTTGGTATAGACGGAATTTGGCTTACGCCGATTATGCCGTCAACATCATACCACAAGTATGATGTTGACGACTATTACGACATAGATGAAGATTTTGGAACACTTGAGGATTTTGACAAGTTGCTTGAGGAGTGTCACAAGCGTGGAATCAATGTGATTATTGACCTTGTGCTCAACCATATTTCATCACGAAATCCGCTTTATTTGCAGGCTGTTGAGGAAGTATCAGAGGGTAAGCTTGATGGTGCGGCCGAGTACTTTGAAATCCATAAGTCAGATTATTTTTCTTCTGATGTTCAGGTGAACGCTCTTGGAAACGACTATGTATGTGAGGCTAACTTCTCACATGATATGCCGGAGTGGAATCTTAATTCTGAAAAAACTCGTGAAGAGTTTACAAATATTGCTAAGTTCTGGCTTGATCGAGGAGTTGACGGTTTTAGACTTGACGCTGTAAAATATTACACTAACAAGTCAACTGACGGTACTGAATTCTTAAAGTGGTTTTATGAAACATGTCAGGAGATTAAGCCTGATGTATATATGGTAGGCGAGGACTGGGAAGATGATTTGTATCTTGAAGAAAACTACAAATCAGGCATTGACAGCTTGTTTTCTTTTAAGTTTGCACAGGCGTCAGGTACAATAATCCAAAATATGCTTACACAAAAGGGTGAAAGCACGGTTAAAAAGTTCAAAAGCTATGATGAAAAGATGACAAAAGCTAATGAAAAATTCATTAATGCAATGTTCCTTTCAAACCATGACCAAATAAGAGCGGCTAATTCACTTAGCTCATACGGAACAAGCTTTGAAAAATTTGCTGCATCCGTGTATATGCTTGTACCTGGTAATTCATTCACCTATTACGGCGAAGAAATTGGTATGACTGCACCAGACACAACAAGTGATGCTTATTATCGTACAGGAATGATTTGGGACAGCAATAATTTGCCGGATATCAATGTTAACGGCAGAGATATTGAACAGTCTGCTCCGGAGGACGGCGGTGTTGAGCAACAACTGGCAAATGATGATTCACTACTCAAATTTTACCAGCGTATTATTAAGGTGAAAAATCAAAATCCTGAGATTGCCCGTGGTAAAATTACCGATACTGTTGATTTTGATGACAGTAATATCGGCGCATATTATGTTGAATATGAGGGCTCAAAACTGCTGATTATCCACAATTTTAATAAGACAGACAGCAAGGAGCTTACAATTACAAGCGATATGCTTGAAAAAGCAGAGGTTAGGGCAGACCTTGTGACATCATCAACCGATGAACATATTGTCCTTAATTCTGACGGTACACTTACATTGCCTGCAATTTCAACAGTAATTTTGAAGTCAGCAGAGTAAAAAAATTAATCTTCAAAAGAAATAGTAGCAATCTTTCCCTCAGATTTTGTTCTTCTATTGTGGCGATTAGTATAAATCAATAAAGCCTATGGATTTTATAATCCATAGGCTTTTAGTTTATAGATAAAGTTATTAATAAAAAAAGATTCGTAAAATGTAAAATGTCTACCCCTCAAGAGTTAAAGTAAAAAAGAAGTTTACTAAAACCCGAAGTCTAAATTTCGTGATACTGCATTATAAATTCTGCTGAACTTATGAAGCGAAAGTAAAAAAACGGGGCGACAGTGGTCGCTATTATATATAACTTATAGTATAGATATAATAATGAAGTTACCCCAAAAAACAAAGTTTAAATTTCGTGATACTGCATTATAAATTTTGCTGAACTTATGAAGCGAAAGTAAAAAAGCGAAAGTAAAAAGCGAAAGTAAAAAAACGAAAGTAAAAAATCAATTTCGCATTAAGTGAATTGCGGTTTCGGCTTTGTCGATAATTCGCAAGTCATTATCATACACACACATTTTGCGTGCTTGTTGGAGGTCAACCCAAATGTAGCTGTCAATCTCTTCCTCTTGGATTTTTACATTGTCGGTAAAAGCCTGGGCAAGAAAGAATACAACTCTTTTTCTTATTTTTCCAAACGGGCAGTATTCACTAATTTCTCTGAAATTATCAAAGATTGTAACATCAAGTCCTGTTTCTTCCTTGATTTCTCGAATTGCAGTTTGTTGCTCGTTTTCGCCATCCTCAATGTGTCCTTTAGGAAAGCTCCAATATCTGCCACTGTTGTTTTTGACAAGCAAAACTTTTGTGTTCTGCTTTGTTTTATGAAAAATAATCGCACCGCATGATTTTTCGTAAAGACAGTTGATTGATTTAAGACTGATATTTTTTAGTTTTAAAAGCAGATTTCTTATCTCGGGTTCATAGAAAATCTCACCATATGGTGCAACAATGCTTCTTTCCTCATCAAGCCCATCAAATTCGGCAACAGCAACTACAATGCCGTCAAAATAATCTCTAATTTGCTTGCGAGAAATTACATATGCACTTTTATTTTGTCCGTTAGCTTGAATTTTGGCATAATAAAGACTGTTGCTGATTTTGCCAAAAATGCTGACTTTAACATTGTCTGCAATCATTCCTGTTGCCTCCTTTCATAATTTTTTACATGGTAGATGATAAAAATTTTTCTTGTGTATAAGTGTCATTATAGATTGTTACGGAAAATCAAATTTATTTTCGGACACGCACTATATGTTTGATTAGTTTATGAAAACGTTATTAATAATTAAAACAAGGTGCTCATACTGTCAAGCTGGATTTGTGTGCTTGCACTCATTACTCCGTTTATAAACAGTACTTCATCAATTCCGTTTGCTTCGCAGTAATCAGGAAGATTTTGTGAGAAGTAGCGGAAGTCAATAGTATGAACTTCCTTGTAATTATTAGTGAGATAGGGCACAAATGCGTTGCCGTAGCTTTCTTTAACAACGGCAATTTTTTTGCCCTCTGCTACATCCTCTGATTCGGAACGGAGAACTGTTAGTCCGTAATCCTGATTGTCGCCTACAATGAATACACCGTATGTGGATGTTCCTGCCTCGGCATATTCATAGTACGGAGAACTATAGGTATCAAATGTATCATAAGAGTAGTATACATCCATTGACACATTATAAGGTAACTTCCAATAGTGAACGGTGTCTGATTTAATGCTTTCGGAATAGCTTGAGAACGAGCCAGTAAAGCCATCTATTGTGATTTCTTCACAGCTTTTTAAATCAAGCACCTTTTGTTTTGTAGTTTGAGCAAATGCAGAGTAAGCATAGTAAGCTCCAAGGCCTGTCCAGTGATGATCAGAGTTAAAGTAGATATACTCATTGTTGTGCTCTGCAATTAAATTGTATGCATTAATCGGAGTAACTCTGTCTGAAAGATTAGCATAAATACTCTTGATGTTTTCAGCCTGTGATGTTGAATGGGCTTCACCGTTTTTAAGTCGCTGGGGAAGTGACATCTCCGTATGGTTTGGAACAACCATATCATAAACGGTCACATCGCTTGAAAATTTGTCTGCAAATCCGTTAATAGTGTTTGCATAAGTTTTTGCTTTATCTTCGTCACCGCCAAAGGGTTCATATGCGGTTCCATTCCAAATATAAATGCCAAATGAGTTAAAGCCGTTTTCGTCATTGTTGTCCGCAATATTCGGAGTTACAAAGGTTGCAGGTGAAAGCAAATCTCCGTCTGAAGAAGGATTTTGTGAGCCGTTTGACAATGCACCGGAAGCTGTTGTTTCTCCGGTTGATTTTGTTTCTTTTGAAACATTGGCACTTGTCTTAATACGGTCGCTTGAACATCCTTTAAACATAACAAAAAACAGTGCAATTAAAAGTACAATAATAAGGGTGAATGAACCAATAATAATAATACGATTGCGTGTGCGTTTTTTGTTGCGTCGAGACGATCGACGACGATTATTGCGGTTCACATTATAAACGGGTCTGTTTGAAGCAGTCTGCCTGTTTTGGGGCGAACGGCGACGATATTCCCTGTTGTTAAAGCCATCGTTATAGTTTTCAAAATTTGAGTAGTTATAATTATTACGCTGGCTCATATTTTTACCTCTTTCTCATATTTACAAATGGTGGCATTTATCCATTATTATAAGAATGTTCTGTTTAATTATACAACATTATTTGACTAAAAACAATATAATTTTACACTTTTCCATTTAAAATAAATCAAATTTTTTAAATAACTTGAACGAAAGTTATTTTCGTGATAATATTAATAATATATATCTGTAAATTATAGGAGTTTGATTATGGAATATAAGTTTTCAGACCGAGTTTCAAATCTCAAGCCGAGTGCTATTCGAGAGATTTTCAAATATGCTGCAGACCCCGAGGTTGTTTCGCTTTCAGCCGGCAACCCGTCGCCTGACGCTTTTCCTGTAAAGGCGATTGAGGAAATTTCGGCAAAGGTGCTTGCAGAAGACCCGATTAAAGTTTTACAGTACAGTGTAAGCGAGGGTTATACTCCGCTTCGACAGCACCTGATGGAATATATGCAAAAAGAGTGTAATACCGGAAGTGAGAATGACGACATAATAATTACAACAGGTGCACAGCAGATTATGGATTTGTGTACAAAATCACTTGTAAATGAGGGAGAAACCGTAATTGTAGAGGCACCGTCATTTATCGGTTCATTAAACACTTTCAGAAGTTACAATGCAAAGCTTGTCGGAGTGACCGTTGAGTCTGACGGAATGAATACTGATGAACTTGAAGAAAAGCTGAAAGCTAATCCCGATACAAAATTTATATATACAATTCCGAACTTTCAAAATCCCTCAGGCGTTACAATGAGTTTGAAAAAACGCCAAAAGGTTTATGAGCTTGCCAAAAAGTACGGTGTGCTCATTATAGAGGATAACCCGTACGGTGACCTTCGATACAGCGGAGAGAATGTGCCAAACATCAAAAGCTTTGACACAGACGGAATTGTAATTTATGCAGGCTCAATGTCAAAGGTAATTTCACCTGGCATTCGTGTTGCATACTGCATTTGTCCGAAGCCGATTTTCCAGAAGCTTGTTGTATGTAAACAGGGTAATGATGTTCATACAAATATATGGGCACAATACATTTGCGACGAGTTTATTACAAAGTACGATTTCAACAATCATCTTGGAATGCTTAGAAATATTTACGCCAAGAAGGCAGAATTTTGTATGAATTTGCTTGACAAATACTGTGCTCCGGCAATTACATATAATAAAATTGACGGCGGACTCTTCATTTGGTGTGACCTTGATAAAAGCATTGATATGCCAAGTTTTTGCAAAGAGGCTGTGCTAAACAAGGTTTGTGTTGTTCCCGGCAATGCTTTTCTTACAGACGAAAATGAAGAGTGTCACAGCTTTAGAATTAATTTTACAACACCTACAGATGAACAGCTTGAAAAGGGTATAAAAATACTCGGCGAGCTTGCAAACAAGAAAATTTAACCGATTATGGAGGAAATAGAAATGGAAAACGAAAAGAAAAGAGAGGTTGTGTTCAGTGCAATACAGCCAAGCGGTACAATAACACTCGGTAATTACCTTGGTGCAGTACGAAATTGGGTGGCAATGCAGGAGGAGTATGACTGTATTTATGCACTTGCAGATTTGCATACAATAACCGTAAAGCAAGAACCAGCACAGATGAGAAAGAATATTATAGATGCCTATGCTTCAATTATGGCATGCGGTGTAGATGTTGAAAAAAGCCTTTTCTTCATCCAGAGCCATGTTCACACTCACGCAGAGCTTGCTTGGCTTTTAAGCTGTTACACACAGTTCGGTGAGCTTTCAAGAATGACACAGTTCAAAGATAAATCAGCAAAGCACGCAGACAACATCAACGCAGGCTTGTTTACATATCCTGTTCTTATGGCGGCTGATATCCTGCTTTACCAGGCAGATAAGGTACCTGTAGGTGCTGACCAGAAACAGCACATTGAGCTTACTCGTGACATTGCAGAGCGTTTTAATGGTAGATACGGCAATGTGTTCAAGGTTCCCGAAGGATTTATTCCAAAGAACGGTGCTCGTGTTATGAGCTTGCAGGATCCAAGCAAAAAAATGAGCAAGTCTGACGAAAATGTAAACGGCTGTGTTCATCTGCTTGATACACCTGAAACAATTATGAGAAAGTTCAAGCGTGCAATCACGGACAGCGAGGCTTGTGTTCGTTATGCTGAGGGCAAGGACGGCATCAATAACCTTATGTCAATTTACAGTGCGGTTACAGGACTTACATTTGAGCAGATTGAGCATGACTTTGACGGCAAGGGATATGGTGACTTCAAGGTGGCAGTCGGTGAGGCTGTTGTTGAACACCTACGTCCGATTCAGGAGCGTTACAATCAGCTTGTAAAGGATAAGGCATATCTTGAGGAATGTTACCGCAAGGCTGATGAAATTGCAACAAAAATCAGCAGAAGAACTGTTTCAAAGGCAATGAAAAAAATCGGCTTTGTTCTTTAATTTTTGGTGTAATACTTATGTTATTATGGTCTCAGTTAAAGGCTTTAAAGTCAATGAAACTCATTGATATTCTGAATTTGTTATTATCTATTGCGGCAGGATTTTTTGGTACAATATGGTTAGTAATGATATTAACCAACATGGCTATTCCTGACGAGAATTTGATTGTATGGAATTCGGGTGTATTTTCTAACTTTTCGTTTATTGCTTTTTGTGTTGAAATAACACTTATTGCTTTTGCCCTTTTAAAGTTAATTGAGTTAGGAATTATTTATTTGGTTAAAAAGATAAGAAACAAGGCTGATGAACTAAAGGAGAAAATCAATAAAGATATTGATTTTGAGGACGGTTGGCAAAAGGCAGTTGGATTGTTGATTGTAATTTTTGTTGTATTCAATGCCTTGCTTTGCTACTTTGTTCTTGTAGATAACACTACCTTTACCGAAACAAATATCATCAAAAGGTCTTTAATTAATCCTATTGGAACAACTTACAATTACAGTGATGTTTTAAGCTATGATGTTGATGATGACGGCTGCAATAATGCAATGTTTGTTCTCCATATGAAAAAGGGCGGTACAATCAAGGTTGGCTACTCTGACAATATGGGAGGAGCGGGCAATAATTATGAAAAAACAGACTTTGATTATCTTGTGAGAATTGATGAAATTTTACAGGATTTGAAAGTGAAGAAAAACATCAAGTGTTCCCCCGACGATTTTGCGTATTATAAGGAACAAAAAACAAATCTTGATATTTTGATGAAATGATTAAGTCAAACCCTAAGCAAATTTTGCTTAGGGTTTGTTTTTGTTTAAATAACCACTAATAAATCACGCCTGACGGCTGTTGGTGCTTACTTAAATGATAAAATGGTTGATTATACCTTTCATTCGTTGTATAATGTACAATGTATAGTTATACTACTCTTCAATAGAATAGTATTATAAAATTTTGTGTGCAAAAGAGGTTTTTCCTGACATGGATTTTGTAAAGAGAACTTGGGCTGAGATTTCGCTTGATGCTATTGAACATAACTTCAAGACAATTAAGGCTAAGGTTTCGGATAAAGCAAAAATTTGTTGTGTAATCAAGGCGGACGGCTACGGTCACGGTGCTGTGGAGCTTTCAAGAGTTTATGAAGAGCTTGGAGCGGATTTTTTTGCGGTTTCAAATATTGATGAGGGTGTAGAAATTCGATTATCGGGCAGTAAACTGCCGATTTTGATTTTGGGTTACACACCAGTAAGCGAGGTTGAAAGACTGTCACAGTATAACATTTCACAGGCCGTATTTTCGCTTGAATACGCACAGGCACTTTCATCTGCATGTATCAGTGCTGATTGTACCTGCAAAATTCATATAAAAACGGATACGGGTATGAGCCGAATCGGTTTTATGTGTCAGGAATTTCCACGAGATAATAATTCTATTAGAGAAATATACGAAACCTGCAATTTACCGAATCTTGAGCTTGAAGGCTTGTTTACTCATTTTTGTGTGTCAGATGAAGAGGAAGAGGGCAGAGATTTTACAAAAAAGCAGTATGAGAATTTTACATATGTTCGCAATGAGCTTGAAAAACTTGGACTTAATATTCCTATTTGTCATTGCTCAAACAGCGGTGCTATTGTTGATTATGATATGACATACTGCGATATGGTGCGTGCAGGTATTATTCTTTACGGTCTTGCTCCGTCATCAAAGCTTGTCGGCAAGCTTGACTTAAAGCCTGCTATGACATTAAAAACTGTTGTTTCCTATGTGAAAATGCTCAAAAAGGGTGCTGATATTTCGTATGGAAGAACCTTTACTGCTGACAAGGATATGAAAATTGCAACAGTGCCGATAGGATATGCAGACGGTTTTATACGCCAGAATGCTGAGGACGGGTATATGCTTGTAAACGGCCAAAAAGCAAAGATTGTCGGAAGAATTTGCATGGACCAGACTATGCTTGATGTAACAGACATTGAGGGTGTAATATCAGGCGATGAGGTTATTGTGTTCGGCAGTGGCGAAAACGGTGAACCGACTGCTGATACTTTGGCTGAAAATACTAATACTATTAATTATGAGGTGGTTTGCCTTGTAGGCAAGCGAGTGCCTCGGATTTACTATAAAAACGGTGTAATTACGGAAGTGATGTATAAGCTATGAGATTACTTGTTGTTGACGGAAACAGTATTGTAAACCGTGCGTTTTACGGTATCAGACCGCTTACTGCAAAGGACGGTCAGTTTACTCACGCAATCTACGGTTTTTTGACAATGTTGCATAAAATAAAAAATGATGAAAAGCCCGACGCAGTTGCTATTGCGTTTGATTTGCGTACACCAACTTTCAGACACAAAGCATATTCCGGCTATAAGGCAACACGCAAGGGAATGCCCGAGGAGCTTGCTTCACAAATGGGCCCCCTAAAGGAGCTTTTGTCGCTCTTAGGATATAAAATTGTGACTTGTGAGGGTTATGAAGCAGATGATATTTTAGGTACACTTGCAAAAGCTTGTGACGAAAATGGCAACGAGTGTGTGCTTGCGACAGGTGACAGGGACAGCCTACAGCTTGTGTCCGAACATACAAGCGTGCATCTCTGCACAAACAAGGAGGATATTCACTATACACCGGAACTGATTATGCAGGATTACGGGGTTACGCCTAAAGAACTCATAGAGATTAAGGCTATTCAGGGTGACAGCTCTGACAATATTCCGGGTGTTGCCGGAATAGGTCCAAAGGGTGCAGGCGAGCTTATTCAGAAGTACCACAGTGTGGAGTACATTTATGACCATATTGATGAGCTTGACATAAAAGAGGGAATGCGAAACAAGCTTAAAAATTCAAAGGACAATGCCATTTTGAGCCGTATGCTCGGCGAAATTTGCTGTACCGTTCCCATTGATACAAGTATTGAAAGTTATATTGTGGATATGAAGGACGCAGACGAGTGTGCAAAATATATGGCAAGGCTTGAGCTGTTCTCGTTGATTGACAAATACGGTCTTAATGATGTGAAAATTCCTGACGAAAAAAAGGCAGAGGTAAAAAAACTTGAGGTTGTCATAAACGCTGATTTTGATGATCTGCTTAAAAATATCAAAAAAGATAATAAAGCGTATATAGAGTTTGAACTTGATGAAAAAGAATTAAAAAGCTTTGTAATTCTTTATGATGAAAAGGTATTTTTGTTTGATGATAAAAATTCTTTCAAAGAAATATTAATTAATGAGGATATTAAAAAATTTACAAGAAACAGCAAGATGCTTTATGCTTACGCAGATACAAACGGTTTTGAGGTAAAGTCTCTTGTATTTGATGCAGAGCTTGCGGCATATCTGCTTGAACCAAGCTCAAAGGATTATTCAGACGAAAATCTCTGCGGTGCAAACAGCATAGAATTGCCGATTACAGACAACGAAGAGTATGAAAAATACAGGGCGTTTGCCGTTTTTGACAGGCTGTGCGACAAACTGCTTTCGGAAATCAAGTCAAATGAGCAGGAAAAACTGCTCTTGGAGGTTGAAATTCCGCTTGCAAATGTGCTTGCAAAAATGGAAAATGTCGGATTTGATGTTGACGAGCAGGGCATTAAAGATTACGGTGAGATGCTGTCCTCACAGTTAAAATGTCTTGAAACCTCAATTTATGAGAGTGCCGGATGTGAGTTCAATATAAATTCGCCAAAACAGCTGGGAAAGGTGTTGTTTGAGGACCTTAAATTGCCGTGCAAAAAGAAAACAAAAAGCGGCTACAGCACAAATGCAGAGGTACTCGAAAGCCTTAGATATGAGCATCCCGTGGTTGAAATGGTGCTTAACTACAGAACGCTTGCAAAGCTGAATTCAACCTATTGCGAGGGACTTTTAAAGGTAATCGGCGAGGACGGCAGAATCCACTCAAACTTTAATCAGACTGAAACACGCACAGGCAGAATAAGCTCAACCGAGCCTAATTTGCAGAACATTCCCGTTCGTACTGAGCTTGGTAGAGAGATGAGAAAATTCTTTGCCGCAAAAGAGGGTATGGTGCTTGTTGATGCCGACTATTCACAGATTGAACTTCGTGTGCTGGCTCATATTGCAAACGACAAAAATATGATTGAGGCGTTTAAAAACAACGATGATATCCATGCAATTACGGCATCACAGGTGTTTAATATGCCTCTTGATATGGTGACCCCGATTATGCGAAGCAGGGCAAAGGCTGTAAACTTCGGTATTGTATACGGCATTGGTGCTTATTCGCTTGCAAAGGATATCGGTGTAAGCAACAAGGAAGCGTCACAATACATTAAGAATTATCTTGCACATTACAGCGGTGTCGATGAATATATGAAGAATGTTGTTGAAAAAGCAAAGCTTGACGGCTATGTTGAAACGATGTTCGGCAGAAGAAGATATTTGCCTGAGCTTTCAAGCGGTAAAGGAATGATGAGAGCTTTTGGCGAGAGAGTGGCACGAAATATGCCGATTCAGGGTACAGCGGCAGATATCATCAAAATTGCAATGATAAGAGTTGACAACAGAATTAAATCTGAGGGCCTTAAAGCAAGGCTTATTCTGCAAATTCACGATGAATTGATTGTAGAAGCACCGCAGGACGAGAGTATGCGTGTGGCAATGCTTTTGCAGGAAGAAATGGAGAACGCAGTCAAGCTGTCCGTTCCGCTTACAGCAGATGCGGCAATAGGAAGGACTTGGTATGATGCAAAAGGATAACACTTTGATTGCTTTTGTTTGTTCGGGCAATACTTGCAGAAGTCCGATGGCAGAGGGAATTTTTAATAATCTTGCAGAAGAAAACGGACTTAGCGTTCGTGCTAAAAGCTTTGGAATGTCAACTGTTGACGGAATGCCTGTATCGGCAAATTCTGTTAAGGTGTGCAATGAAATCGGAATTGATTTGACAAATAAAAGATCAAATGAAGCGGGTAATGAAGATTTAAAAAAATATTATAAATTTTATTGTATGTCGCAAAGCCACGCAGATATGCTGAAATTTTATTTTGGTATCGCTGATGAAAAGCTTGCAGTTATGGGAGTTAGCGACCCGTACGGCGGTAATGAAGAGATTTACCGTGTGTGCAGAGATGAAATTTATAACTATGTTAAAGAAATAATAAAAGAATATGAAAATTGAAAAAATGACAGCTGTGCAGCTTGATGAGGTTGCACAGCTTGAGGAAAAATGCTTTGTTCATCCGTGGTCAAGGCAAAGCCTTGCAAGTGAGCTTGCAAACGAAAATTCAGTATTTCTAACAGCTGTTGAGGATAACAAAGTTGTGGGATACATAGGTATGAATGTGGTGATTGACGAGGGCTATATTTTTAATGTGGCTGTTGATGAAAAATACCGCAAAAGAGGTATCGGAAGTGCGTTAATAGGCGAGCTTGTGACCTTTGGCAAGAAGAATAATCTTTGCTTTTTGACCCTTGAGGTGCGTGAAAGCAACGATCAGGCACTCTCATTGTATTCAAAATTCGGTTTTATCAAGGTTGGCAATAGGAAAGCTTATTACAAAGAACCTGTTGAAAATGCAGTGCTGATGACAAAATATTTTTAAGGAAATTTATTTCAAATTATGTTTGATATAGAAATAGGAGAATTAACATGAAAATACTTGGAATTGAATCATCATGTGACGAAACTGCGGCTGCTGTTGTTGAGGACGGCAGAAAGGTGTTGTCATCTGTGATTGCATCGCAGGTTGAAGAGCATAAGCTGTATGGAGGTGTTGTGCCTGAGATTGCCTCGCGTCGTCATGCAGAGGCTATTGTGCCGGTGGTACGCAGGGCTTTGAATGAAGCAAATGCAAGTCTTTCCGATATAGATGCAATCGCCGTTACATATGCTCCGGGACTGATTGGTGCATTGCTTGTCGGTGTGAATTTTGCAAAAGGACTTTCGCTTTCAACAGGAATTCCTCTTGTCCCTACTCACCATTTGCGTTCGCATATTGCCTCAAATTATATTTCTAATCCCGATTTAAAACCGCCGTTTCTTTGCCTTGTTGTGTCTGGCGGACACAGCCACATCGTTATGGTGGAGGATTATACCAATATGAAAATTATCGGCAAAACCTGTGACGATGCCGCAGGCGAGGCGTTTGATAAGGCAGCAAGAACAATGGGTATGCCGTATCCGGGTGGAATTGCACTTGACAAAGTTGCCGAGGACGGCAATCCGCTTGCATTTAAACTTCCAAGGCCTGTTGTACACGACGCTCCGTATGATTTCAGCTTTTCAGGACTTAAAACAGCGGTTATCAATCTTATTCATAACTCAGCTCAAAAGGGCATAGAGCTTAATAAAGCCGATGTTTGTGCATCATTCAGATATGCTGTTGTCGATTGCCTTACCACAAACTTTTTGAAGGCGGCAGAGGATTTGGGAGTTAAAAGACTTGTTATTGCAGGCGGAGTATCGGCAAATTCACTTTTGCGAAAGACTCTTGAGCAAGAATGTAAAAAACGCAGTTATGAGTTGTTTATGCCCGAAAAAACCTTGTGCGGTGACAATGCCGCAATGGTAGGGGCACAGGGATATTATGAGTTTCTAAGCGGTAATGTGGCTGATTCCGACCTTAATGCCTTTGCCACAATGAGCATAGAAAAAGGTTAATTTTTAAACGATTCAAATATTTAGGAGGTTAGTATGGACGAATTCAATAACAACTTTAATGAAAATCAAAACATTGACTTTAACAACAATGCAAATGTTATACAGAATGTTGCACAGCAGGAACCGCAAATAAATCAGGCGGATTTGTATGCTCCTTATAATCAGCCGCAGGCTGAAAATATTCAGGAAAGTGTGCCACAGCAAAGTGTTTATGAGCAGAACAATGCTAACAGCTATTATCAACCACAGCAGAATGTAAATCAGCAGGGATTTTATGATAATAATATACCGCAGTCAAATAATTCGTATTTTGATTATAACCAACAACAGCAGTACAATCAAAATAATCCGTATGGCGGTACATATAATCAATCTCCGTATGTTCAGAATAATATGAACAATCAGTACAGAGAATACAATCCGCCACAGCAGTACAATGCTCCGTATTATAATCAGCAATATCCTATATATAATTTTCAGGAAAAGCCAAAGGGATTTGCCATTGCTTCTATGATTTTGGGTATTTGCTCTACTTTGGGTTCTTGCTGTTTTTGGTTTTTAACACTGTTTACATCAATTACAGGATTAGTACTCGGCATTGTTTCTTTGAAAAGAGATGAAGACGGTAAGGGGATGGCGATTGCGGGTATAATTTTGTCATCAGTGGGAATTTTGTTCTCAATTCTTTCAATGATTATCTATATTTTTAAGCTAATGAACGGCGACTATTTTTTCGATCCGTATGATTATTATAATTATTATTAATTATATTATCGTCGAGTCTTGACAAAACTTGTTTTTTTATAATATAATTAAAACAACAGAATTTTAAGGGGGAGCAAATATGGATAATTTCAATAACCAGAACAATTTTAACCAGAACAACCAACCTTATCAGTATCAGCAGGGCGATCAATACAATCAAAACCAGCCTTATCAATATCAGCAGTATCAGGAACAGCCTGAATCAGGTAAGAATTTTGCTATTGCTTCTTTGGTTATGGGTATTCTTTCTTTAGTTTGCTGTGGTTCATTTGTTTTTTCAATTTTGGGCATCATTTTCGGTGTGATTTCAAAGCAAAGACAGAAAGAAAATAACGGTATGGCAACCGCAGGTCTTGTTCTTTCAATCATTGCAATTGCGCTCAGCATTATCGGTATTATTATTGCAGTTGCAACAGGTATACTTGATGCTTATGCATATTCTTACTATTATTAATTATCAGCTTAACTAAAATGCGGGCGGACTTTGGTTCGCCCATATTTTTTACAGAGGAAATTTTATGAATAATACAAGGCGTAAAATTTGGATTTGCGTTCTTCCGTTTATTATTGCTGTCGGATGTATTCTGACAGCGTGGTTTGTGATTAACTTTGTTACGCTGCCTGACTGTATGCTTTATAAATTTACCGGTTTTTATTGTCCGGGTTGCGGCAACACAAGGGCGGTGATTGCACTTTTACATGGTGATATTTTACTGTCATTGCGTCAAAATCCAATGATTATCACTGCTATTGTATGCGGTGTAATTTTATATACCGAGCCGATTTTTAAGGCGTTTGGCAAGACAAATTACCGCAGTCCTATAAGAAATTATTATTTTTTGTATATTATGATTGGAATTTTTACGGTGTACTGCTTGGTAAGAAATTTTGTTCCCGCCATTGCACCGATATGATTTTTTGAATTTGGAGAAATAGAGCTTATGGATAGTTTCCAAGCAAAAGAGGTCTGGGATGCGTATGATTGCAAAGGAAAAAGACTTAACGATACATTAATTCGAGGAGAATTTATTCCTGACGGGATGTATCATTTAGTTGCCGAGGTTGTAATAAGGCATAAAGACGGTAGTTTTCTTGCAATGCAAAGAGATTTTCGCAAGAAAAACTACGGCGGATTTTGGGAGATTAGTGCAGGCGGTGCTGTGCAAAAAGGTGAAACTGCACTTGAAGGTGCTGTCAGAGAGCTGTTTGAGGAAACAGGTATTGCTTGTAATGAGTTTTCACCGATTTACAGTATTTGCTATGATGATACGCAAAGTATTCATTGCGGATTTGTCTGTACAGTTGACTGTAATAAAGACACGATTGTTTTTCAAAAAGGCGAAACAGTTGATTACTGTTGGGTTAAGACTGAGGATATATTTGATTTTGTAATGAAAGACGACTATGTTGACTGCCAAAGGGCAAGAATTATGCCTTATATTTATTCGGTTGCAGATGGTGAAAAAAGGAAGATTAACAGCATTATCGGCTCGGTTGTAAGCGTAAAAATTGACCGCCCGCTTGGTTCGGTTCATCCAAAGCACAGCGATATTATTTATCCTATTAACTACGGATTTGCAGAGAATATTTTTGCTGATGACGGCGAGGAACAGGATGTTTATGTTCTCGGTGTTGACAAGCCGATTCAAAAAATGATAGGCAGAGTTGTTGCAGTTATCAAGCGAAATGATGATGTTGAAAATAAATGGGTGGTTGTACCCTGCAAAAATATTAACTCATCCGTTCAGTTTGGAACAAATGTAAATTTGAATTTCAGCAAAGAGGAAATTTATAATACTGTTCATTTTCAGGAACAATATTTTGACAATGAAATTATTATGTAAAGGGAAGTTTTGATATGAAAAAGCAATTTCTTGAAACGGGAAAAATTGTCGGAACACACGGTATTAAGGGTGAAGTGAGAATTGACCCTTGGTGCGATTCTCCCGAGTTTTTGTGCTGTTTTAAAAAGCTGTATCTTGATGACTTGGGCAAGGATTTTATTGAAATCAAGGCTCGTCCTCACAAGAACATTACCCTTGCAAAAATTAAAGGGGTTGAAAGCATCGAGGATGCCGAAAAATTAAGGGGCAAAGTTGTGTATATTAACCGTGACGACATTGTGCTTGAAGAGGGCGTCAACTTTGTTCAGGATCTCATCGGACTTGAAATCCGTGATGCAGATAACGGAACGGTATACGGAAAGCTGACAGATGTAATTTACACAGGTGCAAATGATGTGTATGAAATCACAGATGACAGCGGTAAAAAATTCCTTATGCCCGTAATTGACGAAATTATAGTTGATACTAATGTTGATGACGGTTATGTTCTTATTCATCCTATGAAAGGACTTTTTGATGATGAGAATTGATATTATTACTCTTTTTCCCGAAATGTTTGAGCCTGTACTCAATGACAGTATCATAGGCAGAGCACAAAAGAGCGGTGCAGTTGAGATTGTGTGTCATCAGCTGAGAGATTATGCTTTTGACAAGCACAGAAGGGTTGATGATACTCCGTACGGTGGCGGAATGGGAATGCTTATGAAAGCAGAGCCGATTGCACTTTGCTTTGAAGATATTTGCAAGCAAATAGGCAAAAGACCTCACTTTGTATATATGTCACCGCAGGGCAAAACGCTAAAGCAAGAAAAGCTCCGTGAGCTTGCGGCAGACTATGAAAATATTTGCATTCTCTGCGGACACTATGAGGGTGTTGACCAAAGATTGCTCGATGAATTTGTGGATGAAGAAATTTCAATCGGCGACTATGTTTTGACAGGCGGCGAACTGCCAGCAATGGTGTTTGCCGATGCTTTGTGCAGAATGGTTCCGGGTGTGCTTTCAAATAATGAATGTTTTACGGAGGAAAGTCATTTTAACGGACTTTTGGAATATCCGCAATATACAAAACCGTCAAATTGGAGAGGCATTGAGGTGCCTGAGGTTCTTTTAAGCGGTCATCATGCCAATGTTGACAAATGGAGAAAAGATATGAGCCTTGAGGTTACAAAAAAGAAGCGACCGGAATTGCTTGAAAATGCCGATGAATAGTCGTTTGTAATTAATTTATAGGGGCTTGTTTGACGAAAAAATTATCAGATAGTACTGTCATTTGTAAATTTGCACAATAAAGGGATAAAAATTTTCATTCCAAGTGAATATTCAAACGAAAATGTTTTAATTTATTGACCTTGCAGGAAAAAAAGTTTATAATAATGATGAAGTCAAGCTGTATAGTATAGTAAGTGGTTTACTATGACTGTAATGATTAATCTTAAGGTAGAGAGGGTTATTAATTATGTATGTTAAGGAAGTATTAGTTCAGAACAAAGCAGGCTTGCACGCTCGTCCGGCAACATTCTTTATTCAGAAAGCTAATGAATACAAATCTACAATATTAGTTGAAAAGGAAGAGCGCAGCGTTAATGCTAAAAGCCTTCTTGGCGTATTATCACTCGGTATTATCGGTGGAACAACAATTAAAATCATTGCTGACGGTTCAGATGAGAATGAGGCTGTTGAGGGTCTTGTTGCTCTTGTTGAGTCAGGCTTTACAGAATAATCATAACAGATAAATTTATACACAAGGAAGGGCGGAAAAATCCGCCCTTTTGTTTTACTTTATAAGAAATTGCTCGTAAACAGTCGGGCGCAAAAGAGTTTTTTTATATGGTGCTGTCTACTCGGATAGGTGCAGCCCACCGGCTGCTTTTTGCTTTATAAGAAATTGCTCGTAAACAGTCGGGTGCAACATCATGTTGGTTTTAATGAGGTGCTGAAAATGAATCCAAAAATGTCTGAACTCAGAAAAAAAGCTATGGCTTTGCCCCTTTTGCCGGGTGTATACATTATGCACGATAAAAGCGGAGGAATAATTTATATAGGCAAGGCAAAGGCTCTAAAAAACAGGGTCAGCCAATACTTTGGCTCACAGAATAACCACGCTGAAAAAGTCAGACGAATGGTTGACAATGTGGATGACTTTGAATATATCATCACTGACAGCGAGTTTGAGGCTTTGGTGCTTGAATGCAGTCTTATTAAACAGCACACTCCAAAATACAATATTTTGCTTAAGGATGACAAGGGATACAGCTATATAAAGGTAAGTCCGGGTGAATGGAAAAAACTGTCATATGTGCTTCAAAAGACTGATGACGGCTCAGAATACATTGGACCGTATATGAGCAGTTACTATGTCAAAAATGCGGTTGAGGAGGCTAATAAAATCTTTATGCTTCCAACCTGCAACAGGCAGTTTCCAAGGGATTTCCGCAAGGGCAGACCTTGCCTTAATTATCATATAAAGCAATGTATGGCACCCTGCACAGGCAAGGTAAAGCTTAAAGATTACAAGGAGAGCGTTGAGCAGGCACTTGATTTTTTGCGTGGCGGCTCGTCAAATTCTATAAAACAGCTCACACAGCAGATGGAAGAGGCGGCTGAAAACCTTGAATTTGAAAGGGCGGCTCGTATTCGTGATAAGATAACAGCAGTCAAAAAAATGGGAGAAAAGCAAAAGGTTGTTGCAAACAAGGTGCTTGACGAGGATGTTATTGGAAGTTTTTCAGACGGAGGTAAAACCTGCTTTCAGGTGTTCCGTTTTGAGGGCGGAAGATTGTTTGACAGAGAGAGTTTTGTATTTGACAGCGGTGACAGCGAGAGCGAATACGAGGAGTTTATACTGCGATATTATACAATCAGAAACGATGTGCCGAAAAATATTGCGATTGATAAAAGCTTTGATGGTATTGAAGCTTTGGGAGAGTGGCTGTCGCAAAAGCGAGGTAACAAGGTGAATGTGACTGTTCCGCAAAGAGGCGAACAAGCAAAGCTTGTTAATATGTGCCGTTCAAATGCGGCTGAAACCTTGGCACAGAAAAAGGATGCAACTGTTCGTGAGTACAGTGTGCTTGAAGAACTGAAAGAAACTCTCGGACTTAAAAAACTGCCCGAATATATTGAATCGTACGATATATCAAATCTTGCTGGTACAGAAAATGTTGCAGGTATGGTTGTCTATAAAAACGGCAAACCGCTTAAGTCAGCATATAAGAAGTTTAAAATTAAAGGATTTGAGGGACAGGACGATTACGGCTCAATGAAAGAAGTGCTGACAAGACGGTTTCAGGAGTATTACAAAGCAGAGGATAGCGATGAAGGCTTCGGAAGATTACCCGACCTCATTTTGCTTGACGGCGGTAAGGGACAGGTTGCAGTTGCCAAGGAAGTGCTTAATAAGATGAATATTGATGTTCCGCTTTTTGGTATGGTCAAGGACGACAAGCACCGCACCCGTGCTATTACGGGTGACGGTGGTGAGATTGCAATCAGTTCAAAAAGAGCTCTGTTTGCATTTGTTACCAGAATACAAGATGAGGTGCACCGTTTTGCAATCGGATATCATCACAGCAGAAGAAGCAAAAATACCTTCCGCAGTTCGCTAACAGAGATTGACGGCATCGGAGAGGTGCGTGCAAAGATTTTGCTAAAGCATTTCAGAACGATTGAGAACATCTCAAACGCCGACTTGAAAGAGCTTGAGAATGCACCGAAAATGACAAAGGATTCGGCGCTTGCTGTGTATAAATATTTTCACAATGATAAGTAAAATTTATTTGCTACGAAGCGTTGCCATAAAGAAAAAGAGCGTTTCTTGTAAAATTATTCTTTCGACAGTACACTGAAGACAGCATCAAAACGCTGACTATGTGTTCGGAGGAATCAATATGAAAGAGAATAGCAGGGAAACAACTATGACTTTAGGAGATAAACTGAAATCTGCAAGAAAAAGTGCAGGTTTGACACAAGAACAATTAGCTAAACAACTTATAGTGTCAAGACAGGCAGTTACAAAATGGGAATCAGACAGGGGAATGCCTGACATAGTTAATTTGAAAAAACTATCCAAGCTTTTGAATGTCAGTATAGATTATCTTCTTGATGACGATGAGAGTTTTGATTTAACAGTTACAAGAGAAAAAATTGACCTTGATTCTTACAGTTATAATAGAAAAATTAATGGCAGATGGGTTAAGAAAACAGGTAAAAAGGATATAATTGTCAGAGAAAAATTTCCCGATGCAGAGATACGCTGTCTTGTATGTAAGCAAATATTAACAAAAGTAGAAAAGGTAATAGATAATGCACTTGGCTTTTTGACTGATGCACCATTTGGAATTCCGCATATTATTAATGATGTAAAAAATCTCGATAAGGAATTTTATTTAGTTAATCAATCTGATAAGCAATTTTTTGTAATTGTAACCGACGAATTTATTGAGTGCCGACAAATGGCTGAGAAAATTACAGACAAGAAGTTTGTAATAGGTGATTTTTCATTCATAGATTGTGGTCTGATTCCTGAACCGAATGTTGAATAGTTAAAATATAATTATCGGAAGTAATTTTTTTGTGTCTGACCTATAAGATAGAAGAAAAAATGATGTTTAACATTAAGCTGAAGTTTGAATTTCGGGACACTGAATTATAATTTATACTAAACTTGTGAAGCGAAAGTAAAAAAAGATTAAAAATTTGTTGTAATATTTACAATTATGTGTTATAATGACAGATAAGATTATAATGCAGGGATTTTCTCTGTAAAAGGACGATAATATGCGAGTAATCACAGGAATAGCAAGGGGCAGACGGCTTGAAACTCTTGAGGGAGAAGATGTCCGCCCGACAACCGACAGAGTTAAAGAGGCTATTTTTTCTATTATTCAGTTTGAAACTGAGGGCAGACGATTTCTTGACTTGTTTGCAGGTTCGGGTCAGATGGGCATTGAGGCGATAAGCCGAGGTGCGAAAGAGGCTTGCTTTGTCGACAGCTCAAAAAAATCAGTTGCAACAATAAAACGCAATTTGCAAAGCACAAAATTTGAAATGCAGTCAAAGGTTTTTCATGCGGATTTTCATAGCTTTTTAGCTATGAACTCAGATGAGTTTGACATTGTGTTCCTCGACCCTCCGTACAAGACAGGATTATTGCAGGAGGCACTTGGGCTTGTGACTGACTGTGTGAGGGATACAGGTGTTATTATTGCTGAAAATCCTCTGGATGAGGAACTTGCCGAAAGTTATGGCGATTTTGTTCTTGACAGACAGTATCGCTATGGTAAAATAAGGGTAAGTACATACAGACATAAGGATTTTATACGATGAAAAAAACAGTAATTTGTCCGGGCAGTTTTGACCCGGTTACTCGCGGACACCTTGATATCATCAACAGGGCAGCGAGAATGTTTGACTGTGTTATTGTTGGTGTGCTTGTCAATTCGGCAAAAAATCCGAGCTTTTCGATAGAGGAACGCATTGATTTTTTGAGAGAGGCTACAAAAGAACTGGACAATGTTAAGGTTGTCAGTTTTGATGGGCTTTTGGCGGAGTATTGCAGACAGAACAATGTTGATGCAGTTGTAAGGGGTTTGAGGGCTGTATCTGACTTTGAGTATGAATTTCAGATGGCACTCACTAATAAAAAGCTTAACCCACAGCTTGAAACTATATTTCTTTCAGCTGATGCAGATGCAATGTACTTAAGCTCCAGTATGGTGCGTGAGGTTGCATCAATGGGTGGCGATATAAGCAATTTTGTTCCTGAGTGTATTCACGACAAGATTGTTAGGGGTTTGAGAAAGTAATTTTCAGTAAATATAAGGAGTGGAAAAAATGAAAGTTGATGATTTAGTATTACAGCTTCAGGATATTATTAATGATGCAAAGGCAGTACCTTTTTCAAACGGCAAGGTAATGGTTAGCAGTAACGATATTTATGACATTCTTGACCAGATTCAGGATGCTATGCCTGCTGAGGTTAGACAGGCAAAGAATATTGTTGCCGACAGAAAGCAGATTCTTGCAGAGGCTAACCGTGAGTCGGAAAACATTATTCGTGCTGCAGAAGAACGCAAAAAGGCTATGCTCAACCAGAATGAGCTTGTTCGTGAGGCACAGGCTAAGGCAAAAGAGATTGTTGAGGATGCTAAAAAGAAATCTGCTGAAATCCGCAATGCTGCAAATGTGTATGTAAACAGCATTATCAAGCGCACAGAAGAGAGCATTGCTTCTCAGCTTGATGAAATCAGAAAAACAAAGCAGAACATCGCAAATTCTCAAAAAACGGGCTCTGATAGAAAATAATTTTTCAGATGTCCTCATAGTTGGTTTTATTATGTAACCGTTATGACTCGGAGATAAACTTCGGCTTTCAGAAGAATGTCATAACCTCTATTAAGCTTTTATAGAGATTATGAGTTGTTATCAAGCAACAGAAGTTAATTTTCGGGTCATTATATTGTGTAATACATGGTAATCTTATTAATACTAATCTTCAATAAAATAGTAGATATCTTTCCGTCATATTTTGCACTGTACTGCGTCCTTCTTCTTGATAGGCGTCAGCCTATCAGCGTCGTCCTTGTACAGCACAAAGTCTGCTCGAAAATTTTATTCTACTCTTCTATTGGCGATTAGTATAAACAACTGAAAACATTTGAATAGTTTATTTTATTTATTATTTTCCTTAATGGGATGAGAGTAAAAAAGGAGGAGAACAATGACAACAAATAATATTATTGTTCTTTGTGCGTTTGCTGTGTATATGGTAATGATGATTATCATTGGCGCTGTATACTCAAAAAGCACAAAGAATAACGAGGACTACTTCTTAGGCGGCCGTAACTTGGGTGGCTGGACAGCTGCTCTTTCGGCACAGGCGTCTGATATGAGCGGATGGCTCCTAATGGGTTTGCCTGGTTCGGTATACCTTGCAGGTACAGGTGAGGTTTGGATTGCAGTAGGATTGCTGATCGGTACAATTTTAAACTGGTACATTGTTTCGGCAAGACTGAGAAAATACACAATCGTTGCAGGAAACTCACTGACTATTCCAAGCTTTTTCCAGAATCGTTACCGTGACACAAAGGGTGTTATAAAAATAGTGTCTGCACTGATTATTGCAGTGTTCTTCACAGTTTACACCGCTTCGGCTTTCAGCTCAGGCGCAAAGCTGTTTGCAACACTGTTTTCTGATGACGGAAACTATAATTCTGTTTATCTTATCGGTCTTGGCATTGCAGCTCTTGTAATTCTTATTTATACATTTATGGGTGGTTTTAAGGCTGTTTGTACTACTGACTTTATTCAGGGTATGTTAATGCTTGTGGCTATTTTGGCTGTTCCGATTGTTGCATATGCACTTCTTACATTTAATGACGGATTTGCAAATACTTTGATAGCAAAAGGTGTTTCAAATCCTGAGAATTATTTAAATTTCTTTAAGAATGACGACGGCACACCTGTTTCTGCTGTTTCAATTATTTCTAATCTTGCGTGGGGTCTCGGATATTTTGGTATGCCTCATATTCTTATAAGATTTATGGCTGTAAAGAGCCACAGCGAGATTAAAAAGTCAAGAAAAATTGCTATTACATGGGTAATTATTTCACTTGCTGCATCATGCCTTATCGGTCTTGTTGCAAGAGGATATCTCACATCTCAGCTTGATGGTTCAACAAGCGAAACTGCGTTTATCCGCACAATTCAGCAGCTTTTCTCAGGCAACGGTGTGGTAATCTTTATTGGCGGAATCTTCCTTTGCGGTATCCTGGCTGCTATTATGTCAACTGCTGACAGCCAGCTTTTGGTTACAGCGTCTGCTGTTTCTGAGGATATGTATAAGGGTGTAATCAAAAAGGATGCAAGCGAGAAAAATGCGCTTTGGGTTGGTAAGATTGCTGTAATTATTGTTGCAGTTGTTGCATTCTTCATAGCTCTTGACCCTAATTCAAGTATTATGGGACTTGTGTCTGATGCATGGGCGGGCTTTGGCTCGGCGTTTGGTCCTGTTGTACTGCTTGCTCTTTTCTGGAAGCGTTCAAATCTTGCAGGTGCAGTAAGCGGTATGGCTGTTGGTGCTTTGACAGTAATTGTTTGGGACTATTTACCGTTAGTAAACGGCAGTACCATTTATGCCGCAACAGGTCTATATTCCTTGATTGTTGGATTTGCACTCGGTTTAGTTGTTAATGTAGTTGTTTCACTTGTTACCAAAAAGCCGTCTAAAGAAATTGTTAAGGAATTTGAGTCTATTAAGACACTTGAAATATAATATTTAATATACAGAAAGGCAGTCTTTTGACTGCCTTTCTTTTTGTATTAGTCAAAATGCCAATAAATTAATTTTAAATTAATAATAACTATGAAAACTATAAAAAAATGTAAAAAATACTGCCTTTTTTCTTGTGCTTTTCATTATTATGGGATATAATGTATTGTGTAGTAATTTAAGTATATGGTGTATTAGACGCCGTATATTTCAATACATAGTATTGGAGGATTTAAAGATGAGTATTGAAAAAGTCAATCAGGCAAAAGCCGAAATTGCTTCAACATCTGCTTACAAAACAATTACAGAGTTTTTTGATGCAGACAGCTTTTGTGAAATTGATGCTTTTGCAAAATCAGGCGACAGTTTTGCAGAGGTAGTTGCCGGATTTGGTACAGTAGAGGGAATGCCTGTTTATGCTTTTGCACAGAACAGTGATATTTGCGGCGGTGCAATGAGCAAGGCTCAGGCTGCAAAGCTCAAAAAGCTTTATGGCCTTGCACTTAAGACAGGTGCTCCGATTGTTGGATTTTATGACAGCGTAGGCGGCAGAGTGGCTCAGAGTTCTGAGCTTTTGGCAGGCTGTGGTGAGGTACTTAACAGTGCGGCATCTCTTTCGGGTGT
Organism: Ruminococcus sp.; assembly: GCA_022510955.1. Classification (GTDB taxonomy): domain Bacteria; phylum Bacillota; class Clostridia; order Oscillospirales; family Acutalibacteraceae; genus Ruminococcoides. The sequence goes on along the minus strand of JAFLSM010000003.1, from coordinate 2,866 downwards.
AGTTCCGCAGGTTTCTGTAATTCTTGGCACTTGCCTTGGTACAAACGCATTGAATGCAGTAAGTGCCGATGTTGTTATTATGAGTGAAAAGGCACAGTTGTCTCTTGATATAACAGGTAAAAATGCCGATGCAGAATATAACGCTGCAAAGGGCAATGCTGCTGTCGTTGCCAAGGATTCGGCAGAAGCTATTGAAATGGCAAAAGAGCTTATGACTTTCTTGCCGTCAAACAATCTCATTCTTGCTCCTCAGTCATTTGACGAGGCTCCTGCATCAGACGGTTGCGGCTGTATTGTCAGCAAAACTGTTGACGGTTCAAATAAGTTTAAGCTGTTTGATTCATTCGGCGCAAACGCTAAAACTCGTCTTGCTCGCCTTGGCGGTCAGGTTGTAGCTATTGTAAATACATTTGGCAAAGAGCTTGATTGTGCATCAGCTTCAAAGGTTGCAAAGTTTGTTCGTTTTTGCGACGCTTTCTCAATTCCTGTTATCACATTTGCTAACTGCAATGGATTTGAGTCACTTTCATCAGCTGCTAAGCTTGCTTCAGCATATGCAGAGGCAACAACAATCAAGATTTCTGTTGTTACAGGCAAGGCCGTTGGTTCTGCATACATTGCACTTGCAGGCACAGGTGCAAACGCTGATGTTGTTTATGCTCTTCCAAATGCAATTATCTCTCCTGTAAATGTTGAGGCTGCTGCATTTATTATGGCTCCAGAAACAATGAAAGTTGCTGTCAATGAACAGACTGCTGCTGCCGAGAAATTTGCAGAGGAAAATCTCTCAGCCTTCAATGCTGCTCAGAACGGATATGTTGACGGCATTGTTGAGGAAACAGAGCTTCGTCAGACTTTGATTAACGCTGTTGATATGCTTTCAGGAAAGCGTGTTCCTACACTTTCAAAGAAGCATTCAACAATTTGATAATTGAATTTTGTTAAGTTAATATAAAAGGGGATTACCATTATGAAAAATTTAAGAATTACAGTAAACGGCACAGCATACGATGTACAGGTAGAAGAGCTCGGCGGTTCTTCAGCACCTGTTGCTTCTGCTCCGGCAGCAGCTCCTGCTCCGGTACAGGCAGCAAAGCCTGCAGCTCCTGCAGGTGCCGCAGGTTCAGTTGTAGTTAAGGCCCCAATGCCTGGTACAGTTGTTAAGATTGAGGTTTCTGCCGGTCAGGCTGTAAAAGCAGGCGACGACCTCGTGTTTATTGAAGCTATGAAGATGGAAACACCTGTAAAGGCTCCACAGGACGGCACAGTTGCTACAATTGATGTTGCAAAGGGTGAGTCAGTAGATTCAGGTAAGGTTCTTGTAACTCTTAACTAAAAATTACTTAGGAAAGGGATGTACACAATGGCAAAGAAAATTCAGGTAACCGAAACTGCCCTGCGTGATGCTCACCAGTCGCTTATTGCAACAAGAATGACAACAGAAGATATGTTGCCAATTCTTGACCAGCTTGACAAAATCGGTTATTATTCACTCGAATGTTGGGGCGGTGCAACATATGATTCATGTCTTCGTTTTTTAAATGAAGATCCATGGGAAAGACTCAGAACAATTAAAGATCACTGCCCTAATACAAAGCTTCAGATGCTCTTCAGAGGTCAGAATATGCTTGGCTATCGTCACTATGCCGATGATTGCGTTGAGTACCTTGTTGAGCGTTCAGTTGCAAATGGTATTGATATTATTCGTATTTTTGATGCACTTAATGACATCAAAAATCTTAAAACAGCAATTAAGGCTGCTAAAAATCAGAACGGTAAGGCAGAGGCTCAGGTAGCAATCAGCTATACAACAGGCCCTGTATTTACTGATGAATACTATGTTGAGTATGCAAAAAGAATTGCTGATGCAGGTGCAGATTCAATCTGCATTAAGGATATGGCGGCTCTTCTTACTCCGTCAAAAACAGAAAGCCTTGTAAAGGCAATTAAAAAGGCTGTGCCGGAACTTCCGATTCAGCTGCACACTCATTACACATCAGGTCTTGCTTCAATGTGTCTTTTAAAGGGCGTTGAGGCAGGTGCAGACAGAATTGATACTGCTATCAGTCCGCTTGCTCTGGGTACGTCACACGCACCTACAGAGTCAATGGTTGCAGCACTTCAGGGCACAGAATTTGACACAGGAATTGACATTAAGGCTCTTGCAGAAGTTCGTGCATACTTTATGACACTTCGTGAAAAGTATATCAAGTCAGGTCTTCTTGATCCTTCAATGCTTGCAACAGATGCAAAGGCACTCATCTATCAGGTTCCGGGCGGTATGCTTTCAAACTTGCTTTCACAGCTTAAGCAGGCAGGTAAGGAAGACCAGCTTACAGAGGTTCTTGAGGAAGTTCCTCGTGTTCGTGAGGATTCAGGTTATCCTCCGCTTGTAACACCAACATCACAGATTGTCGGCACACAGGCTGTATTCAATGTAATCACAGGTAACCGTTACTCAATGTGTACAAACGAGTTTAAGGGTCTTGTTGCAGGTGAATACGGTACAACTCCAATGCCGATTGATCCTGAGTTCCAGAAGAAGATTATCGGCGACAAGAAGATAGTTAAAGGTCGTCCGGCAGACGCACTTGAGCCTGAGCTTGATAAGCTTAGAAGTGAGATTGCTGAGTGGATTGAACAGCCTGAGGATGTTCTTTCATATGCACAGTTCCCTAAGGTTGCTCTTGACTTCTTTGAAAAGAGAAGAAATGCCAAGGTAGGAATCAACGGCGATAAGCTTGACAAGGAAAATCAGGTTCATCCTGTTTAATTAATCAATACTACTAATAAAAACAGCCACCGTATTTTAATGAATCTGTCAAGTAAAAGTAGACAATAAAAAAGTACAATTAAGCGAACCCCT
>JAFLSM010000029.1 GCA_022510955.1 Ruminococcus sp. | reverse complement strand
TTTATTTTTATTTTTGTAGGCTCTATTTGTTACCCCAACTTTTATTATAGAGCCCTTTTTCAATAATTATAAAATTCTAAATAAGAAATAAAAATATAAATCCTATTCCAATGCTTAGCAATGCACCAACCACAACATCTCTAATATAATGAACTCCTGCAAGCAATCGTGAAAGCATAATAACAAAGCTGATAGCTAAATATACAATGCCTAAATACAGGTTTATTTTCAGCATAGCCATTGATATGATGAATGCACTTGCCGTGTGTCTGCTTGGCATACTTTCGCCCTTTGTATCTTTAAAAAATACAGACTCAATCCCATACTTTTCATACGGTCTTTGCTCATTAATCAGCTTTCTTAATGCCGTAACCAGCAAAAATACTCCGAGCGGCACCAACACAAACTGAAAGAAAATCTCACTATCATTAAAAAATACCCACACAATGCCAAGCGGATAACAAACAAATAAAATCATTGGCAGATATTTATATATAATTTTTAGCATTAAATTGGCTGTTTTATTTTTTTTGAAAAATTCTGTCACAGCCACATATCGTTGTCTGTTAATTTTGAACATCCCCAATTTTTTTGACGCTTCAAAAGTTTGATAAAACTTATAATGCAGTATAGCGAATTATAGAAAACTTATGAAGCGGTTAAAAAAATTTTATCATATTGAGCCGATAATTTCAATGTTATATTTCTCAAACCAATAGTCAAGCTCAATGATATAAGCCAAAATCTGAGGTGCCTTCATTAGCTGACCGTACCAAGGAGAGGTTATTTTTTCGGGAGATTCTATTATGCTTTCGATTGCTTTCTTATCAAGCATATCGGTAAGTGCATTTTTCTTAATCAGAATATTTTTTACTCGCTTTGCACATTCTTCAAAATATACCGGATTGTGTGTTTTCGGATAAGGACTTTTCTTTCTCCAGCATATTTCCTCAGGTAAAATATCCTCAAACGCCTTTCGTACAATTCCTTTTTCTCGTCCGTTATATGCCTTTAAATTCCATGGCATATTATAGGCATATTCCACCAGGCGATAATCACAAAACGGCACTCGCACTTCAAGTCCGTTGTACATTGAGCATCTGTCCTTGCGTTCAAGCAAACACTGCATAAACCAATAAAAGTTAAGATAAAACATTTCTCTCATTCGTTTGTCGGTTTTGCTGTCACTGCTTAGTTTTGGTGCTTCGTTTATGGTATCAAGATATCTTTGACGAACATATTCTTCTCCTTTTTTAAGTACTCCGTCCTTTAGAATAAATCGTCTTATATCCTGACTTCTTGACCAAGGGAAACAGTCCTCAAATAAAATTTCTTTGTTGTGATACCAAGGATATCCGCCGAATAATTCATCAGCACATTCGCCCGACAGAGCGACGGTATAGTCCTTTTTTATTTCGTTGCAAAACAGTAATAGGGAAGAGTCTACATCAACATATCCCGGCAAATCTCTTGCCTCAACGCTGTCATATAATGCTTCTGCAACCTGCGTGTTGTCAAGTATTATCTCTGTATGCTGTGTATTTGCATCTTTTGCCATCATATTGATAAAGTCAAAGTCTGCGTTCGGCTGAAATAGACTTTTTTCAAAATATTTTCTGTTGTCATCATATTCAACCGAATATGTGTGAACTTTTCCAAGCTTGTGCTCCCTATAATAGTTTGAAGCAGTTTTTACAATAATACTGCTGTCAAGTCCTCCCGAAAGGAAAAAACACATAGGCATATCACTTACAAGTTGTCTTTCTATGGCATCAGTCAGGAGATAGCGTGTCTTTTCAATCGTCTGTTTTTCATTGTCAGTATGCTCCATTGCCTGCACTGTAAAGTATCTTTTTCGTGTTAGCCTGCCTTTTTGATATAATGCACATTCACCTGCATTAAGTTCAAAAACACCTTTAAAAATTCCGCATGACGGTGTTCTTGCAGGGCCAAGAAAAAATACCTCATTAAGACCCTGTTCGTCAATCTGAGGCTTTACAATACCGCTTGCAAGCAATGTTTTTATTTCTGATGCAAACAGCAATCCGCCGTTATATTCATAATAGAACAGTGGCTTAACGCCGATTCTGTCCCTGCATAAGAATACTGACTCATCTTCGCTGTTATAAATTGCAAATGCAAAAATTCCATTGAGCTTTTCAGGACATTTTTCTTTATATTTTATGTATGTTTTCAGCACAACCTCGGTGTCGCTGTGTCCTCTAAAATGAAATCCGTCAGCTTTCAGTTCTTCTCGTAAGGCAGATGTATTATAAAGTTCACCGTTGTACACAATAACATACTTAACTCCGTCGTGTTTTACAACCATAGGTTGTTTGCCGTTTTCTTTGTCAATTACCACGAGTCGTCTGTGGATTAGTGCAGTTCCGCCTTTGATGTAAATTCCGTTTTCATCAGGACCTCGTCTTTCAAGAGTTCTTGACATTTGATTAAGTACAGGAATTTTGTAGCTCATTTCAATGCCTTTGTCAATCCAACCTGCTATACCACACATAAAATACCTCCATTAGTTAGCTTTGTTGTTTTTTAATGTATATAAAAAGCACAGCATTACACCCACAAGTACAGCGCATGAGATTATTGTTCCTCCGCTTGTACTTGCGTTTTCAACAGTGCTTGTTGAAAACACCATAGTTTCTATTTTCAGCAGATTAAGTTCAAGATGAGTTAGTAAGGCAGTAATTGCACCTTGCATAATTCTGATACAGAAAAATGATAGTCTGTTAATCTTGATTTTTCCAAGAGCAGAATATATTTGAAAATGAACACATAATCCGCCAAAACCCGATGCAAATGCAATCATCTCAATAGGGCAGTTCTTCGCACAAGTGTTTATTGCAGCACATACCTCCAATAAACAAAGTATGAAGTTCTTAAACATTCCATCTGCGATAATTCCGTCCATAATTCCGCAAAATGCTGAGAAAAGCACTACAAACACACATATATTTAATATTCCTTTTGCGCTGTCAAGTGCAGACTCAACAACAGCATTACCTAAGGGAAGTCTGTAAGCACTATATTCTTTATTGGAATTATAATTATCTTTTTTTCTGTCAAATAAATTGATTATTCCGCCGATTAACAAAACTGAAATTATCTGTGATGTTAAAATTACAAGTCCAATCGTTTTATTTTTATATATTGACATACCCACAAAATTAATCAAAAATCCCGGCCCCGAACACACCGCGAACATAGCTGCTTTTTTAGCCTGATGTTCACTTATCATCTTGTTTTCATAGAGTGATGATATCCCTCTTGCACCAACAGGATATCCTCCTATCAGTGCCAGTAAAATAACAGGGGCAAAGCAACTGTCAAGTCCAAATACTTTTTTCATAATTGGTTTAAACGGTCTTCCGAGTATCTGGGACAATCCGCTTTTTACAATAAATGATGAAAGTGCCATAAATGGAAACAGTGACGGAACAAGTACGCTCAGACACATTTCAATTCCATTTATTGCACCGCTTGAACATTCCTGTGAATATATGATTACTCCTGCACACAACAGCAGAGTGCATATTGTCATTACTGCAGTTGATGTTTTGTGCAGCATTGTATTAACAAACATATTTCATCACCACTAATATATATGACGGCTTTTGCATAAAAATAAATGAAGAATAAAAACAGGGGAGATTTTTTTGTTAAGAAATAAGCAAAGGCAAACGCCGTCATATAATCAGATGCCAATTTCAATGGGTGGAGAACCGTTAATTGAAATGATAGGCAACAGACGAATAACGCTTGAAGGTTCAACAGGAATATTGCTCTATGAAAGTGAGAACATAAAAATTAACACTTCAAAAATGATAGTTTCCTTTTGCGGTCGAGGGCTTACGGTACGCTGTATATCTTGCTCTTGTGTCGAAATTGAGGGATTTATTACGGCAGTTGAATTTATAACTTGAGGTGATAATATGCTTGTCAGTTTATTGAGATTTTTCAGAGGCTATGTTGACTTTACTGCAAAGGGAATGTTTCCTGAGCGTTTTCTAAACATAACTGCAAGAAGCGGAATAAATCTTTGGGATCATCGCCCAACTAAAGACGGACTATGCGGTTCAATGGCATTAAATGACTATAGGTATATCAGAAAAACCGCACGCAAGGCAAAAGTAACCTTAAGAATAGAACATAGACATGGTCTGCCGTTCATTATCAATAAATACAAGTCCAGAATCGGTTTGCCCATAGGTGCCGTCGCAGGCTTTGTGCTTATTATGGTTCTTTCAAACTTTATTTGGTCAATCAATATTACAGGGACTCAAACAATAAGCGACACATATCTTCTTGGTGAACTTGAAAAATACGGAGTGAGTGTAGGTGCATACAAGAATAGTATTGATGCTGACGATGTAAAGCGTGAAATCCAAATTACTAATAAAAAAATAGGTTGGATGTCTGTAAACATAACAGGAAATATTGTATCTGTTGAGGTTAAAGAAAATGCTCCAAAACCACAACTTGATACTAATAAAAATCCCTGCAATTTAAAGGCAAAGTGTGACGGTGTAATTACAAAAACAAATGTAAAAAGCGGTGTTACCAATGTTATGATTGGCAGTGGTGTTACAAAAGGTGACTTGCTTGTCAGCGGTGTGTCCGAAAGCCATACCGAACGCCTTGATACACTCACTTATCTGCGTGCAAGCGGAGAGATTTTTGCGGATGTTAATTCTGAAAAAGAATTAACATTAAGCAAAGAAATAGATTATTATTCTATAAACGAAAATACAGTGGAGCGAAATCAAATATCATTCCTTTGGTTTAAGTTTCCGTATAGCCTTTCTTTTAAGCAGTTTCCATATAATGCACGCAATTATAAAACACAAAACCTTTATCTCAACGATATAACTTTGCCTGTCGGGATAACTACTCAGACCGATTATGAACTTTCAAAGCATGATGTTGTATATGATTCCGACACAGTAAAAAATATATTTGAAAATGAAAGCTTAATTTATGAGCTTTTTTCAAAGGGAAGCAGCACGCTGAAAAGCCGTGAGTTAAAAATATTAGAGAAAGACAGCGAATACATATGCAATATCAGCTATATATTTAATGAAAATATTGCAGAAAGTGTAGAATTTACAGTGACAGAATAAAATATATGTGTTATTATATTTTTGTATCCGCATAAAATCATAATTGTTTTAAATTATAATGGAGTAGAATATGAGAATATTATGTATTGGTGATGTTGTAGGAAGCATCGGATGCAATTTTTTACGAAGCAAACTGCCTGCTTTCAAAAAAACAAAGGGCGTTGAGTTTGTTATCTGCAATGCCGAAAATTCGGCAGACGGTAACGGAGTTACGCCGTCATCTGCAAAATTTCTTTTTGACAGCGGTGTCGATGTCTTAACTCTCGGCAATCATACCTTTAGACGAAAAGAAGCTTATGAATATATTGATGAAAATCTATTTATAACTCGTCCTGCAAATTTTCCGGTCAAAACAACCCCAGGCAGAGGTATCATAAATGTTGATACGGGCAGAAAAATAGTAACTGTAATCAATCTTATGGGCAATTTGAGCATTGACAATAATCTTGACTGTCCGTTTGACAGTGTTGATAAGATGCTTGAAAAGGCTGAAAGTAACATCATAATTGTTGATTTTCATGCAGAAACAACAAGTGAAAAGCGTGCTATGGGTTATTATCTTGACGGCAAGGTCTCAGCTCTGTTTGGCACACACACACATGTTCAGACATCAGATGTTCAGGTGCTTCCAAAAGGTACAGGATATATTACCGATGTGGGAATGACAGGAACAATTCACTCAGTGTTAGGTGTAAAAACCGAGATTATAATTGATAAATTCAAAACAAAGCTCCCTCAGAGATTTGATCTTGCTTCAGGCGATTGTAAAATTGAATGTGCAATATTTGATATTGATGACAAAACAGGTAAATGCACTAATGCCGAGTCTTTCAGAATAGAATAATCTTATTTTAATCTTCTATTGTCGATTAGTATTATTATAAAATTTCTATTGCAAAAATATTATAAACAAGTTATAATTAATATAATTATAAATAGTGTTTGTGCATAAAAAGGATGTGCTATAAAGTGATTAATGGCGAAATGTTAAAAAAAGCGGTTATTTCCGGAGCAAATAATATAAGTGTTCAGAAAAATCAGATAAATGATCTCAATATTTTCCCTGTTCCTGACGGCGATACAGGTACAAATATGTCCATGACAGTTATGGCTGCCGCAAAGGCACTTGAGGACTACAATGGTACAAATGCAGGTGAGGTAGCAAATATTATTGCTTCAGCGATGCTGCGTGGTGCAAGAGGTAACTCAGGTGTTATTACTTCTCTTATATTCCGTGGTTTTGCACAGGGTCTTAAGGATATGGAAGAGGTCAACGGAAAGAATATCGTTGCTGCACTCGGTATAGGTGTTGATGCCGCATACAAGGCTGTTATGAAGCCGACTGAAGGCACAATACTTACAGTTGCCCGAATGGCTTATGAAGCAGGTGTTGAGGCATCAAAGGAAACGTCTGACGCAGTTTCGATAATGCAGGTAATCGTTAAAAAGGCGAATGAGGCTCTTGCTCTTACTCCTGAGCTTTTGCCTGTACTCAAAAAGGCAGGAGTTGTTGATGCCGGTGGCAAGGGACTTTGCGTAATCTTTGAAGGTATGCTTTCATATATCAAAGATGGCGTAGTTATTGAATATGATGATACAAATGAAGTTACTGTTGATACTTTTGAAAGTGCGGCTGCTGAGTTTGATGACGATATTCAGTTCACATATTGTACTGAATTTATCGTGGGGCGTAATACTGATTCAGAGGCTGACCCGGATGAACTGCGAACATATCTACAGTCAATCGGTGACTGTGTTGTAGTTGTAAATGATGAAGAAATCATCAAGGTTCATGTGCACACAGAGAATCCCGGTGATGCTCTTACAAAAGGACTTGAATACGGTCAACTTTTAACTGTAAAGGTTGAAAATATGAAAGAGCAGCATAAAAATGCAAAGAAGTCTGCTCCTAAAAATGAACAAGAAAAAGAGTTTACTCCCGTTGAGCCGACAGAGCAGATTGGATTTGTTTCAGTTGCAGCAGGCGACGGACTTAAAGAACTTTTCAAGGATTTGGGCTGTAATAATATTGTGTCAGGCGGTCAGAGTATGAACCCAAGCACAGATGATATTTATGATGCAATTATGGCTACTCCGGCAAAAAATGTACTTGTTCTTCCAAATAACAAAAATATTATTTTGGCTGCTGAGCAGACAATTCCTATGGTTAAGGACAGAAATGTCATTATTGTGCCAACTCGTACAATTCCGCAGGGTATGACAGCTATGCTCAACTTTGACCCTGAAATCTCTGCTGAGAGCAATGCACAGCTGATGATGGATGCGGCTCATAATGTAGGAACAGGTCTTGTAACTTTTGCAGCACGCAACAGCGAGTTTGGCGGTAAAAAGATTAAAGAGGGCGACATTATTGCTCTTGAAAACGGCAAACTTACAATAACAGAGGAGAACGCTGTTAAGGCTGTAATTAAGCTTGCAAAAGATATGGTAAAGCGTGATTCTTCCTTTATCACACTTGTTTACGGAAATGGCATAACAGAGGAAGAGGCTAACAAGGCTTATGAAAAACTTCGTGACAAATTCGGTTCACGCACAGATATTTCACTTGTTAAGGGTGATCAGCCTGTTTACTACTTTATCTTAAGTGTAGAATAATTATGTAACCACTGAATAATCCTGTCTGATTTATAGCATAAAATGTGCGTTGAATTTAGAATTAGAGATTAGTATTAATCAGTGCTTATCTCAGAATCGCTTAGGGGCATGATTACTTTTCATGTCCCTTTTTCACTCTATTGGAAATTGCACGGGAAAAGTAGAACTTTTTTATAACGCTCTATAAGTTGGTTTAAATATTTAACCTTTAAGACCCGAAGATTTACTTTTGTGTAACGGTAATAATCCATAATTTATAAGGATAAGTTCATTTTTGCTTTATAGAAAACAGTCGGGCACAAAAGAGTGTATTTATATGATGCTAGCTACTCAGATAGATGCAGCCCACCGGCTGTTTTATAAAAAGGGAGGGAATATGGCATCTCTTTACAAAATACCGATTTCCAATCTAAGTGGAATAGGCCCCAAGCGGGCAGAGCTTTTTGCAAAGCTTGGGATAAATAGCATTGGAGATTTACTTAATTTTTATCCACGCACTTATGAGGATTGGAACTCAGTTGAAAAAATTGAAAATCTTGAGTATGGCTCAACTGCGTGTATCAGAGCAACACTTGCCACATCAATTAATGATGCCCGAATAAGCGGAGGCAGAATAATCTCAAAAGCTATGGTTTTTGATGAGACAGGTTCATTGCAGATTGTTTTCTTTAACAATCGCTTTATCAGCTCTATGCTAAAAAGCGGCACGGAATATCTGTTCTATGGAAAAGTAACTGCCGATACATACGGTGCACAAATGATAGCTCCTACCTTTTCAGCGGCACAGGACAGCACAAATATCAAGCCTATTTACAGACAGACGGCAGGATTACCGAGTAAAAACATTGAAAAAGCCGTAAAACAGGCGCTTTCAATGCTTCCTAAGACAATAAATGATCCTCTTCCACAGCAGGTTAGAGGTGCATTTGATTTGTGTGATCTCGGTACGGCACTCCGTAATATTCACTTTCCAAAAAGCGGAGATGAACTTGAACAGGCAAGAAAGCGTCTTATAATTGAAGAACTTGTAGTGCTGAACCTTGGAATGCGTTATTTACAGGATTACAGCAGGGAGTTCAGCGGAGTTAAAATCAGCGATGACTATTCCGATGAATTTGAAACACTGTTGCCTTTTACATTGACTAATGCTCAAAAGCGTGCCATTTTGGATTGTATTACAGATATGAAACAAAAGCGTACGCAAATGAATCGCCTTGTTCAGGGTGATGTAGGCTCGGGTAAAACTGCCGTTGCAGCGTCAGTCTGTTATACAGTTGTCAAAAATGGATTTCAAGCCGCTTTTATGGCACCAACCGAAATTCTTGCCCGTCAGCATTATGAAACATTTTGCAAGCTGTTAAAAAACACCGATGTTCGTGTAGGGCTATTAACAGGTGCACTTAAAGAGTCAGAGAAAAAGAAGGTCAGAAAAAGGCTTGCAGATGGGGAAATTGATTTAATTATAGGTACTCACGCCCTTATAACTGATAAAACTGAATTCAATAATCTTGGGTTAGCTGTTACTGATGAACAGCACAGATTCGGTGTTGCACAACGATCAAGACTTCTCGGCAAAGGTAAAAATCCACACTTGCTTGTAATGAGTGCCACTCCGATTCCTCGCACTCTCGGTCTGATTATATTCGGGGATCTCGATATTTCAATAATTAATGAGCTTCCGCCGTCACGAAAACCTGTAAAAACCGTGTGGTTTAATTCAAATCAGCGTGACAGAGCTTACAACTTTATACGCAGTGAGGTTGCAGACGGCAGACAGGCGTACATTGTTTGTCCTCTTGTTGAGGAGGGGGAGCTTGATGATGTTGTTGCCGCAGAGGAATATGCAGCTGAACTGATGTTAAGGGAGTTTGCTGATATTCCCGTCGGACTTGTCCACGGTCAGATGAAGTCTGATGAAAAAGACGAGGTAATGCAAAGATTTGTATCAGGCGAATATTCAATTCTTGTTGCTACAACAGTAATTGAGGTTGGTGTTGATGTCCCTAATGCTTCAGTTATTATGATTGAAAATGCTGAACGCTTCGGACTTTCACAGCTTCACCAGTTGCGTGGCAGAGTCGGCAGAGGACAGTTTCAGTCCTACTGCATACTAATAAGCGACAAAAAAGGTCAAACTACAAAGGAACGGCTTGAGGTTATGTGTTCTACAAATGACGGCTTTAAAATTGCTGACGAAGACCTTAGAATGCGTGGTCCCGGTGACTTTTTCGGTGAGCGTCAACACGGACTTCCGCAAATGGCAATCGCTGATTTTGCAGATGCTAAAAGTCTTGAACTTTCGCAAAAAATTTCAGATTATATTATGTTCGCATATAAAGATATTCGCAACGAGGAGCTTCGAGCACTAAAGGCTGAAATCAATAGGCTTTTTGATCGAGGCGGACACAATTCACTTAATTAAGGAGTTAAAGGTATGAAGAGAACATTAAGAACATTGCTTTCTTTAATTTGTTTGATTTGCATAGTTTTGTCTGTTTCAGTTCAGACAGCAGGTGCAATTTCTTATCCAAATGATGTAAAAACCACATCTAATTCCATTCTTCTTGTTAATATGGATTCCGATCAGGTTGTTTTTGAGAAGAATGCGGATGAAAAGAAGTATCCTGCTTCAACAACTAAGATTATGACATATATAGTTGCTTATGAGCATATTGACGATATTGAAAACACAAGGATTGAAATAAAGAAGTCAGTTCTTGACGAGCTTGAAGGCACAGGCAGTTCGCTTGCAAATGTTGCAGAGCATGTCGGCGAAAAAATGACGGCTATTGATCTTTTGTACAGTATGATGGTTCCTTCGGGTAATGATGCAGCAATGGTGCTTGCCGACTATGTTGGCAACGGTGATATAAATGCTTTTGTTGATATGATGAACGAAAAGGCGGAGGAACTTGGCTGTAAGAATACTCACTTCCAAAATCCCGACGGACTTCACCATAAGGACCATTACACAACTGCCCGTGACCTATACATAATTTCTTCCTACGCACTAACACTGCCGAAGTTTGCGGAAATCAGCAATACCGATTCATATTATTGCGAAGGAGACACTGTTCCGCTAATTACTACTAATTATCTGATTGATTCCTATCGTGGCGGAGAATATTACTATATGTACGCAAAGGGTATCAAGACAGGCACAACTGATGAGGCAGGCAGATGTCTTGTAACCACAGCGTCGGCAGATGGGTATTCATATATTCTTGTTTTGCTTGATTCACCTTATAAAGAGGGAGAATACGAAGAATACGGTACTTTTACAGATGCTGCTGATCTTTTCCGTTGGGCACTTACAAGTCTTGACCTTGAAAAAATCGCAACAGCAGAAACACCTGTTTGTGAGCAAAAGGTTAACCTTGCCTGGGGTGTTGATAAGGTTCTGCTTGTTCCGCAAAAAAATTTAAGTGCTATTGTTCCAAAGGATCTTGAAGATGAAAATCTTATTATAGAAACAGATGTTCCCGAAAGTATAGACGCTCCGCTTGATACTGATACAGTTGTCGGCACAGAAACAATTTACTACAAGGACAGCAAAACAGGGGAAAAGCAGGTTATCGCAACAGTTAACCTCGTTTCAAGTGAGAAGGTTGACCGCAGCGGTATCTTGTTTGTTCTCAGCGTAATCGGTACACTATTTCAGTCATATTGGTTCCTTATGGTTATAGCCGTAATTGTACTAATATTACTTTTATATTTTGTTATTGCTAAAATTCACAATGCACGAAACAAAAAGAGAAAAAAAGTAAAGCGTTATCGCAATCTTTAATATCAAGTTTCTGCTGATTGTTATTTCTGGAAAAATCATTTTATTTAAAAAAAGATGATTAGTATTAATTACTAAATGAGTGTAATTATTTTGTAAATAATTCTTTACTTGAATTTTAACTTGGTTGTGATATAATATATTCCAGAGTACTATATGTAGGGGTGTAGGTCGATGAAATGTCCTTTTTGCAGTTTTGAAGAAAGTAAGGTAATTGACTCCCGTTCGGCAGATGACGGCGAAAGAATCAGAAGAAGAAGAGAATGTCTGCAATGCGGTAAGCGTTTTACTACTCACGAGGTAATCGAAACAGTGCCACTGATTGTTGTAAAGCGTGACAAATCCCGAGAAGTTTTTGATCGTAACAAGCTTACAGCCGGAATTTTAAGAGCCTGCGAAAAGCGTCCTGTTTCACTGGAACAGATTGATAAAATTGTTGATTCAATCGAAGCCAAGTTGCAAAGCAGTGTTGACAGAGAGGTAACTTCAATGAAAATCGGTGAGCTTGCTATGGAGCAAATCAAAGATGTTGACGAGGTTTCCTATGTTCGCTTTGCTTCTGTATATAGACAGTTCAAGGATATCAACACATTTATGGATGAACTTAATAAACTCCTTACAGAAAAAAGTAATTTGACTTAAAATAACTTATACTGATTTCCAATAAATACAATTAATAAGTTTTGGCTGTTAGTAATAAATATAAAGACTGCTCAATTTAATGGGCAGTCTTTTTTTACAACAAATCAGTCGGTGGGTGTATCTATACAAGCAGTTTTCTATAAAGTAAAAAAGTGATGAGATTTATCCCATCACTTTTACTTTAAAACAAGTTAAATTTTAAGGTGTTTTTTAGTATAACAATCATTTCACAAGTTTTTTATGGGCAATTCTTATAGCAGGTACAAGCAATCCGCCCACAGTATTGCCAAGTGTAATAACTATCAAGTAGCAAAGAGTTTTTAGCGACCAAACTCCTGCAACGGAGAAGTAAAACATATCGGCAATGCTATGCTCAAAACTGCAAAAAATGAAAGCAACAACACCAAACAGCAAGCCTAAATATTTTCCCGTGATATGTTGGTTTGTGTTAAATTCATCAACTGCAATAAATATGAGCAAATTACAAAAAATTGCAAGCACAAACATACTTAACATATTATCACCAAGTTTTGTACTGCAAATCACGCTTGCTTTTTCGGAAATTTTTGTGCTGATTCTTGTAAGACTCAAAAGATATGCCGCAAGCGCTGTTCCTGCAAGATTTCCCAGCCAAATAATAAAAATATTAATTATGTATGACGGCTTGTTCTCAAATACATAGGCAACCTTTCCTGTATAAAGGTTAAATCCCATTGTGCATATTGTAAAAAGTCCTATTGTAAATAAGATTGCTCCTATTATATTATTTTCGGTACACAGATAGGCAGTGCCGCCAAGTGCAATGCAAATTCCGCCCATAATAGCGTACAAAAAAGTATCTGCATAATGTTTAATCATCTTAAGCCTCCATCTTATGGTTGTTTCATGCTAACCGTAAATCTTAAAAATTACCTCTAATACTTTATCACAAAATACTTAGTTCGTCAAATTTAGACAATGATTTTTGCGGTAAAATATTATCAGCAAATTCGCAGTCAAAGGATTACTGAATTATTAAGTGTTTTTTTACGCTCTTTCCAATCAGGCATAAAAGATGAAACAAGGGCGTGGAAATCCTTTGAATGATTTGGATGAATAAAGTGGCAATATTCATGCAACACTACATATTCAATGCAGGATAGGGGAACATAAATCAATGATGAATTCAGTGTTATTATACCTTTTTGTACAAGGCAGGATCCCCAGCGGGACTTCATATTTTTTATCCGTAACTGCGGATAGCGTACTCCGAGTTTTTCAAAAAGCTGATATTGCTTTTTGATAATCATAGAAAAAATGTTTCTGCATTGCTCGCTATAAAACTTATTGACAAGTTTTTCGACTTCTTCCTTGCTGTTAATATTTTTTGTAAATATTTTCAGTGTGTCTTCGCATAACTCATACTTTGGCTGTTCGCTTGAAATTAAGCAAAGAATAATTTTGTGACCAAGGTACGGAATTTCTGCACCGTTTATATACTCAATCTCTTTTGATTTAATCCGTTCAGTTTTTTCAAATTTTCTGAATGCGTTTAATATAAATTCACCTTTATTGATTACAAATTGATCAATTTTCGCAGACGATACAAAGTGTGGAGCAGATACATATACACTCTTATCGGTATGTATACGTAAATTCAAATTTTTTACATTTTTTCTCACAAGTGTATAGCTGATTGTAATATTATTGAATTGTACTGTTCTGATTTGATTTCTTGTGTTCATAATGTTACCCCATTTTATTGTAACATATTTTTTAGTTTTTTCAAAATCTAAGAATTAAACTTATAATAAATTTTAATGCGTATTTAAAATATTGCTAAAACACAAGAGAAATCGCTATAAAAGCGGAAAAAATAAATTATTATTTGCATTTTTTCCTATATGTGGTATAATTACAAAGAGATATTATGTGTTTTGGAGGAAATATGGGCAGTTCAGTTGTTTCCGTTATCATTCCATATTTGGAAGATAGCAACAAATTAATTTATACCTTATCTTCTATATATAAACAAAAAAATTTCAAGGCGTCAGATTTTGATGTTATTGTTGTTGATTCAAGCAAGAATAAATCAAGCAAAGAGGCAGTTCAGAAATTTTCGCTTTGCAAGGTAATTGACGCAAAGAACGGCATGACAGAGGCAGAAGCTTGTAATCTTGCTATGGAGAGTGCAGTGGGTGAGTATATCACCGTGTGTCATTGCGGAGATATTTTCAGTAAAAACTATTTTGGTGAATGTTTTAAAGCAATTAAGCGTAGTCAGAACATTCCTTATGTTTTTGCTCCAAAATACTGTATTAATCCTATATTCAGTGAACGCAAGATATATAGACTTAATAAGGACAGAATTAATGAAAATTATGTAATTAATATTGAGGAATCACCTAATCTTATTGTACCTCAGGTTTGTGGTACGGTATATAGAACTGATGTTTTTAAGGCTCATAAATTTAATACCAATCTTAAATATGAATATTTTGCAGACTTTGCGCTCAGGGTGCAAATGGATTATCCTGTGTATGCAACTGCTGATAAGGCTGAGTTTGAATACTTTATGCCCGATGAAGATGATCCTTTGTATTATATCCCATCAAATTACAAGGATTGGTATACAGACTCATTTAATAATTTCTTATTCCCTTTAATTGAAGACAGTAAGAAAAAATTTGGTTCGGTTCCCGAATTTGTTCAATTCTATACAATGTTTGCAGTTTCCACTCGTTATCTTGCTAATATGAACAACCGCAACAAGCGCAATATGAATGAAGAGGAACTTCAAGAATTTATTTCTGCTTCAAGAAAGGCATTGCAATATGTTGATAACGGATTTGTTTTAAATAAAAACAAATATAAATCACTTACTATTAGTGAAGAAGCAGCTGAAATGTTCTATATGATTAAGCATAACGGAACTTTCAAAGATATGCCGCTTGTAAATGTTGAGGGCAAAAAAGAAGTTTATCTTAGCTGTGACAATGTCTTTGTGTCAAGACTGACAAGTCAAAGAGTTGGTATGCATGTCATTGATTACCGTGACGGAAAATTGATTATTGACGGTTCTTTCAGAAGGGTTTTTGACCTTGATGAAATTGAAATCTATGCCGTGTTTAACAATAAGAAGTATTCACTTACAGACACTGACCGTTATTCTCTGACAAAATATTTTGGAATCAGTGCATATAAAAAATTCACTTTCCATTTAGAACTTCCGCTTAATCCGGAAGCAAAAAAACAGAGTCTCACATTTTTTGCTAAATACAAGCTTACTGTAATTCCGCTGAATCTTTCATTCTTGCATCACTGGTCTAAATTTACACTAAAACCACAGGGATCATATTGGAGATTTAATGATTATGTTGCTTATCTCGAAAAAAATTCTTCAATCGTTATCAACAAAGCATCTGCTTTGGATACTTTAAAGCGAGAGCTAAAGTATTTACCGGCTGTTTTTTCAGAAAGCAAGCGTTGCTTTATATTGAGAATTCAATATTGGCTTACTCGTCCGTTCTTTAAGAACAAGAAGATTTGGTTGATGTATGATAAGATGTACAAGGGTGGCGACAGCTGTGAATATCTTTACAGATATTGTGCTGATAAAAAGGACGGAATTTCCCGATATTACATTATTGATAAAAACACATCAGACTACAAACGCCTTAAAAAGGACGGATTAAAGCCTGTAAAAAATCGTTCCTTTAAGCATAAAATGCTGTTTTTGAATACTGATATAGCATTGATTACAAACTCCAATGTTTTTCCGTTTAACGGATACAGTATGGATAAATCAAGGTTTATCAGAGATCTGTGCAACTTCCCGTCAATGTGCCTGCAACACGGACTTTCTGTTCAAAAGTGTGCAATGGCACAGCAAAGAGTGGTTGATAATACTCAAATGTACTTCCTCGCTTCAAAATACGAGTACAAGAATTTGAGCAATCACGCATACAACTATCAGGATTTTGACATTCTCAAGATGACGGGTATCGGCAGATATGACGGTCTTATAAACAACGACCAAAAGCAAATCCTCTTGTCACCGACATGGAGAATGTATAATGCTATGCCTGTTACGACCAGTGAGGGTGAACAGCGTGCATACAATCCTGAATTTAAGACTACAACTTATTATAAAATCTATAATGATTTGATTAACAATAAAAAACTTATTGATACTGCAAAGCGTACAGGCTATAAAATCAAGTATGTTTTGCACCCGATTTTAAGCTCGCAGGTTAATGACTTTACTCCTGACCCATATGTTGAGGTTGTTTCATCAGTAGGTGATTTCAATTATGAAACAGCGTTTCAGCAGTCAAGTCTTATGGTAACTGACTACTCGGGCGTTCAGTTTGACTTTGCTTATATGAGAAAACCTCTTGTATATTTCCATCCGTCACAACTGCCTGCACACTATGAGGACGGCGGATTTTTCTATGACACAATGGGATTTGGTGAAATTTGCACCGAAAGCGATGAGCTTGTTAACCTTTTGTGTGAATATATGGAAAATAACTGTCAGATGAAGCAAAAGTATATAGAGCGAGTTGAAGATTTTTACGAGTTTGATGACCACAACAACTGTGAAAGAATTTATAAAGAGATTCTTTCATATCAACAGCAGGTCAATAAGGATAAAAAGAAATAATTTGTATAACCACTTGCATTTGCAGGTGGTTATTTGCATATTCTAAGTATGTTGTGTTATTATAAATAGGGTACTAAACCCTGTTTAAAAATTTTATCTTGTGTTCAAAAGTTATTGATTAAATATCTATTATAGGGTATAATATTGAAATGTAAAATATCGTTGAAGAATCGCTGTACATGACGGCGAGTGGAGGTAGAATAATGGAATTTGTTGCTAACGAAGGAAAAAATGTTGATATTACCGTAAACGGCACTACATATATGCGTCATGCAATTAAAACTCATTTTGTTAAGCAGGGTGAGGATTATATTGAAATTTTCAAAAAATATGTTGCACCTTTGTATGAGGAGGGTGACATTGTTTCTTCAAGCGAAAAGATTATTGCTCTTTGCCAGAACAGGGTTGTAAAGAGGGAAGAGCTTAAAATCGGATTTTGGGCAAAGTTCCTTTCAAAGTTTGCTTCACACCCCGATACAGGTGTTGGTGTTGGTGAAACAATAAAAATGCAATACGCTATTTCTAAAGTAGGCGTATTAAAAGTATTGTGGGCAAGCGTAGCTGGCGGTGTTTGCAAGCTATTTGGCAAGCGTGGCGTTTTTTATGAAATCGTTGGTCAGGAGGTTGCAGGTCTTGACGGTTTCTATGACCATGTTTGGTCAGAATACCGTGATATCGGCATTGAAAATCCTGAAAATCCAAATGGAGTATGTGATGAGATTAAAGAAAAGCTTGGCATGAGCTGTATGATTGTTGACGCCAATGACCTCGGTCAGGAGGTGCTCGGTTATTCGTCTGATATCACACTTACCGAAGAAGAACTGCTCGGACTTATTGCAGACAATCCATGCGGACAAGGCAAGCAGACAACACCGATTCTTCTTATTCGCAAAAAGACCGTTGATACAGAAGAAACATCTGAAGAATAATTATTAAAATCTTTTTTTGGGAGCATTGATTTGCTCCCTTTTTCTTTTGAAGTTATTTAGTTGAAAATATTCCATAAAAATATCGGCTTTATTAAAAGTTATTTTATATTATACAAAATACAACAAATTCTTATCTGCGCTTTCTGTATGATGATATTATACTAATCTTTATTAGATTAGTATTACAGGAGGCAGAGAGATGAAACAACCAATAAAAAATGTCAGATTCATAATGAGCTTTTTTATAATATTTGCATTGATTTTTTCAGTTCTGTTAAATTGTGCAATGGTTACCTCAGCCGAAGCAGAGATAAAGGATTTGTCATCAAATATTATATACAAAGAAGATAAAAAGAATACTAAAAAAACAGATGTGCTAAGGCAAAAGCGTGGTTCTTTCAAGATTGATATAACACCGATTTTGCAGTATCCTGAACTTCCGACGGGGTGTGAGGTAACTGCACTCGCAACTGTGCTTAATTATTATAATTGCAATGTAGATAAATCATATCTTGCCGAATATTATCTTGAAAAGGGCGAAATTGGTCAAACAAATCCTAAGAACGCTTTTGTGGGGTCACCGTTCAGCAATGAGGCATACGGATGTTACTCTGATGTAATTGTAAATACTGCACAGAGATATATTATTGATTATGAGCTTGACTTGAATGTAAAAAATATATCTGAACTTGATTTTCCTCAGCTTTTAAACTATGTCAAAAAAGGACAGCCGATAATTTTCTGGGCTACAATGCAACTTACAGAGCCGTATGAAAGTACGGTATGGATGATTGACAGTGAAAAAGTAGTGTGGTATGCCTATGAGCATTGCATGGTGCTTTTAGGATTTAACTATGACACTGATTGTTATATAGTCAGTGATCCGCTCAAAGGAATAACCGAATACAAACGAGATTTGATGGAGGTAAGATATAATCAAATCGGAAAACAAGCTGTACTTGTTTCATAAATAAACGGCTAAGACTAAACAATTCTCAAATTTTGTTTAATATTAGCCGCTTATTACTTTATAGAAAACTTCTCGGAAACATTCGGGAACAAAAGAGCATTTACATATGGTGCTGTCTGCTCGGAAAGGTTCAGCCCACTGGCTGCTTTTTACTTTTTTATATAAAAATGTAGATTATTTTAAATTTAACACTTTACTTTGCTAATGTGATAATGTTATAATAAACAGGTATCGAAAGGGTACAATTACAAAGTGGAGGAATTATTATGAAAAAACTTATTGCACTATTTATGGCTGCTGCTATGTCGGCATCAGTACTTGCAGGCTGTGGAGGTTCATCATCAACTGAATCAAATTCTGAAGGCAGCACAGGTGATTGGAGCTACATTGAGGAGAAGGGCGATTTTGTAATCGGTATTACATATTTTGAGCCAATGAACTACCTTGATGACAGCGGCGAGCTTACAGGCTTTGAAACCGAGTTTGCTACAAAGGTTTGCGAAGAAATGGGAGTTACACCAAAATTCCAAAAGATTGACTGGGATTCAAAAGAGGTTGAACTTAATGCAAAGACTATCGACTGCATCTGGAACGGTCTTACAATTACAGACGAAAGAAAAGAAAATATGGACATTTCAACACCATATATGGAGAATAAACAGGTTATGGTTGTAAAGGCTGACAAGGCTAGTGAATTTTCTGCTGACAAGGCTCTTACAAGCAATGTAACTGTTGTTGCAGAAAAGAAGTCTGCTGGCGAAGATGTTGCCAAGGAAGAAGAATATTTTGCAGATGCAAATTATGTTTCTGTTGATTCACAGGCAAAGGCTCTGCTTGAGGTTAAGTCAGGTACTGCTGATGTTGCTATCATTGACTATGTAATGTCAATCGGAACACTTAGAGATGGCTCTGACTATGCTGATCTTACAGTTGTTGAGGATATGAGCTTTGCTCCTGAGCAGTACGGTATTGCAATTCGCAAGAACAGCACAGAAACTCTTGAAAAGCTCAACGCAGCTATTCAGAAGCTTGCAGATAACGGCGAGCTTGATAATATTGCAGATGAGTATAATCTTAAAGACCTTCTTTTAGTAGAGAAGTCAAAGTAAGCTTTAGGAATATAGGGAAATGGATCAGTTTATTAATGTTACCCAACAACTGTTAAAGGGTTTTGGTGAAAATAGCTTTATATTTATCATTACATTGCTTTTGTCTTTGCCCTTAGGTTTTATAGTATCGATGGGTTCAAGATCACGCTTCATACCTCTTAAGCTTGTTACAAAGTTTTTTGTGTGGATTATTCGAGGCACACCCCTGATGCTACAGCTTTTTGTAGTATTTTATGTTCCGCCTCTTATGTCGGGTGGAGGATTTAACTTTTCACGAATAAATGCGGCTTTAATCGCCTTTGTTATCAACTATGCCGCATATTTTTCTGAGATTTTCCGTGGCGGTATTGAGGCTATCCCAAAGGGTCAGTACGAGGCAGGACAGGTGCTTGGTATGAAGAAAAGCCAAATCTTTTTTAAGATTGTGCTTTTACAGGTTATCAAGCGTATAACAGCACCAATCGGAAATGAGATTATTACACTTGTCAAAGATACTTCTCTTGCAAGTGTAATAGCAATTCCTGAGATTCTGATGAATGCAAAGGACTTTTCAATGCAAGGTCTGATTTGGCCGTTATTCTATTCAGCATTGTTCTTCCTTGCATTTTGCGGCGTGCTTACACTGCTGTTTTCATTCTTTGAGAAAAAGCTTGATTACTACAAGGGTTAAGGGGGCGATTATATGTCTTTGTTGAATGTAAAGAATATTCAGAAGAGCTTTGGCAGGAATGAGGTTCTCAAAAACATCAGCTTTTCGCTTGAAAAAGGCGAGGTTTTGGCTATAATCGGTTCTTCCGGCTCAGGTAAAACAACACTTTTACGCTGCCTTAACTTTCTTGAAACACCGCAAAAAGGTCAGATTATTGTAAATAACAATGTTTTGTTTGACGGCGATGACCCTTCAAAGAAAACTGACAGTCAAATCAGAAAAAACAGACTTCACTTTGGTCTTGTTTTTCAGTCATTTAACCTTTTTCCGCAATATAAGGTAATAGACAATATAACGCTTGCTCCAATGCTTTTAGCAAAGGAACAGTTGAAAACTACAGGCGAATATATGGGAGTCAAAACCTATAAGCAAGCGCAGGAAATTATCAGAGAAAACGCACTTTCTTTGCTTGGCAGGGTCGGACTTTCCGAGAAAAAAGACTCTTATCCCTGCAATCTTAGCGGTGGTCAGCAACAGCGTGTTGCTATTGCAAGGGCACTTGCGCTCAATCCTGATGTATTGTGTTTTGACGAACCAACCTCTGCACTGGACCCTGAGCTTACAGGCGAGGTGCTTAGTGTTATTAAAGGTCTTAAAACCTCTGACAGTACAATGGTTGTTGTTACTCATGAGATTGACTTTGCCCGTGATGTTGCCGACAAAATCATCTTTATGGATGGCGGTGTAATTGCCGAAGAAGGTAAGCCTGAACAGATTATAGGAAATCCTCAAAATCCTCGTACAAAGGAATTTTTGTCTCGTTTTAATCAGTTTTAATTTATAGACTACCTCAAACGGGGTAGTCTATTTTGTTGAAAATTGGTTTGTATTTATTTGTTAATAAAATGCTATTATAATTCTAAACGGAGATGTGATAATGAAAAAATCTGAAATTTTTCACCGCTCTTTTGCTGAGCTTTGCTATGCCCTTGATGAAGATAACTTGAAAATCAGTATGTATACAGGGCTTGACGCACAAAAGGTAACAATTTGCCAGGGGGACCCATATCTTGCAGGTATTATGGGAGGCAAGGGCAAATGGAGTGGTACAAAAGCCCAGATGCTTGATGTAAAAATACTTGAAAATCAAAAGCTATGGTCAATCGTTATTGCTCCGGAATATAAAAGACTGAAATACTATTTTATAATTGAAAATGAATCTGAAAAGCTCTATTGCTTTGAAGAGGGAATATATACCGAGAATGAAATCAGACATAGAAATCTTCCTCGTTGCTTTTTGATGCCATGGATGAATAAATCCGATATTATAAAAACACCACAGTGGGTTGAGGACACAATTTGGTATCAGATTTTTCCTGAGCGTTTCTGCAACGGTAACAGCAGTATTAATCCGCCCGGTTGCAAAAAGTGGAAGAGCCAAAAAGTGCACTTTGCCGATATGTACGGAGGTGACCTTGAGGGGATTATTCAAAAGCTTGACTACATCAAAGACCTTGGCGTGTCGGGCATATACTTAAATCCGATTTTTAAGTCAAGGTCTAACCATAAGTATAATACAGAAGATTATGAGATTATTGACCCTTACTTTGGTGATGAACAGACTTTTATCAGACTTGTAAATGAAGCACACCGCCGTGGCATAAAAATTATGATTGATGCAGTATTTAATCACAGCGGTTGGGACTTTGATAAGTGGCAGGATGTTGTAAAAAATGGTGAGAATTCACGCTATAAAGATTGGTTTATGGTGAACTTTTTTCCAATCAAAAAAACGGGTGATACCAAGGATAAGAATTTTTACACATTTGCTTTTTTCAGGGGTATGCCTAAATTAAATACCAATAATAATGAAGTTGCAGATTATCTTATTGGTCTGTGTAAAAAGTGGGTTGCTGATTGGAAAATAGACGCAATTCGTTTTGATGTCGGCAATGAAGTAAGTCATCGTTTTTTGCGTAGGCTTCATGATGAAGTAAAAGAGCTAAATCCTGATGTTTATCTTGTGGGCGAAATCTGGCATGATTCCATAAATTGGCTTATGGGTGATGAATACGATGCCGTTATGAATTATCCACTTACAGAGGGAATCAAACGCTTTTTCAGCGAGAGTGAGCTTACATCTCAGTTTCTTGAATGTCATTACAACAGAATGTCATCAGCCTACCCCGAGCAAATTTGCAGAGTGCAGATGAACTTGTTTGACTCTCACGACACAATCAGATTGATAAATGCCATAGATAAGAATATTGATAAATTCTATCAGATGGTTGCTGTTTTGTTTACGCTTTATGGCAGTCCGAGCATATATTACGGAACAGAAATAGCTCTTGAGGGAGGATATGACCCCGATTGTCGTCGTTGTATGCCGTGGAGTGATATAGAAAAAGGTAAATTTTCAGAGGTTACAGAAAAGATTAAATCGCTGATTGCACTCAGAAATACAAATAAAGCGGCAAAAAGTATGAATCTTCAGTTTATCCACAACAAAAATAATCGCCTTGTAACATATACAAAAAAGAAGGAAAATTCAACACTTACTGTTGTGCTTAATTGTTCAAATGTTGACGAGAAAGTTTCAACAGATGGTAATGTTTTATTTTCAAATAACTACAATAATGAAGTTTTAGGAAAAGACGGAATTGTAATTTTTGGATGATGATTTTTATTATTTCTCTTGCAAATCACGGAAATATATGGTATAATCCATACCGCTATGAGGGAGTAATCGGTACACATTTGTGTATAGTATTATCGTCAGTACGGCTTTTGCCCGGTATTACTTTATACTAATCTTCAATAGAATAGCAGATATCTTTCCGGCAGATTTTGCACTGTACTGCGTTCTTCTCCTTGACAGGCGTTAGCCTGTCATCGTCATCCTTGTACAGCACAAAATTTGCTCGAAAGTCTATTCCACTCTTCTATTGGCGATTAGTATTAAACGATGAGACTCACAGACAGTTTTATGCTGTCTGTGAGTTTTTTTATATTTTTAAGTATTTTTGTTTTGTTTGTTGTCATAAATATAATTAGGCAAAAGATACTTAACACCATTTAAACAGTAGATATTTTGTAGGTATATTTTATCTCATTTTTAAACGGTGTTCAGTATAGGAGGAGAGAAAAAAATGGAAATAATAATTCAAATACTTTTTCTTGTATTAGGTTTTGTAATGCTGATAAAAGGTGCCGACTGGTTTGTTGACGGTGCAGCAGGCATTGCAAAAAAGTTTGGTATTCCGTCGCTTGTCGTAGGTCTTACAATAGTTGCAATGGGTACGAGTGCACCTGAGGCGGCAATCAGTGTTTCAGCTGCATTCAAAGGAAGTGCAGATATTGCTGTCGGTAATGTTATTGGCAGTAATATTATGAATGTGCTTATAATACTTGGTCTTACAGCGATTATCACACCGATTGCGGTGCAAAAATCAACAATCAAATATGAAATTCCTTTTATGATTTTGATAACTGTTGTTTTTGGTATTCTTGGTCTGTTTGACAATGTGATTAATATTTTTAACGGTATTATTTTGTGGGTGCTTTTTATTATGTATCTTACATATCTTTTTTATATGGCAAAAAAAGGTATGGCAAATCAGGATTCAGAAACAGAAAGTTCATCAGAGAGTATGCTAAACCTTATTATATTTGGTCTTATAGGTGTCGCACTTGTCATCTTCGGCAGTAATATCACAGTTGATGCGGCAACAAACATTGCACGAACATTTGGAATGAGCGAACGCTTTATCGGATTGACCATTGTAGCGCTTGGCACATCATTGCCTGAGCTTGTAACAAGTGTCACAGCAGGACTGAAGAAGAAAGCCGATATTGCTATAGGAAATATTGTTGGAAGTAATATTTTTAATATTTTATTTGTTATCGGCACATCATCACTAATTACACCTGTTGTATATCAACCGCAGTTCTTGATTGATACCATTATTTGCGTAGCAACAGCTGTATTGTTACTCCTTTGTTTATTAAGCAAAGGCCACAAACTCAAACGCTGGGCAGGCGTTTTGATGCTTCTATGCTATGCAGGTTACTTTACCTATATAATTATGAACTAATATTATATTATGCAAAATATTGGGGACTGTTTCAAAATTTGAAACAGTCCCTTTTTATGTATATAGTCCTATCAGCAATTACAACTTTTTCATATATTACTTTCGCAGATAAGTAAATTATTTAAAGCTTATATGTCTTATAATATTTTTGATATTTCGCTCTGAAAATTGAATCAGATTAAATAGTGATGAAGCACCTTTTTCAAAATAAGTAGAAATAATGTCGGGTGAAAGAGGAATTGAAATGTTGTTTTGTTCAATTAATTCATTAATAATTTCAAGGTCAAGAACCATTGAGGCACTGCAAAGATTGCTGTAACGATTACGGCTAATTGAAAACATTGATTGTGAGTTGGTTGATTCAGCAGAATAAATTATTCTAAACACCTGATACTCGGCACTCATTAAATAATTGCTTACGGCATTTGTAAGATTTTTGTTGCCTATTTGTGCCAGTAAATCAAAAATTACCGAGGTTGTGTTGTTTAGCAGTTTTTTGTTAATCTGATTAATCATATTTCCTTTTAAATGACTTATTTCATCACTGTCTGGAATATCATCAGGTGATATTGACGCAATGTTTCTTTGTACGGTTCTGCCTAAAAGATAATCACAGGAAACTTCAAAATAATCTGCAACTCTAATGAGAAAATCAAGACCGCATTCACGAATACCCTTTTCATAATGAGAGAGCAAAGCCTGAGAAATTCCCATATCATTAGCAACCTGCTTTTGGCTTAATCCTCGTTCCTTTCGTAAAAAAGTTAATATTCTCGGGAAATCACTGTTCACACTTGACACCTCTTTTATAAAAATAGTATAATAATATATTATAGATTGTATTATACATATAGTATATTACAAAATAAACTTTTTGTAAATAATAATATTTAAGGAGTATATAAATATGGCAGATTACAAAATTACACTCTTGAAGGGTGACGGAATAGGTCCCGAAATTGTTAATCAGGCAGTAAAGGTGCTTGACAAAGCAGCTGAAAAGTTTGATTTTACAGTAGAATATGATGAAGCACTTCTCGGAGGCTGTGCTATTGATGCAACAGGTGTGCCGCTTCCTGATGAAACTGTTGCAAAGTGTAAAGCGTCTGACAGTGTGCTTTTAGGTGCTGTCGGCGGTCCTAAGTGGGACAACCAACCCGGCAACAATCGTCCTGAGGCAGGACTTTTGGGAATTCGAGGCGCACTCGGACTTTTTGCAAATCTTCGTCCTTCCGTAATTTTCGGACCGCTTAAAAGTGCTTCTCCGATTAAAGATGAAATTATCGGCGGAAACCTTGACATTATGATTGTACGAGAGCTTACAGGCGGAATTTATTTTGGCAAAAAGGGCAGAACAGAAGTGGACGGTAATCCCGCTGCTTGGGATACTGAAATGTATTCTGTACCAGAGGTTGAGCGTATTGCAAGAGTAGCATTTGACCTTGCTATGAAAAGAAATAAAAAGCTTACAAGTGTAGACAAGGCTAATGTTCTTGAATCATCACGCCTTTGGAGAGAAACTGTAATCAGAATTTCTGAGGAGTATCCTGAGGTTGAGCTTAATCATATGTATGTTGACAACGCAGCAATGCAGCTTGTAAGAAATCCTCAGCAGTTTGATGTTATTGTTACATCAAATATCTTCGGCGATATTCTTTCTGATGAGGCATCAATGATTGCCGGTTCAATCGGTATGCTTGCGTCTGCAAGTCTTTCGGGCGGTAAGCTTGGTCTTTATGAGCCTATTCATGGCTCTGCTCCTGATATTGCAGGTCAGAATATTGCAAATCCGCTTGCAACTATCCTCTCAGTTTCAATGATGCTTCGTTACTCACTTTCACAGCCTCAGGCTGCTGATGCAATCGAAAATGCTGTTGCTAAGGTGCTTGAAACACATCGTACACCTGATATTTACGAAGACGGTTTCACAAAGGTTGGCACAGAAGAAATGGGCGACCTTGTTTGTGCGGCTCTTTGATAGAGGAGATATAAATGCAGTTATATGATATGCACTCGCACATTTTGCCTGAGTTTGACGACGGAGCAAAGTCTGTTGAAGAAGCACTTTCTTTGATTAGTGTTTTGAAAAAGCAGGGTGTAAAAAATATTTGTTTGACGCCTCATTTTTATACACATGAGATGAGCGTTGAGGATTTTGTGAAAATCCGCAGGGAGGCATTTGAAAAGTTTAAGCCGTATATTCCGAAAGATGTCAATATCGTTCTTGGTACAGAGGTATATGTGACAAGATATTTATTTGGCAATAATGACCTTTCTGAGCTTTCATATGGAAATTCTCGCTATATTCTCACAGAGTTTGGATATAATTCAAGATTTAGCGAGAACACAATGAATAAGTTTTATTCATTCATAAATGAACATAATCTTATTCCTGTAATACCTCATGTTGAACGATATCAAACTCTTATAGATAATCCTTCGATTATTTCTGAGCTGAAAGATATGGGTGTGGTTATTCAGACTAATATTTCTAATTATGCAAAAAAAGCGCCTATGTTCAAACGCAGAAAAATGTTGAAGTTGATTTCCAAAGGCTTAATTGATATAATCGGTTCTGATGCCCATTCCCTAAGGCACAACACACCTGAGGTTTATAGTGAAGCAATTAATTGTATTTCATCAAAATGCGGCGAGCAGGTTGTTGAACAGATGATGAATAACGCTAAAGAAATTTTTGAAAATGCTTTATAGTAACGTCATTTTTATTATATTCAACGCAATATAGTATTAATTTATTTTGGAGAAAGCTATGAAATCATATATTATTCACTTTATACGCCACGGTGCGATTGATGAAACCCTTGCAGGAAAATACATTGGTACAACTGATGTACCGCTTTCGGATAAGGGGAAAATGTCACTTAAAAAACTTGATTTTGAATGTAAATATCCCGGAGCGCAAGCTGTATTTACAAGCCCGTTGAAGCGTTGCGTTGAAACCTGCAAAATTCTATATCCTGAACAAAATCCGCTGTCAATTACAAATCTTTCCGAATGTAACTTCGGTGAGTGGGAGGGAAAAACTGCTGACGAGCTGAAAAATGACCCCGACTTTGAAAAGTGGCTTGCTGGTGATAATGAGGTTAAACCGCCAAGGGGAGAGAGCAATGCCGATTTTGTTCGCAGAATTTGCCTTATGTTTGAAAGTATTGTTGAGGGCTTGATGAAAACAGGCACAACCGAAAGCGTAATTGTTACCCATGGCGGAGTAATTATGACCTTGCTTGCAATTTACGGTATGCCTCAGGCAAAGCCGTTTGAGTGGACTATGGATAACGGATACGGCTACTCACTGAGAGTAACTCCAATACTGTGGCAGAGGGACAAGGTGTGTGAGGTGTTCCAGACAATTCCTTTGCCAAAGGATGATGAATGATTTTATTTTATAAATAAAAAAGGCTCTGTGTCAATAGTTGGGGTAAACCCGAAAAAAGAATTTTACAAGCGAT